>NZ_JALNLQ010000015.1:0-77055 GCF_023337835.1 Lysinibacillus sp. Bpr_S20
AGCGAAGCGACAGCAACAAATGTTTTATCTGTGCGAAAGCGAAGCGACAGCAACAAATGTTTTATCTGTGCGAAAGCAGAGCGACAGCAACAATTGACATAACAGTCTTTCGAAAACACAAAAAGCATTTGGAAGTATCCCAAATGCTTTTTGTCATGCAATATAAAATTTGATTTACATAAATTCTTTTACTAACTCATTAAAATCATTTTCGCTCATTTTAATATCGATATCCGTTAATGGTAGCTCTGAATAGCCTGGTACTTTTTCTTGATAAGAAGCTGTTTCAGTATCTTGATAAATAATACCTGTTACTAAACCTTCATGCTCCATTACTGTACGCATGGCCATACCGCGGTCAGAATTGTCATAGTCCTCGATATCAGCAAGCTTCGTTAAGTTTTCTTTGAACCAATCGTACGTGTTCACTTTGTTATACGTAACACATGGTGAGAATACGTTGATGAATGAGAAGCCTTTATGATTAATGCCTGCTTCAATTAAAGCTGTTAATTCTTTAATATCTGTTGAGAAACCTTGTGCCACAAATGTAGCTCCACTTGTTAAAGCGACTTCTAACGGTTTTAATGACGGTTCAATCGCACCACCTGGCGTAGATTTTGTAATAAATCCTGCAGCAGAACGCGGAGAAGTTTGCCCCTTAGTTAAACCATAGATTTGGTTATCCATAACAACGTATGTGATGTCAATATTACGACGGATAGCATGGATAGTATGACCCATACCAATTGCAAAACCATCGCCGTCACCACCAGAAGCGATAACGTTTAAGTCACGGTTAGCCATTTTTAAGCCTTGTGCAATTGGTAATGCA
The DNA here is from genome assembly GCF_023337835.1 of Lysinibacillus sp. Bpr_S20. Classification (NCBI taxonomy): domain Bacteria; kingdom Bacillati; phylum Bacillota; class Bacilli; order Caryophanales; family Bacillaceae; genus Lysinibacillus; species Lysinibacillus sp. Bpr_S20. The sequence continues at coordinate 836 of NZ_JALNLQ010000015.1, forward strand.
CGACCATGAATACCATGGAAACCGTACGAATTAATGTAGCCTGAAATACGACCAGAACAGCCAATCCCAGAGATCACAGCTAGCTCGTTTGGTTCAATTCCAACGTTAGCCGCGGCGCGCTGAATCGCTGCTTGAACAGAGAAGTCCCCACATCCTGGGCACCAGTTTGGTTTCACTGTATTACGAAAATCCTTAAATGTTGCCATTAGCGAGTCAACTCCTTCACACGATTTTCTAATTCACCTGGCAAGAATGGTGTACCATTATATTTTGTAATCGTCTCGATTTTATCGTGACCACCAATATTCATCTTCATAATATTAGCTAATTGACCTGTATAGTTATTTTCCACTACGATTACTTTTTTCGCTTTTGCTACAAGCGGTGCCAATTCAGCAGATGGGAATGGGTGAATTAAACGAATATGTGCATGATTCACCTTCAACCCTTGAGCATTTAATCGTTCTTGTACTTCTTCAATAGCTCCACGTGTTGAGTTAAAGCCTACTAATAAAATGTCAGCTTCTTCGTGTGGCACATTTGAATAGACTGGATTTTCAAATTTCAAGGCCGCTAGCTTACGGAAACGTTTATCCATTTGTACTTGACGGTTACCAGTCGCTTCAGATGGTTTACCTGTTTCATCGTGCTCAACCCCTGTTACATGGTGAATACCGTTTAACGTACCAGGTAGCACACGTGGTGAAATACCGTCTTCCGTATTTTCATAACGTTTGAAGTATGCTTTATCAGCCGCTTCTTCAATGTCGTCTGTAACAATTTTACCGCGACGAATTTCAATTTTACTGTAATCGAATGGTTCCACAGATTGTTTACCAAGAGATAATTGCAAATCAGTCATTAAAATAACTGGTAATTGTAATTCCTCGGCAATGTTAAACGCTTGAATTGTGTCAAAGAATGCTTCTTCCATTGTAGAAGGAGCAATCACTACTTTTGGAATCTCACCATGCGTACCATATAACATGGCCATTAAATCTGATTGCTCTTGTTTTGTTGGTAATCCTGTTGATGGACCGCCACGTTGAGTATCAACAACAACTAGTGGCTGCTCTGTCATACCTGAAAGTCCAAGTGCTTCCATCATTAAAGAAAGACCAGGACCAGCAGAAGCTGTAAAGGAACGAACACCACCAAAGTTTGCCCCAATTGCCATTGTCGCTGCAGCAATTTCGTCTTCTGTTTGAATAACCGTACCACCGAATTTCGGTAATTTTTTAATAAGGTATTCCATAATCTCAGAAGCTGGTGTAATTGGGTAGGCTGCCATAAAGCGTGTCCCAGCTGCAAGCGCACCTAGAGCTATTGCATCGTTCCCAATCATAAACATACGGCGTTTACCATCTGCTGGTGCTAAAGCCCATTCACCTACGCGATCGCCTAAAAGCTCATTCATTAATTCATGACCACGTGCAATGGCCTCCATATTTTTCTGAACAACTTCTTCGCCTTTTTTGCCAAAAATATCATCTACAACATTTTGGAACACTTCGTCCTCTAAATTTAGCAAGGAAGCTGTTGCTCCGATCGCCACCATATTTTTCATCAACGAAGTGCCTAACTCTGCGGCTACCTCTGTAAAAGGTACTGCAAATAATGGCGCTTTTGAATCTTCTGGCTGCACTGGAGTAAATTTTGAATCCGCTAAAATAATGCCTGTTTCTGTTAGTTCTTTATAATTGACGTCGATTGTTTCTTGGTCGAACGCCACTAAAATATCTAAATCATCCGCAATTGAACGCACTTCTGTTGGACGAACTGTAATTTTATTATTCGTATGGCCACCTTTAATTCGAGAAGAGAAATGACGATAACCATATAGGAAATAACCTAAACGATTCATTGCCATTGAGAAAATTTCTCCTGTACTTTCAATCCCTTCACCCTGTTGCCCACCGACTTTCCATGAAAGCTGATGTAACATGTCAACAACTCCTTAGATCCAATGTGTATACTATTATTTTTCCTTCATAAGTTTAACACGAAGAAACAGACTACACTATTGTTATTCCCCGATTTAAACGAAAATCAGACCTTTGACTGAAAATCTTGTTCAAGAAGTTGTAATTTTAAAACAGCCAAGCAGCAATTTCACCTTAGTGTAATGGTTGCTGACGCTTTGCTTCCTCTACAAAAGCATCGGCTCAATAAAAAAATTCCAAAGAATCATCAGTCTTCACAACTTCTATACAACTAAAGCACCCGATCGCACAACTAACCAGAGTAAAAATATTTTTAACAAAAATTGATTATTAAAAACTAATAAGGCTCGATCAATTTTCGGTATTTTTCTCCGTGTATCCAAATAAAATTCTTCATCATTAATATTAGCTCTGTGTGGCGTCTACGGTTATGTAAGTATTGCTATAAAAAAGCATATTAATATTTTTTACATTCCACAATTCCCTAAATTCATTAATAGGGACTTTTCTATTGTAGCTATTGTTTTCATCATTACAATTCAACAGGTGCCTTAATGATTCTGCAAGGTAGAAATACTCCTTGTCATATCCTACGACAGGGACAAAATGTAAATTATTACGATTCTGATGCACTTTAATAAAAACAATTACGGGAGTTCCTTTACTAACTTCGTACTTTAATGTATTTATATTCCCTTTGTAGTAGTTTGTTTGAAATCCCTTTTCTCTTAACACCGTACGGATTCCCTTTGGATATACATTGCCCGCTCTTGTTTTACTAGGGAAATTAGGATATAACTCTTCACCATCTGCCACTATTCCAAAATGACGCAACACATATGCTGTTGAAAATGCTGCACATTCCCTTCTGTTTTGTATACCTATCCTATTATTTCGTTTAATTAGATAGTTAGCCGGATAATCTCTTTTTCGTAAAACAGGTTTAGGTAATGTCATTAAATATGCATTAATGATAGTTGAAATAATAATCCATAAAATAGCTGTTCTAACTATAAACATACTACTTTCCCCATTTCTTTGCGTCCATATCGAGACAATATTCTTTAGATGAATCATTAATTAATTAATCCGTTTTTTTCTCAATTTCCAATCTATTTTGTTCCAAAGCTACTTTTTCTCGTTCTAACTTGATTTGTTCAAGTTTTACATCATTTTTCTTTTTTATATCATATATAGCACAGCCAATAAGTGCGACAAACATAATAGCTATCAAAGAAAAGTAATCCATTAACACTCATCCCCCTTTTTGCTTTACTCAATTTAACACTCATTATACATATTTTAACTGTTTAATAGTAAAAATTCTCTCAAAATTGTAACTTTTCTGCTCCATTCCACAACCCTTCGGTTATGAGCCATTTAACATGTGAATATGTAAAGATGAACTACGCAATCTATTTAAACGAAAAAAATGCCTTGCAACTTATTATGTGCAAGGCATTTTACTTCATTACTTTTTTATCGAATACGTTTTTCCACAAGGAGCTTTAAAGCTGTACGTTCCTCACCAGCAATTAAAATATCGGCAAACGCCGGGGCGCAAATTAAATCTGTGCCACTTGGCGCTACAAATCCGCGTGCAATGGCTACTGCTTTCACGGCTTGGTTAAGTGCACCTGCCCCAACTGCCTGCATTTCTGCTTGCCCTTTTTCTCTGATTACCGCGACTAATGCACCTGCAACTGAATTTGGATTAGAGCGTGATGATACTTTTAATGAATCCACAATTATTCCTCCCCGTTTCGCGAATATTATTTACGCTCAACAACTCATGTCCCCCTTTTTTTTGGACCTTAAGTTATTGTCGATAGGTCATTTTATGCTCGGCAGGAAGAAAATAGACTATTTTCATTTCTTATATATCGAAACAATCTAAAAAGACTGAAAACTTATACCAAGAATTACTTTGTCAATGAAATAAATTAAGACTCCATGGCACTACCACGGATGATTTTCGTTCCAGGCTACTCGCTTTGTTGATGCTGTCGCTTCGCTTTCTTGCAGAGCAAGGCTTCCTGTGGGCCGCTTCCTCCGCTAAAAGAACGAAGGCTGAGTGCGTCACGTCCTATGACACCAACATCGTGTTGGCCTCAGGGTCTCGCCGAGTAGCCTTCGACTCCAATTTGTGCAATTAAGAATGAACGCTTCTTGCTCTTCGGAAGGTGGACGTCGATAAAAATTAAAAGTTAGGTGATAAAACGCGAAAGTTGGTCGATAAAATTCAGAAGTTGGTAGATAAAACGTGCAAGTTGGTAGATAAAATTTAAAAGTTGGGCGATAACTCCTGAAAAGGTCCCGCTCAAACTAAAAAAGTTGGATGTCATTTTGTTAAAACGTATGTCATGCGGATAAGTTGATTGAAGTGGAGGCCAGGCGACTCCTCGAGGCAATTTTTGAACAAAAAAAAACTATTGTACATGTTTTCATACACAATAGTTTCTCGTTTTATGCTTGGAATGGATAATCTTCGTTTATATATACTCGTTCACAATGTAGGGCTTTTCCTGTTTTATCATCAATCTCTACAAAGAAGCCACTTAACACATCGCGTCCTTTTTTAGGCACTTCAAAACGAGATGGCATGTTTGTTTGGAATTTATAAATGACACTTTCCTTCGTCATCCCTAAGATTTCATCGTATGGACCTGTCATTCCAACATCCGTAATATAGGCTGTTCCATTTGGATAAATACGTGCATCGGCTGTTTGCACATGTGTATGTGTACCAACGACTGCTGAAGCCTTTCCATCTAAGTGCCATCCAAGAGCAATTTTTTCACTTGTCGCTTCTGCATGGAAATCCACGAATACAAGTGGTGACGTTTTATGTGCTTCTTCGATTAATTTCTCAGCCATCGCAAATGGATCCTCATGAGGAGGTAAAAATACTCGACCGTGTAGATTAATTACAGATAATGTCACACCGTTTTTCGAAATTTGTACCATTCCTTTACCTGGTGCCTCATTTGAAAAGTTCGCCGGGCGTATTAAATACTCTGCATCATCAATAAAATCAAAAATATCTTTATTATCCCAAGTGTGATTACCCATCGTAATAACATCCACACCCATTTGTAACAAATCATTATAAATATTACGTGTAATGCCACGACCTGCCGCTGCGTTTTCACCATTGGCAATAACAACGTCTGTGTTATATTTTCTCTTTAAGCGTGGTAAATATTTTTCCACTGCATCGCGGCCAATCGAACCAACGATATCTCCAATAAATAGTACTTTCATTTGACAAGACCACTCTTTCTTTAATTAGCACCTTTTAGTTTACCATCTACTCCTAGTAAATCGCAAAATAAAACGCAAACTCATCCTGGATTTGCGACTAAGATAAATTATTAAATTTCAATTATCTGTATATTGATAATAATATTGGCTTTTCGGCATGCTATATTTATTTAACACAACACCAATAATGTTGGCTTTCGAAGCTTCTAAGAGTGTTTTCGCTTTTCTTACATCCTCTTTTTCTACAACACCCGCACCAACGATTAATAACGAACCATCGCATTTATTAGATAAAATTTGAGCATCGGCTACAGGTAATAGCGGGGGGGTATCGAAAATGATAAGATCAAATTGATGATTCACCGCTTCTAAAAAACTATCCATAGTAGAGGATAACAGTAATTCTGCTGGATTCGTCGGGGTTGGTCCACTTGTAATGATAAACAACCCTTCCACAGATGTGCCCTGTAATACTTCATCATACTGACATTTTCTTTCTAATAGTGATGATAACCCAAATATATTGATAATATTAAATATATTATGCAATGTCGGTTTACGCATATCAGCATCTACGAGCAATACCCGTTTTCCTTCTTGTGCAAAAACAACACCAAGATTGGCAGCATTTGTTGACTTTCCTTCACCTGGTATAGAAGACGTAACTAATATCGTTTTAAGACCTTGCTTTGGCATAGCAAACTTAATATTCGTACGAATGGTCTTAAATTGCTCAGAAATCATTGATTTTGCATCTAAAACTGTAATAAGTTGACGCGGTTTTGTTAATAGTTTCTGGTTCTTTTTCTTTTTGGAACGAAGCATTTCTATGTCCTCCTAGCTTTACGGGATTTATAATTTTTTTCGGTGGGAAAAGCACCAACCAACCCCATAACAGGCAATGCTAAATCTTCAATATCCGACTCAGTCTTTATTGTTGTATTTAAAAACTCCAACAATAGAGCAAACCCTACACTAATTACAAACCCAATTACGGTACCCAAGACTATATTGAGTAATTTATTTGGTTTCACAGGGCTAGAATCTTTACTTATTTTTGCCTCCGATAAAATATTTATATTATCAACACTCATTAGTTTCGGGATTTCTTCTTTAAATACAGTAGCAACTGTATTCGAGATGGTAACTGCTTTTTCTAAATCCGTATTTAAAACTTTAATATTAACCACTTTGGAGTTACTTTCGCTTGTTACGATTATTTGCTCAGCCAACATTTCTGTTGTAATGTTTAGCTCAAGCTTATCAATAACTTTGTTTAAAATAGCAGGACTCTTAATGATGACATTATACGTATTGATTAATTGTAAATCCGTCTCTAACTGTTGTGCCTGGGCATACGCTTCTTGACCATTCACTTTTTGATTCACTAAAAATTGCGTTTGTGCTTGATAGATAGGCGTAATTACAAAGAAACTTATAGCAGTTGTAATACCAATCGCAACAATAGTAAGACTTAGAATAAGGTATATTCGTTTACACAGTATTTTAAATATTTTTTTTAAGTCAATTACTTCTTCCACCTAAATTCCCTCCCTCGTCAAACCATTGTCGTTGATGTTTAACTTTCGTATTATTCGGCACTTTAGTTCGATTTACTTCGATTCTTCACCAAAACATATATTGGATCGTATATTACGCTTCTCTTCAGGGCTTTCAGCTTGTATGACTGACGGAAAAACATTGCTACTTTCCCCGCTGGAAGTTTTGCTCTGTAGCAAAAAGCGTAGCCGAACAGCTATACTCGCCACCCTCCGCTCATGTACTTTTTTGTGTTAAAAACAGATTTAGGTGTTGAACCATTCATTTCAAAAATTCATTTGTTGATGGAATTATTAAACGTTTGTAATAGTTCTAACGTCTTTTGTTTATACGCTTCTACACCTGGCTGATCGAACGGATTAACTCCTAGTAAACTTGCACTCATTGCACATGCCTTCATAAAGAAATAGATTAAATAACCTATGTGATAGGCATCCAGTTTTGGGAGCATCAATTGAATGACAGGTACACCACCCTCTGCATGAGCAAGTGCTGTTCCATTCATGGAAAGCCCATTAATTTCATTGAATGTTCGTTTCGATAGATAATTCAAACCATCCTCATCTCGCACATCATATGGCACCTTACAATCATTATCTATTTCCTTAAAATGCAGTAATGTTTCAAATAGGATCGGACTTCCTTCTTGAATAAACTGACCTATAGCATGTAAATCAGTCGAATAATTAACTGTCGCAGGAAATAGACCTTTTCGCTGTTTCCCTTCACTTTCACCAAACAACTGCATCCACCATTCATGGAATTTACATAATGCAGGTTCAAATGAAGCGAGCAACTCCACTTTATACCCTCGTTCAAACATCAAATGTCGGAACACTGCATATTGATAGGCTTCATTACGCTCTAGCGCTGTATCTTGCAATGTTAACGCAGCATCCCTAGCACCTGCCATAAGCATCCGAATATCAACACCTGCAACCGCTGCTGGTAATAGCCCTACCGGAGTTAACACCGAATAGCGACCACCTATATCGGCTGGAATGTTAAATTGTCTATAACCTGTGCGATCTGCTATCTGCTTCAGACGTCCGTTTTCGGCATCTGTCGTCACAATGATTCTGTCAACAGCCTCTTCCCCATAACGTTTTTCCATAAACTGTCGCAACACACGAAATGCGAGTGCTGGTTCCATCGTTTCCCCAGACTTCGAAATGACGTTCACATACACACTTTTATTCGCTAAATATTGAAGCAAACTATTAATATAGGAACCACTCATATTTTGTCCAACATACATCACTTCAATACCATCAGTAGAACAAGTAAAATAAGGTGACAACGCATCTTGGATGGCACGTGCCCCTAAAAATGATCCCCCCACACCAATAACAACAAGTACATCTGCATACGCATGAATTTCTCGCTTAGTATCTTCAATACGCTGCAATAAAGCGCGCTGATTTACAAGAGGCACTTGTAACCAACCCGTTAACATCTCGCTACTCTCTGCTAAATGACGGTGAATCCACTCTACCTCCGCCTCATATATTGACCAATCTTGCTTCGTGATTTCAAAATTGAAAATGCTCATTTGAATAGTACGAATCGTCAAATCATCTCTTCCAATCCTATAATTTGGAATTCCTACTGGCGTAAATTATTTTAATTCGAAGTGACTCTCCCTAAGTTCCTAAGTTGCTCCACTTTATTTAACAGTAAATTGGTAACCGCTTCATGTAACTCATCACGATCCAACGCAAAATCAATAATTGTCTTAATAAAGCCAATATGCTCTCCAACATCATAGCGGTTTCCTTCTATTTCAAATGCAAATACACGCTGACAACTATTTAATGCTTCAATCGCATCTGTTAATTGAATTTCACCGCCCTTACCTTTTTTTTGTTCATCTAAAAAGGTGAAAATTTCAGGAGTTAAAATATACCTTCCTATGATGGCAAAATTTGATGGGGCATCTCTAAAAGCAGGCTTCTCGATAAATTCCCTTACTTCCATCAAACGGTTTTCTGTTGAAGCCGGGTCAATGATTCCATAACGATGAACATCAACATCTGGAACCTTTTGCACGCCTATAACGCTCGAATACGTTTGATCATATTGTTCGATTAATTGTTTCAGACACGGAATCTCATTTTTCACAATATCATCACCTAAAAGGACCGCAAATGGCTCATTCCCAATAAACTTACGTGCACACCATATCGCATGACCAAGGCCAAGAGGTTCCTTCTGACGGATATAGTGAATATCTACTTTAGAGGAGGCCTTTACTTTCTCAAGCATATCGAACTTCTCTTTTTTTAGTAAATTTGCCTCGAGCTCAAACGCATTATCAAAATGATCCTCAATTGCTCTTTTATTTTTACCTGTAACAATAATGATATCCTCAATACCTGAAGCAACTGCCTCTTCAACGATATATTGAATAGTTGGTTTATCGATAATCGGCAACATTTCTTTCGGCATTGCCTTTGTAGCTGGCAAAAAACGCGTGCCCAATCCTGCTGCAGGTATTATGGCTTTACGTATTTTTTTCATGCAATCTCCCTTCATGTAAGGCTGTCCTCTTCTACGGCATGTGTTTAATTATTCATTCGCGGGTTTATTTTACTTTTCAATATATTAATAACAGTTACTTTTTATTCAAATTTATAATTATCTTTTCCAACAAGATAGAAAGATAACACTTTTCACTTTACGTTCTCATTCCTACAGGCTGTTCAAGATGATGTCATACTAATAGGAATCCCCGCTAACCTTGTCCTGTTCCCATAGAAAAACACCTCCACGTTGATTTGATAAGGTACACTACCTGTTTTACAACGAAAGGTGTTTTTCTATGTCTCATTTTTTAAGTTAGCCTTTTCACCATTCTTAACTTGTCAATCTAGTTGAAACGTATTTTATCGAAATGTTAAGTAAGAAAATACACATCCGGTAAACAGCTTGAATTGACGTCATGCCAAGGTGATTTTTATAAATTTTCCAGTTCCACGTTAAACCTTTGAATTTATTTCTGCTTATGGAACCTGGTGTAATTCGATAATAGGCAAGTACTTCCTTCATTCCGTAAGCCTTAATCTCATAATCTTTTAAAATATCTAGCCAAAGAGCATAATCTTCATGCTTAGTCTTCTTGAAAAGTGGTTTAGCAATTTTACGTGTATCTAATACAACTGTTAAACATCCAAAGTAATTAGCACGCAATAATTTTTTATAATTTACTGGTTTTTTACATATCTTAACGATTTTCCGTGTTCGTTTATTACTTTCTGTTATTTCTTGATATTGTGTATAGGAAAAAGCTACATCAAGTTCCAGCATGAAATCGAGTTGTTTGGATAATTTTTCAGGATGCCACAAATCATCACTATCAAGAAAAGCTAAAAATTGTCCTTTTGCCTTTTCAATTCCAGCATTTCTGGCATTCGAAACACCACCGTTTTGTGTCAAATTAATAATCTTTATTCGACTATCCTTATATCCTAGTAGTATTTGGTGACTATTGTCTGTTGATTTGTCATTAATAATTATCAGTTCCCAATTTTTGTACGTTTGATTTAGAACAGATTCAATGGATTGACCAACATACTTTTCCGCATTGTAAACAGGCATAATAATTGATACTAGAAAGTTATTTTTATGCAATATACCATCCTATTTCATAATATTTTTAAATGTATAAGCAAGAATTAAATTAAATTTTAATGTATAACAAACTGCATAGACCTTAACGAATAAAGGTATCAATATTTTTGTTCGATTACTCTGACAGTATGCTATTACTTCTTTATCTGTCTTCAATCTAGCCATGAATTGCATTATCTCTCTATTCTGCGTTTTATCAATAGCCGCTGTTATTTGTGAAATGCTTGCACCCGATTTGACGTAGTTTTTTAGAGAACTATTAAACAAATGAAACACTAAGATAGCGTATATACTTGTCATATTCGAATCATTTCTTTTCAAATAATCAATGTACTTTTCTGCCAAATTTAAATACTGTTCTATAATTTCAGGTTTAGGTTGTTTCATGAGCGAACCATTTCGTTGCAAATAAAAATAAAAAGATGAATTGATACTTATTATTTTTTTTATATGCACTAAGTAATATAGATTAAATAGCTTATCTTCTGAGAATATCTCACTATTTGATTCAAATCGTATATGGTGTTCTTTAATAATCACATTTTTATACAATTTATTACAAACTTCATCCCCATGTTTGTAGTTAAAGAAGTATTCATAAAGGTATCCTTTTAATCCCAATTTTCCAATATCGATCTTCTCTTGCTTCATTTTCAAAAAATTCTTATCCATTTTATCGTCGTACACTTTCGTATAATCACATACTACTAATTGTGCTTCGTGCTGTTCCATTTCATGTACCATGGATTCAATCATATTCAACTCTATCCAATCATCGGCGTCCACGAATAGTATATATGCTCCACTGGCCATATCTAATGCAGCATTTCTAGCAGAAGACAGCCCACCGTTCGGCTTATGAATTACTTGAATCCGTGAATCTTGGACAGCTAATTCATCCACCATCTTTCCACATTTATCTGTAGAACCATCATTGACTAAAAAAATTTCTAGATTTGTATACGTTTGATTTTGAACTGATTGTACACATTTTTGTAAGTATTGCTCAACATTATAAATTGGAATAATGACACTGACTAACTTCATAGTTTCCCCCAATTTAAATTTTATAATTTTCACTCTAACTTTATCTGTTCACGGTACAGATATTCTTTTTCTGTCATACTGTATCGCCAAATAAGCGCTAGAAATAAAAATAAATATTCACTCGCAATTAGCGAAAGGAACATTAATGAAATTGAAATTGAAACATACGTCCCTAGAAGAAAAGCCTTTGATTTATCCATCCATACAATTGACATTATTCTAAAAAATAATAGCGCCCAAAATATAAAGAATAATACGGATCCAATTACACCCGACTCAACTAATATTTCTAAAAAAGTATTGTGCATATAAATTCCTTGACCAAAAAATTCTGCACTATAATCCCTAAAATTATATATACCAATACCTTGTACAGGGTTGTTTAAAAAGAGCGACAAACCATTGTTCCAGATTTCAATTCTGCCACTACCACCATCCTTACTAACAGATTCCATTCTTTTTATCAACATCTGGTAGATATCGATATGCATCACTTTTAATACGATAAAGTAACTTATCCATGTCATTATAGGTACGATAAAAAAAATTCTTATTTTTGTTTTCACATTAAAAAAAGCGATAGTAATAACAATCCCTACTAAGGTTGCTAATAACCCTCCCCTTGAAAAAGTTAGTATCGTTGTTATTAAGGCTAAAACAAATCCAATCTTTCCTTTTTTGTCTTTCATATTTGCTAGAAAAAAGAACAAGAAGAACGAGTTGGATACAACAAATATATTAGGGTCTGATAATATTCCGATTAATCGAGGCATACTTCTATCTAGCATTAAGCCATAAACTCTAATGCCATTCCCATAAAAATTATACTTATTTGAGATTAAACCAAAGAGATAAAACAATAATGAAATTACGTTATATAATATTCCTACTGTCCCAATTATTCGCTCAAATTCTTTTAATGTAATAGTAGAAAATAGAAATTTAAATATAAAGTAAGAAAAAAGACCAATGAATATAGCAATAGTCAAACGAAGACTTGCCATCGGATATGTAGAAAATACTCCAGTAAGACAGTAGAAAACATAGAAGAAAATCATAAAAGTTTCATGACTTTGAGGCTTATGAAAAACAAATTTACTAAGGGTAAGCATAAAAATTATTACCATCAATATCATATGTGGTTTTAACGCAAAACCAATGTTTACATTCAGGTTACCTAAAAAAACACTAAATACTAAAATAAATATTAGAAGATAATTATTGGATATTCCTTTTTTTTCGTAAATAATTTTTCTCACCCCTTACTACCTACTAACTCAAATGATATGCATGTCAATTGATAACCATTTGAATAGAGAACTTGGCGAATGACTGCATTGCGATAAGCTTCGTTTGTACAAACCATTGTGCTATTTACTACTTATATGAAGGTGAATTTCTCTTTATACATGGTGAGAATGTTATTCAAAAGAGAAAGTAAAAATTGACTACTTGGTGAAAAATATAAAAGTGCTAAACTTTTACACCTGATTTTAGGTAAAATTCAGCACTTTTAATAACGAGGAATATTTTAGTCAATCACATAAATTAAGTTTTAATCTGTTCAATATCTTTGATTGTTAGTCTATATCCAAGCATCATCAATAATTTCCACTATGCATTTTAGCTGAAGTATTTTCTGCGGATTTCGACATATTCACCGACTAGGCTACTCGCAGCCAAGTGTAATAGTGATTTAATGGAATATTGCGGAAAAACACGCTCCAAAACGCCTTTTCATCATTTGCTCCCGATGATTTGTCCACTTTACTAACTCTTTTACAAAATGACGACCTTTTTCGTCTGCGTTTTTCTAACTTCTATCATCCTAAATATTGCTTTTCAAAATACTGTTGATATTGTCCACTTATAATTTGATCCCACCATGTGTTGTTTTCAACATACCATTGAATCGTTTGAGCAATGCCAGTTTCAAATGTGTATATGGGCTTCCAACCTAATTTCTCTATTTTAGTAGGGTCAATGGCATAGCGTTTATCATGAGCTAAACGATCTGTTACATACTTTATCAGTTTTTCCGATTTCCCTAATGTCTTGATAATCGTTTGAACAACTTCTAAATTGGTGCGTTCATTATGCCCACCAATATTATATATCTCTCCATTGACACCTTCATGTAACACCAAATCAATGGCCGTACAATGATCAAAAACATGTAACCAATCTCGTATGTTTTGTCCATTACCATATATAGGAATCACTTCATCCTTTAACACACGAGAAATAGTTAAAGGAATTAATTTTTCTGGAAACTGATATGGTCCATAGTTATTCGAACAACGCGTAATATTCATTGGTAATCCATATGTTTTATAATAAGCACGAACTAAACAATCAGAAGAAGCTTTACTTGCACTATATGGGCTATTTGGCAGTAATGATGTCTCCTCTGTAAAAAAAGTAGATGGTTCAAAATCCAATTCCCCATAAACTTCATCCGTAGATACATGGACGAATTTTGTAATGCCTACTTGTTTTGCTGCTTCTAATAATACTTGTGTCCCTAATACATTTGTTCGAACAAATACCGATGGATCTGTAATTGAGCGGTCTACATGACTTTCTGCTGCAAAATGAACTACATAATCGAATTGTTCCTTCTTAAAAAAAGCCATCACTAACTCACGATCTACAATATCCCCTTTTACAAATGTATAGTTATCATTTGTTTCGAAAGCCCGATGTTTACCTAGATCACCTGCATACGTCAATAAATCTAAATTATAAATTTCATAGGCAGGATACTTACTAATTAAATATTGAATAAAATTACCACCTATAAATCCTGCACCACCTGTAACTAATATTTTTTTTACCACAATTCCTACCTCTTTCAATGTATTGTTATAAGTGAATGATCCAAGGCATTTGGTATTTCCAGCAAATACTTACCATATTCTGTTTTCATAAGTGGTTGAGCAAGCTCTAACAATTGCTTACTTGTAATATACCCGCTTCTAAAAGCAATTTCTTCAATGCATGCGATATAAAGCCCCTGCCTCTTTTGAATAGCCTCAACAAAATTAGAAGCTTCAAGTAAAGACTCATGTGTTCCTGTATCAAGCCAAGCTAAGCCACGCCCCGCAATTTTGACCTTTAATTCGCCCATTCGTAAATATTCTTCAAGAATAGAGGTGATTTCTACTTCCCCGCGCACTGATGGCATTACATTTTTGGCAATCTCAACGACTTTATGATCAAAAAAGTATAAGCCTGGCACTGCGTAAGAAGATTTGGGTTTTTCCGGCTTTTCTTCAATTGAGATGGCATTCATCTGCCCGTCAATCTCTATTACTCCATATGCTCGCGGATCATTAACATAACAGCCAAAAATAATACTCCCAGTAGATAAGGTTGCAGCATCTTTTAGTCGACTACTCAAATCGGAGCCGTAAAAAATATTATCCCCTAATATTAATACGACAGGGGAATTATCAATAAATTTTTCTCCAATAATAAAGGCTTCGGCAAGACCGTTGGGATATTCTTGAACAGCATATTCGAAATGCATCCCTAAATGACGTCCATCACCTAATAGCTCTTTAAATCCTTCAAGATCTCGAGGTGTAGATATTATTAAAATCTCTCTAATACCCGCAAGCATTAAGACCGAAAGTGGGTAATAAATCATCGGTTTATCATATACGGGTAACATTTGCTTTGAAATCGATTTTGTTAACGGATAAAGTCGAGTCCCTGAACCCCCAGCTAAAATAATACCTTTCACCAAATTTCGCCTCTTTCTTTTTTATTGCTCAATATCGTTATTTTTCGTTTTTATCATCTAACTAATTCATGAATATCTAACATTTCTTTAATTTTACTAATATCGTTAAACATCATGACGTCAACTATTGAAAGGCCAGGCATAAAATCATTTGAGTATTGTTTGTATGGTGTTAGTATTGGTTGAATAAATTGAATTTCCAAATCATTGTCTATATATTTTTGCTGATTGTAAAAATCCTTGCCACCAATCGCATTAATATAGGTAGTCGCATTTAATGCCCTAGATACTTTAATTCCCCATTCATCTGCTGCGTTAGCCTCTTTAATAGTAGGGAATTTTTGCGACAGAATAGTAATACTCGTTTCTATACCTAATAATGCGCAAGTCTTTCTTAGAATTAAAGTAATGAATTGACTTAAATTGCTGTTACTATTTGTTAAACAATCCGTTACGAATTCCATAACATTCATAAAATACGGCGCGTTTTTATAAAATATTAATTGATTAAGAATCTTTTCTTGCCAATTTATATTACTATTTATGATAATGTCTTTAATTTTAGTTTCTCTAGGAGCTTTACATACTGGAACATTAAAATATATACTTTTTCCATGCTCACTCAAGAGTCGGTTCCTATTTATCCAACTTCTTCTCGTATATTGAGCATTATCAAAAATGACAAATTCATCTACTGAGTGTATCAGTTGGAAATATCCTAGATACGGAAAAAAATAAGGTTGCATTAAGGCTATCTTCATTCTAAGTGTCCCTTCTTACGTTAATAAAACTACTAATAGGTATCTTGATAATCCTTGAATACTAATTTTATAAAGATCAAATTTTGGAAATTCGAGGAACGAAGTAAAGACTTTGTTCACTTCCATTCCAATGAGATAATTAATTAAATTAAAAAGTCCTGCTTCTATATTATCTATGACTTGCAAACTTTTGTTTTATAGATAACTTGTACACTATTCTTTCAAAAGTATACAAATTTTATCTACATCTTCTAGCATGAGATCCCCATACAATGGTAATGTTAAAACTCTCTCTGCAATATATTTTGCCACAGGTGTATCTTCAGCATTGAACTTATCTTTGAAGCATTCAAAGCTATACGTTAAAGGATAAAAATACTTTCGGGAATAAATATTATGTTTCATTAATTTCTCATACACTTCATCCCGCGAAAGTTGGAATCCATCAAACACTACAGGAAGGTATGCATAATTACTCGACACGTCTTTTGGAGGGGACAGTAATTTAATACCTTTGATATCACAGAGATGTTCAACATATCTCTCAAATACTTTCTTTCGCTTCCCTATTTCCACATCTATATTTCGGAGATTACACAAACCCATAGCTGCCTGAAATTCATTCATCTTAGCATTACCACCTGTATACTCAATTGTTTCAGGTCCAGTAATACCAAAATTTTTATAAATATTTAATAAGTCTTTTATGTTAGAATCTTTAATGGTTAACGCTCCACCCTCAATAGTGTGAAAAACTTTAGTTGCATGGAAACTAAACATGGAAGCATCACCAAAGTTTGCAACACTTTCACCACCTACTTTTACCCCAAAGGCATGAGCAGCATCATATATGACCTTTAGATTATATTTCCTTGCTATACTTTCAATCTCTTTTATATTACATATATTTCCGTACACATGAACGGCTATAATAGCGGAAGTTTTATCCGTTATTAACCTTTCAATATTATCTGTTTCTATGGTGTAATCATTAAGATTAATGTCCGCAAAAACTGGTGTTAAACCTTTTCGTACGATTGCATGCGTTGTCGATGCAAATGTAAAAGGTGTGGTGATGACTTCGCCAGTTAATTGAAAAGCTTCAATCGCGTATTCTAATGCTAGGTGCCCGTTAGAAAATAGCGTAATATTTTTTGTGTTCAAATATCGTTTCAATTCAGTTTCTAAAGCATTATGCTTTACACCCATATTGGTCAACCAGCGGCTATCCCAAAGATCTCTAATTTCTTCAGAGAACTCTATAAAACTAGGCATTGATGTCTGTGTTACTTGAATAGGCTTCATATATTCACCTTCTTGACGCTATTTATTTTCACAAATGAATGCTCAACATTTACCTTCACGAAGTTTGTGATATGTTCCATTTTCTCTAACATGTCATTTTCTGAAGGAAATTGTAGTATCATAGTGCCCAATTTTTCATTAGATCCTGAAAATGCTTTAATGTGTCTTTTTGATTTAACTAGCAATTCATATTCAACAATGCCATTTGCTATTTCATCATGCATTTCCACATTTATAAATACTCCGCTAGTTTCACTGTTCAATACATACACCGACCAATATCCTTGTGGTTCAACCATAGTCAAATCATTACAATCCTCACCTAAAGCCGCCTTAATTGTATATTCGATCATATCTACACCAGTTGCATATTTTGTTACTTGCGGAATCCAATCGCCACCATTTCTGGCAGCTATCTCAATAAGATAAATATTTTCTTGTTCGTCCACTCGAATATCAAAATTATAGGCACCTGATTTCATATTGAGTAAAGTCAACGCTCTTTGAATCTCTTTATGAATTTTTTGTTGAATATGCTCAGACATTGTGCATGGCCAGCTTGAACCAACTGGGACAAATGGATTTGGTGATGCTAATGTAGGAAAGTGCTCATTCGTAAAACTACGAAAAACAAGCTTTCCATTTACAGAAAAACCATCCCCCCCAACATGGTAACCATGCTTTTCTATATACTCTTCCACAATAAAACGTTTCACTTTCGAAAAACTTAAAGCGTACTCTATTTTTTCCTGCAAAATGTCAATGGAATCTATTTTTGAGACTCCTCTACTACCTGAAGAATCAACAGGTTTTATCATTACAGGCATGTTAAAATTATGAAAATCAGCTTTAGCTTCTTCCACTGCTCGATAGCCCTTTGCTTTTGGAACATTAAAATTATTATTCTTCTGAAACTCCCGAAACAAATCCTTATTTGACAATATCTCTACAGATTCATAAGGATGTGACGGTAGTCCTAGCCTTTCAGCAACATAAGCCGCAGTAGGTGCTGCAGGATCAGACGCATAACTAACTATGCCATCAATGTTTAACCATTTTGCTAATGATAAGACACCTTCCTTATCAGTAGTGCTGACATTATAGTAATCATGCGCATATTGATGCCCTGGATTTTCTTTTATATAATCACAAGTAATAACATAGTGGCCCATTTCTCTTGCTTTTTTTATTGCTGGAATTTGAGAATGTGCACCACCAAGCATTAATAATTTTTTCATTCTGTGGCCTCCTCATTTACAATAATTTTAGTAGTTGTATTCCTTCTAAACAGACCTTTTATAATCGATAGTAAATAAGTAAAGGCATCAAAATTAAATACTTTTGCTAACCCTACATATAAAACGATCCCTACAATTATTTGAATAATGAGCGTCACACTGTCAGTCAACCCAATCAAGTGGATTGGAAAAACAATAGCCCCCATCACTAAAGATGTTAGCAAGGATGGTTTTATATCTCTCCACTGTTCTTGAATGCTATAGTTTAATAATAGTAAATTTGGATATGCGTTTATAAAAGCCGATAAAATTCCAACTCCGAGCACTCCTAAAGCCATCATTTGAACACCGAATGGAATACTGACAGCTAAAATAATCAATCCTAATATAGTTTTCACAATTTCTAGTTTTAAAAAAATATCACTACGACCTAAAGCGTTAATTGCTTGTAAATTTGCAGTATGTATAGGCCATAATGCATAACTAACACAAAAAATTTGTAAGAATGGTACGGAAGGTAGCCATTTTTCTGTTAACACAATTTTAACTAAAGGCTCTGCAATAGCGGCCAGTCCGAACATCATCGGAAAAATTACAAACGAGCTCATAACGATGGAACGACGTACCATAACCTTTACTCTTTCTGCATTATCTTGATGGAAGGATAAGGTAGGAAGCATTACAGATTGTATGGAACCATTAATATTGTTAATAATTACGCTAGGAAATTGCTCACCCCGATTATAAAAACCCAATATTGCAGGGCTAAACATTTTACCAATTAACAGATTTCGAATATTCGAGCTAAGGGTATCAATTAATGATGAAGCCAATAACTTCCAACCAAATGTAAATAGGATCCTAATTCTTTCCATCGAAAAGAGAAATCTCGGTCGCCAATTTACCGTAAACCATAAAATGATCGTTACTATTAGTTGGTTTGTAATTTGTTGTCCAACTAAAGCCCAAACACTATATCCTGCATAGGCCATAGTTATACCAACAACACCAGATATAATGACGGCTCCCAAACTACTATAGAACAGTTTTTTAAACTGCATATTTCGTGCAATAACTGCATGTTGAATTGAATTAAACGCACCGAAAAACAATGTAAAGGAAAGAATTCTTAAGACAGATACTAGTTGAGGTTCTGCAAAAAATGAGGCTATGAAAGGGGCTGTAAAAAAGAGGATGATATACAGGTTAGTTGCAACAAATAAGTTTAAATAAAATACAGAGGAATAATCCACCTCATCTACATTTTTTCTCTGAATCAATGCTGTGTTAAATCCACTTTGCACTATCACACCAGCTAATGTTATGAAAATTGCTACTAAAACAAGTAACCCAAAGTCCTCTGGAAGAAGTAAACGAGCTAATATAATCATCACGATAAATTGAATTCCCTGTGTCCCTCCACGTTCTAATAGCTTCCATAATAGAGAGGAAAGTACTTTAGATTTTGTTATATCATCGTCCAATTTATGATCCTCCTTCTAACAAATCTAAGAAACTTTGAGATACTTGGACTATATTGATCTATAAATAGTATTGATTTTTTCTTAAATCCTAAATTTAAATATAGCTCTCTATATTCTCCCGTCTTTGCTTCTTTAAATTTTCCCTGCTCAAGTAAAAGAAACAACTGGGTACTTTTCTTTTTCCTATCGATAACATCTCCATATTTATAGTTCGTATATAGGTTTATTTCATCCAACATATCTTCTATTTCACGAAAATGCTGCTTTTTTGTTTCTATATCAGAAAAGGTTCTACCTGTCCAAGAAGTACTATCCCCTACTCGATACGAAGACATCAACTCATCCATATAGTACACCGTACCTAGCAATGATAAATAAATAACTAAAGGGTAATCGCCAACAGGGGCATTTACAAGAAAATCTGGTCTCTCTTTTCTAAACTTTAGAGGATAAAACATAGAATTTGTTAGAAAAAGGCCTCCTCCTCCTTCGATGACTTCTTCAACTGAGAATTCCTTATTTCCTTTATTCGGACGGTTATATAATTCAAATTTCTTATCAGAAGCATTTACTACATTTCCTCCATGAACACATAGGCTACATTCAGGATGCTTCTCCATATAATCGAATTGTTTTTGCAATTTATAAGGGTCTAACCAATAATCATCCCCCTCACAAATTGCAATATATTTCCCCTTTGCTCGGATCATGTTAAGATGATCTACTGAAACACCTTTGGAATACTGATTTTCTGTTTGATAGATAGGCTTTATCAAATTAGGATATTTCTTTTCATACTCTCTAATAATGTCTGCAGTTCTATCTGTCGAGGCATCATCATGTATTAATATTTCAAATTTGAAATTTGTTTTTTGCTTTAAAAAACTATCAATCGCATCCGCTATATATTGTTCGTGATTATACGCGAGACAGTGAATACTGACCAAGATCTTTCCCACCTGATTTTCTCCCCCTGATTGTAGAACTAACTGTTTTTTTCTCAATCAATAAATTTAATCAATTCCGCTTTATAGCGATTAATTGTTACTAAAACCAAAACAGGAAGGTATATTTGATTTTTATCCTAATATACGAAGTTAGTTTATACTTTATTCCACCAGCGTCGCATTAAAATAATTCAACGCGTTTCTGGAAACGAATTTTCTGCAATATTATCTAGACATAAAAAAATCCTTTATAATGGTTGGGTGGTAGTAAATCATCCAAATCCAAAATAAAGGACATAAGCATGGATAAGTTTACACAAAAACATCTGCTCCCTCTCTGTTAATTCTAAACACCTATTATTTCGTTTGGTGCTTTAAACATAATCCTTTCATATTTCATCATTAAAATACCATCACTGTAGTTGCCTATTTTCTTCACATTCGTTTTACCATTTATATTGTTTACTAATAATTCAAGGAAGTTTACACCGCACCCGTAAGCACATATATAGTTCGCACCAAACCTAGGATTAATTTCCCCTATATAATATTCTCCATTAACCTTGAACACATCTACATCAATAGGACCAGTAATATTGAGTTTATTAGATAAATCTTCAATAAAGTCAAATAACTTCTGATCCTTATAAGAAATGACTTTATCAGCGCCACCTATAGTCATTGAGAGTTTTTCCTTTGCAAATATCGATACCATTTTTTGTGAATAAATATCAATATATGCATCTATATCATACTCAGTACCATTTAAAAACTCCTGTATTATATTTTTATGTCCATTATGAAAACTCTTTTCTAGTTCTTTCATATTAGTACATTTAATAACTCCTCTACTACCATCAGCACTATTTGGTTTGACTATTACAGGGAATGATATTTTATTTTTACTATAATCATCTTCAAACGTTTCTAAATCATTGTATGACTTTGCACAACGAATCCCATTTGTTGTCAAAAATTCATACGTTAAATACTTGTTATCGCAAATCTCTGCAGCACTTAGATTAGGTAAGATTGGGATAACCCCAATTTCTTTAAATTTATCAATATTTTTAGAAAGAACCATTATATCTTTATCTAACATGGTTAGAATTGCTTTAACATCATTCTCTTTACAAATTTCCAAAAGTTCTTCAACATAATTATCATCTTCTAGTGATGGTACTATATATGAATTTTCCACTGAATATAAGGCTGGTAGTATATTTGAATTTCCTGTAGCTATTATCCCCATGTTAAATTTCGCAAATTCACGATTAAATACTTCTAACATTTCTACTCTTCTTCCTGGACAGCTAATAAGAATATTCATCCGCCATTTCTCCTTTTAAGTTCATCTTGGCCTATAAAAAAGGCATTTTATTATCTTTGGATCTATATATTCTTTTGTTAAAAGTACAGATTTATAGTAAAAAAAATATTTTTGAATCAAGCCAAAAACTAATACCCGTTGCTGGGATGATTGCTTTTTTGACTTTCTTCATCGTTAATTACTTGTTTGTTATAAAGCTTATCTGTAATTGTTTTAACTTTTGTTGTGCTTGTTCCTTCGTTCTAGCTACTGTACCAAAGTAAAACTTACATTTTGGCTCTGTTCCGGAAGGGCGAATCGCTATCCATGATTGATCTTCTAATATAAACTTTAAGACATTTTCTTTAGGTAATCTAATTGAAGAAATCAAGCCACCTTGATGAATGGCTTGTTGCGTTAAGTAATCTTCTATTACCATTACTTTTTGACCTGCAATGTCAAATATTCTATTTTCCCTAAAGTTTTGTAGTAAAGCTTGCATTTCCTTTTGACCAGAAATGCCTTCAAATATTTGTGACTGTAATGCTTCTTGATAATAGCCATATTTATTAAATAAACTGTCCAAAACATTTAGTAACGTTTGTTGTTTTGTTGCATAATAGGCTGCCATCTCTGCTACTACCAACGCAACTTGAACAGCATCTTTATCACGTACAAAGCTTTGAACCAAGTAGCCATAACTTTCTTCATAGCCGAATAGGAATATTTTTTCCTCCGATTTATCATACTCAGCAATCTTTTCTGCAATATATTTAAAACCTGTCAATGTGTTCACAGTTTCAACTCCGTATTGTTGAGCAATTACTGCACCAAGTTCAGAGGTAACAATTGTTTTAAGTAATACGCCGTTTTCAGGTAGCGCATTTTTTTCTTTTTTCGCCTCAAGCAAATACTGTAAGATTAGTGCACCTAGCTGATTTCCTGTTAATAATTGATAACCTTGCTTTGTTATCACTGCCACACCTAATCGATCGGCATCTGGGTCGGTTGCTAATAGTATTTGTGCATCTGTCTCGTTACCTTTTTGTATTGCATACATAAAGGCTGCTGCTTCCTCTGGGTTTGGATAAGAAACCGTTGGAAAATCTCCATCTTGCACGGCTTGCTGTTCTACAATATGGACATTTGTAAAACCAAATGCTTGTAAACCTTGTTGTACCGGTATTAGCCCTGCACCATGTAAAGGTGAGTAAACAATTGGTATAGAGAAGTCGATATTTGTACGTTGTTTTAAAGCGAGTAATTTTTCTTGATAGGCTTGGTCAATATTAAGTAACACCCATTCTACAGTTCGATGCTGTTCTAATATGTGCCATGGTGTTGTTGGAATGTCAAAAATATTTTGGATATCATCGAATTTTTCAACGATAGTTTGAATGGCAGATGGCGTAAGTTGTGCCCCGTCCTCCCCATAAACTTTAAAACCATTATATTGTTTTGGATTGTGACTAGCAGTAATGACAACTCCTGCAAAAGCGTTTAAATACCTTACTGCAAAAGATAATTCAGGTGTTGGGCGCGCATCGCGAAATACGAATACTTTCACCCCTAATGCCCCCAGCACTTGAGCTGTTTCAATAGCAAAATCCTTTGAGAAATGCCGTGTATCATAAGCAATAACAACACCACGCCGTTTGGCTACTTCCCCGTTTTCTGTGATATACTGCGCTAGCCCGTATGCAGCTCTGCGAATTGTGTAGATATTCATCCGATTTGTACCTGCACCTAACACACCACGCATACCTGCTGTACCAAATTGTAGGTATTGATAAAATCGATCTTCAATTTGTGTTGCATCATTTACAATGGCTAGTAATTCTTTTTTTAAATGGGAAGGAACAGTTTCCTTTATCCATTGCCTGTAATGATCTTCTACTTTCCTCAATATGACACCTTCTGTTCATTTAATAATTCCAATGGCATGTAAATCTGTAGAGACGTTTATATTCCTAGGCCCAAGTTGTATCGGGCTACGTAATACTTTATATACCATCCACGATATCAATAATGACATTAAAGCTTTCCGTATTTTTTACTTACATATCTCTTAATATAAGTTCACTTCTTCTGTTAATGCTTAAAAATCTTCCACCATTTCCTCACTTCGATTTTACAAGGTTCTTGTATAATAAAAGGCTGGTTTTCAATTATTCTTGCATTGTTTTCGAGTAATATATCGATGGAATCTAACTCTTTTTTCTTTTCTAAATAACAAAGCCCAACATCAAAAAAAAATGGTCGAGATGATTGATTGTGAACATCCGATCCATACGTATGAACTAAATTAGCCCTTACTAGTTCAAGGGAGCGCTTTTGTATTGTACGACCAAAATAACCAGCTAAGCTGCCAGCAGTTATTTGTGCTTTTGCTCCTTCACAAATTAATCGTTCTAAATTAACAGGCCTTTCAACAATGGCTTTATTTCGTTCTGGATGCGCAATTATTGGGGTAATTCCTTCAGACAGTAATGCACGAATAATACTTATTGTATAAGCAGGTACAGTATAGGATGGTAATTCTAAAAGCATATAATTTGAGCATGCTAATGTGTGGATTTGATTTGTTTTATAGAGTGGAATGATTTTTTCTGATAATCGTACTTCATGTCCGGTAAAAAGGGTTAGAGGAATACTTTTTTTTGTGAGTTCAGATTGTAATAAGTGAATTTGATTTTTCACTGCGTTATAATTTGCATGATATAGTGGGTGATAGCAATGGGGAGTGGCTATTATTTCTTTAATTCCTTCTTTAACTGCTTGTTCAAACAATCGCATAGTATCTTCCATCGTTTTTGGTCCATCATCTACATTCCATAAGATATGACTATGCATATCAACCATTAACATCCTCCTCTCTAATTAGAAAAGGTCCAATACTTTTATTATGCTCAGTCTATAAATATTATGAGTACTATTAAGGAAGTGGTTATTGGATAACTAAAGAGTAAATAAAAAGGCAACTCTTTGTTCGAAACCGAACAAGAAGTTACCTATTTTTTCGTGTTTAACTTTAATTGCTAAAGTTTTCAGTATCCTCATTAATAAGAAAAACATTTCGAGCCCGCAATCCGCGACAAGGTTTCCTGTGATTATCTGGTGCAAATATCCACCTATTATATCGACTCGAAAATTCTATTCTTCTTTTGAAATAAAATCTTTAATGATTTTATTTCGCATATTCCACGGCACGTGTTTCACGAATAACCGTTACTTTAATATGACCTGGATAATCGAGTTCTTCTTCGATACGCTTACGGATATCTCTCGCTAAGCGATGTGAAGCTAAGTCATCAATTTTTTCAGGTTGTACAATTATACGGATTTCACGACCAGCCTGAATCGCAAAGGATTTTTCTACACCATCATAGCTTTCGGAAATTTCCTCTAACTTTTCAAGTCTACGGATATAGTTTTCAAGCGTCTCACTTCGAGCACCTGGACGAGCTGCTGATAACGCATCAGCTGCAGCAACTAATACGGCAATAACAGATGTTGCTTCTGTATCACCATGGTGAGAAGCAATACTGTTAATAACGACCGGATGTTCTTTGTATTTTGTTGCTAATTCCACACCGATTTCGACATGGCTACCTTCAACTTCATGGTCAATTGCCTTACCAATATCATGTAATAAGCCTGCACGGCGAGCTAATGCTACATCTTCACCGAGTTCAGCAGCGAGCAAGCCTGCTAAATATGCAACCTCAATTGAATGTTTTAGGACGTTTTGTCCATAACTTGTACGGTATTTCATGCGGCCTAATATCTTCATTAAATCTGGATGTAAGTTATGAATGCCTATTTCAAATGTTGTTTGCTCACCAGTTTCGCGGATTTGTTCATCCACCTCACGGCGAGATTTTTCCACCATTTCCTCAATTCGAGCAGGGTGGATTCGGCCATCCTGTACAAGTTTTTCAAGTGCAAGTCGAGCCGTTTCACGACGAATTGGATCAAAGCCTGATAAAATAACCGCCTCTGGAGTATCATCAATAATTAAATCTATACCTGTTAGCGTTTCCAAAGTTCGGATGTTACGACCTTCACGACCAATAATACGACCTTTCATTTCATCATTAGGCAAGTTCACGACAGATACTGTTGTTTCTGCAACGTGATCCGCTGCAAAACGTTGCAATGCCAATGATAAAATTTCACGTGCTTTTTTATCTGATTCTTCTTTCGCACGTGTCTCAGCTTCCTTCGTCATCACAGCAATATCAGTTGCTAGCTCTTTTTCTACTTCTCCTAAGATAATAGCTTTCGCTTCATCTCTAGTTAAAGCGGAAATTCGTTCTAACTCCGTTTTTTGCGAGGCAACGAGCTCGTCCACTTTGCTTTCCATCTGTTCAATATGCTGTTGTTTTTCGCTTAGAGCTTGTTCTTTACGCTCAAAGCTTGCTTCTCTCTTATTTAGAGCATCATCTTTGCGATCAAGATTCTCTTCTCTTTGCAATAAACGGTTCTCTTGTTTCTGAAGTTCTGAACGACGTTCACGAATGTCATTTTCTGCTTCAGTACGAAATTTGTGAGTTTCATCTTTGGCTTCAAGTAGTGCTTCTTTCTTCAATGCCTCCGCTTCTCGTTTTCCTTCTTCAACGATTGTTTCAGCGACATGTTTAGCACCAGTGATTTTTGAGTCATTCACTTTTTTCATGTAGATATAGCTAACAGCGGCACCAACGATGAGTCCAAGCAAAGCGGAGATGATAGTAATTCCATCCATATGAACACCTCCTCTTGCTATTTGGGTATTACAGTTTCAGTCGGCGCATACATCAATTTCGACTTGGTATGATGCGAAGATCTAATGTAAAATCTTATTATTCATTTCTTTCAAAATCCTTGACATCTGCCAGAGTCTTCATCTTCGTTTTAATAGGTCTTCAACGCCCTCTAAAATGAATTCAGAATGTACTGCCTATTTAAAGTCATAATTCAGAAATTATACATATTTAATTGTATAGCTAGCCTCAATCTCTGTCAAGGATAGTCGGGCATCTGTTCGCCCTTTCAAGAAAAAAAGTCAGTCATATCCATTAAGAGAATTAATTACCTAATACTTTTTACACTAATGCTTATTTTAACTTTTATCTTTAATGCGCAGAAACAGTACTTAGGAATTACTTTTGAGCTTAAATGCCTTCTTGAATGTCTTCCATAGCTTTTGGGGTTAAGCCAAATATATGGATATCCTAACAAATATTATAAAACCACATTCTTCCGTATGTGTAAATAAAAAAATGCATTGCTCCCACTATAAAGAGTGGGAACAATGCATTTATATTATTCATCCTCAAGAAGAAGCTTTAATTCATCATCCATTTCTTCCTCATCATCATGAGCAGCAATTGTGTATGATGAAGATGCAATGCCGTAAGAAGCACGGATTTTATTTGCGATGTCATCCAGTACCGCTGGATTTTCTTTTAAATACTGTTTCGCATTTTCACGACCTTGACCTAGGCGCTCATCACCGTAAGCATACCAAGAACCGCTTTTTTGAACGATGTCTAATTCAACACCTAAATCGACTGTTTCGCCCTCTTTTGAAATTCCTTCACCGTACATAATATCCACCTCAGCTGTACGGAATGGTGGTGCTACTTTATTTTTCACAATTTTAATTTTTGTACGGTTACCCATAATGTCATTGCCTTGTTTAATAGCTTCTGCACGACGTACTTCTAAACGAACGGAGCTGTAGAATTTAAGCGCACGTCCACCAGGTGTTGTTTCTGGGTTCCCGAACATAACACCGATTTTCTCACGTACTTGGTTAATGAAAATAGCAATCGTTTTTGATTTGTTGATCGCACCTGAAAGTTTACGTAACGCCTGCGACATTAAACGCGCTTGTAAACCAACATGCGAATCACCCATATCCCCCTCGATTTCCGCTTTCGGAACTAATGCTGCTACTGAGTCGATAACGATGATATCGATAGCACCACTACGTACTAATGCTTCTGCAATTTCAAGCGCTTGTTCCCCTGTATCTGGTTGAGATAATAGAAGCTCATCAATATTAACGCCCAATTTTTGTGCATAGATTGGATCTAACGCATGCTCAGCATCGATAAACGCTGCTTGTCCACCATTTGCCTGCACCTCTGCAATGGCATGAAGAGCAACAGTTGTTTTACCTGATGATTCAGGGCCGTATACTTCAATAATACGTCCACGTGGGTAACCACCAACACCTAATGCAGCATCAAGTGCTAGCGAACCACTTGAAGATGTAGCGATTTCTAAGTCAGTCTTTTCGCCAAGTTTCATGATAGAACCTTTACCAAAATTCTTTTCAATTTGTTTTAACGCCTGTTCTAAGGCAGCTTTACGATCACTCATTCATTTTCCTCCTTCGAAAACTGTTCACTGTTTTTCTCTATCTCTACTATACTTGTTTTTAAGAGAAGACGCAAGAAAAAAGCGAACGTTTATTCGTTTTCCTTCAAAAATAAAAATTTGGGTAACTTTCCATTACCCAAATTTCTATTTTTAACTATATTATGGATCATCAACAAAACGTGTGGTTGATTTCCGTTCCGATTAGGCGCTTTCCTGGGGGCGTCCGATGAGCCGCTTCACTCGCGCTGCTCGCTCCAGGGTCTCATCTGTGACGCTAATCCCCGAGGAGTCGCCCAATCTCCACTCCAATCAACTTATTTAAAAGTAGACTTTTAACAAAAGTCATCCATATCTTTTGATGATGAACCAATACCATGCCAGGGCAGAATTGATTAACTTTTTTTAAAGCCTCTTTCTGCCAAAAGCTGCATTAAATAATGACAAGTAAATTTAGCTGCGCGCAGTCGATTGGTATTACGCATGCCCGATAAATGAAGTAAATATGTTATCGGTTTCTCATCGCCAATGGCAATACCAATCCAAACCGTCCCCACTGGCTGATGATCATGGGCTGTAGGACCTGCAGCACCTGTTAATCCGACACCAATATTCGTATCAAACTTTTCACGTACAGCACTAGCCATAGCTGCTGCACATTCACTGCTGACAATCCCATGTGTCGTTAGTAATTCTTTAGAAATACCAAGCTGCTTTATCTTAGCCTCTTCTGTATACGTCACAACGCCACCCACAAGGGCATCCCCTACACCAGGTATTTCGGCAAGTTCTGACTGAAATAATCCCGCTGTTAAACTTTCAGCCGCAGAAATTGTTAACTTATTATCTAGTAACATTTCTACTGTTTTAGAGGCAAGTGAATCATCATCCATACCGTATTGATAATCTCCTACAAGCGCTTGGATCTCTGCTACCTTTGCAGCTATAAGCTGCTGCGCTTCTTGCTCAGTTTCTGCTTTGGCAGTTACACGCAATGTAACCTCACCGTCAGAAGCAAGTGGCGCAACTGTTGGGTTAGTTTGCGAATCTAAAATATTTTGAACACGTACTTCAAGCTCTGCCTCTCCAATACCATAAAAACGCATAACATGTGATTGTATAACCCCTCCAGCGTTTAACATCGCACTAAGCTTTGGCTTTGCTTCAAACTGGAACATTGGCTCAAGCTCTTTTGGTGGCCCTGGAAGCAAAATATACGTACGCTCATCCTTTGTTACGATCATGCCAGGTGCCATACCGTGATGGTTTGCAAGCACCTCACTACCTGCTAGTATTAAAGCCTGTTTACGATTATTATCCGTCATTGGACGCCCTCGTTTTGCAAAAAACTGCTCAATAGTAGACAGTGCGGTAGCATCAAAATCGAGAGTAACGTCAAGATGACGCGCAATTGTTTCCTTCGTTAAATCATCCTTTGTAGGACCAAGCCCTCCAGATAAAATGATTAAATCAGCACGAGACTCTGCAATGGAAATAGCCTCTTCTAAACGTTGTGCATTATCTCCTACAACCGTATGATAATACACGTTTATCCCTAATTCGGACAATTGACTAGAAATAAATCTTGCATTTGTGTTCGAAATCTGACCAAGCAATAACTCTGAGCCAACAGCAAGAATTTCAGCATTCATGTTCCTCAAGACCTCTCTTATTTAGACTCAAGTAAGACACGGCGATTTAGATAGAAATAATCCCATCCAGACCATAGTGTAAAGAACAAGGCAATATAAAGCATAATTGCATCAAATGGAATACCAATAAGTATAAAGATTGTATTGTGTAAAAGTGCGGCTCCGATCGCCACAATTTGAGCCCACGTTTTAATTTTACCAAGCTGGTTGGCTGCAACTACTTCTCCTTCACCTGCCAATATCAAACGAAGGCCAGTTACTGCAAACTCACGGCTAATAATAATTATGATGACCCAGGCAGGCGCCATTTCAAGCTGTACCATTAAAATAAACGCTGCAGAAACTAGTAATTTGTCAGCAAGTGGATCTAAAAATTTACCAAATGTTGTGACAAGATTATACTTACGTGCATAAAAACCATCCACCCAATCAGTCGTTGAGGCAATAATAAAAATAAGTGCACCTACAAAATGATGAACTGGCATCGTCGCACCGAATAGCGACATTGTTCCCCAGCCAAAATCAAACATCATAACAATGACAAAGAACGGAATAAGTAAGATTCGAGAGATGGTAATTTTATTTGGAATGTTCATTTTTCTAACACCTTTCATGATGAAAGAAAGTAGTCATCACTAGATGACTACTACTCTTTATTGAAATTGATGACGATGTTTTGCGTTACAATTTGCTGTGCATACGTTAAAGGCTCGTCATTAATGTATACTTTAGCTTGCGATGAATCACCTAAACGGATACGGGCGTAATTTTGAGAGGTTGCATCGAATTCTACTACTTCTCCTGCATTATATACACGAGTATCTGGTAGTACTTCTTGTTGCTGCTGGTTTCGAATACCGATGAATGTAGGACCGGAAACCTCAATACGTATTTTAAATGTATCGGTACCTGTTAACGTATAAGAAGTTGTAGCACCATCCGCTTCAATAGCTCCAGCTGAAATGGATTGCTTAGCCTCATCAGTTTGCTTTTCATCAGGTTTTTCTGAATCTTTGGAATCTGTTGAGTTTTGTTTGTCATTTGTTTGAGCTTTCTTTTGCTCTTTTTCTTTCTCTTTTTCTGTATCTATTGGTTTAATATTTGTATCATATTGCATTTCTGATGGATTTGTACCGTCTGTATCATTTGGCCCTGCACTATTTCTATTCTGCATAAGCACCCAAATGACCACAATAATGACAATGATAAATAAACCAACGATTATTTTCGGCATTGCCTCCATCATTCTAGTTGAAGGGCCCTTTGAAACTTTTCTTCTACTTGGACTATTCGTCATCGATTGACTTACTTGATTGTTTGGAGTACCTGGTAGCTCATTTTTATAAGTTTCTAAAATTTCCTCTGCGTCCAAACCAACAGCGTCGGCATATTGTTTAATAAAAGCTCGTACATAAAATGAACCAGGCATTATTGAATAGTTACCTTCTTCAATACCTATTAAATAACGCTTTTGAATCTTTGTTATTTCTTGTAAATCGTCTAAGCTGTAGCCTTTAGACAGTCTCGCTTCTTTCAGTCGAGTCCCTAATTCTGCCACTAATAACACCTACTTTAATATCAAATTAAAAATTAAATCCACCAAATGAATTGGATTCTGACATCACATGGTTTTTTTCTATTATTTCATACGTAATTTCTTCATCTGGGTGATGACGCAATTCAATGATATAATCAAAATCCTCTATCCTATATTCTGAATGCTGAACAAACATGTCTGGATGCTCGACGACCTTAATGGAAGGCATACTCATCATTTCACGTACTAGTTGCAAATGTCGCTCATCTGATGAACGACGTGTCACAATGCCATCTAATATAAAAATATTATTGTCACTGAATTCATCGCCAGCGAGTTTATTGCGAACAGTCTGCTTAATCATTGTAGATGATAAAAAAATCCATTTTTTATTGGCACATACACTAGCCGCCACAATCGATTCAGTTTTTCCAACACGAGGCATTCCACGTATCCCAATGAGCTTATGCCCTTCTTTTTTAAATAGCTCAGCCATAAAATCAACTAAAATACCAAGTTCATCTCGTACGAAGCGGAAGGTATTTTTTTCATCTGCATCTCGAGGAATATAACGACCGTGCCTAATGGCTAATCGATCACGAAGTTTAGGTTGTCGAAATTTGGTCACGTTAATATGTTCCATTGTCGAAACAATTGTACGAAAACGCTCAATTGTCTCATCGTTGTCTGTATGCACTAACATACCACGTCGATCCTCATCGACACCATTAATTGAAATAATATTGACACGAAGCATCCCTAAAAGTGAAGCAATATCTCCTAATAATCCAGGGCGATTCACCTGAATTTCATATTCAAAGTACCAATCGCTCAAACACACTCGTTCCCTTCCTATTAGTTAACGTAAAAAATCCTTTATAAGTTCCATCATAGCTGATTTTTTATGTAATGGAAAGTTAGAATACATGGAATTATGGCGTTATTTTTAAAAACTTACTATTTTTTTTTCGAACGTACAAAATAGGCTTACATACGTTCCCTTTTCAACGTGGAAATTATTTTTTATACAGAAAAAAAGAGGAGAAAGGTTCTCCTCTTTTTTTACTGTACATGCTTATTTTGCACAAGTTTAACGACACAATTCGCCAATGAATGTTTTTCTTCTTCAGAGGCAACGCTCCATAAATCCGACAAAACTCGCTCTTGTTCATTTTTAGGATCGACATTTGTCGCCAAATATTCTCCAATTTGTACAGCAGCTTCTTGGATCATTTTCGTTGGCATACCGCTTGATTCTGCTCGCATAACATTTTGACCTAAAAATGATGTCCACTTTTGCCAGTTTTCTAAAATAGTCATATGTTTCTCCTCCTTTACACATGTAGTATGTGCAAAAAAGAATTTTATATGTACCAGCCACCGTTTAATCGAATAATTTGTCCTGTTACATAATCTGCTTTTCCAGAAAGATAAAAACTTACCATTTCGGCAACATCCGTTGTTTGTCCAATGATACCTAGCGGAATGTCCTCTAAAATATAGTCAAGCTCCTCTTCACTCAGATGACTGTTCATCGAGGTATTAATAAAGCCAGGTGCAATGGCATTAACACGAATACGTGACAGCGCTGCTTCTTTCGCATAGGACTTTACAAAAGCATGCTGGGCGCCCTTCACAGTGGCGTAAAGTGCTTCGCCAGCCGATCCAGCTTCACCCCAAATCGAACCGATAAACAGCACATAGCTAACATCATGAGCGCGAAGCTTTGATGACAGTAATGCCGTCAGACGCATTGGATTTTGCACATGGACACGCCATAAAGCATCCATATCCTCCACCGTAGTATCTTCAAGCAGCGCATAATGTGCTTGACCATTGGCAAAGACAATTGCTTGTACATTAAAAATTTGCGATGCTAGCAATTGTGCCCCAGACGATTTTGAAAAGTCTCCCTGTACAAGTAAAAACTCCTGTGCAGGGAAGCTTTCTGAAAGGGAGCAGTATAAAGTCTGTGCTGCTTTTTCATTATTTGAATAGTGTATGTAGATGGACCAACCGTCTTCTGCCAGACTTTGACAAATAGCACGACCAATCTCACCCGATGCACCTAACACGAGGGCAAACTTTTTCACTGTACGCCCTTCTCTGTAGGTAAAATTTTAAAGACTGTTTGTTGAGATTCACCTTGAATAGAAGAAAATGCTTTTTTCAAATCTTCAATCGTTAGTTCTTCTAGTACAGGCACAACATCGAACAAATTCATATCATTAAACGAATAACGTGTAAATTGGTTGGCAATAAATTCAATAGAGTTCAGTGCACGTAGGAAGAAACCAATTTTTTTACGTTTTACTCGTTCTAAATCAGCATTTTCAAATTGTGCATTTCCATCATGCTTTGCTAATTCATCCTTAATAGCTTTCTCTAATGCAGCCGGATCTGTAGAATCTGAGCCAATCATAGCAAAACCAAAGCCATTTTCTAACGTGAAATCAAATGCATACGTTTCATCGATTAAGCCATCATCATAAACATGCTCATAAAATTTAGATGTACGTCCAAAAATAAGTTCAAGTGCAATTTGAACAGATAGCTCATGTTTTAACATGTCACGACCAGAAAGATTTGTTTCTTTTGCTTTTAAGCCGATATAGACCTTAGGCTTTTGTACATCCATATGCAACTCACGTTCTTTGATAGCAACATCTGTCGGCTCTTTTTCGAAGAAGCGTTGAATCGGCGTTGGTTCAGGGAATTCTTTTTTGCCTTGATTGTCACGAATAAACGTCATCATTTCATTAGGATCTACTGCGCCAATGACAAACAATAACATATTGGACGGATGATAAAATGTGTTGTAGCACGTATATAAATGGTCCGCAGTAATGCCATCAATCGATTCTATCGTACCAGCGATATCAATTTTTACTGGGTGATTATGATACATATTTTCGATTGTGCCAAAGTATAGGCGCCAATCTGGTTGATCGTCGTACATCGTAATTTCCTGACCAATAATGCCCTTCTCCTTATTAACTGTAGCTTCTGTAAAGTAAGGCTCTTGAACGAAATTTAATAATGTTTCTGTGCTGTTATAAATATTGTCCGTCGAAGAAAATAAATATGCAGTACGTGTAAATGATGTAAAGGCATTGGCTGAAGCGCCGAATTCACTAAATTTTTGGAAGACATCTCCATCTTCTTTTTCAAACATTTTATGTTCTAAAAAGTGGGCAATACCATCTGGCACTGTTATGCTTTCCGTATCACCAAGCGGTACAAATGTACGATCAACAGAACCATACTTAGTGGTGAACGTTACAAATGTTTTAGAAAAACCTTTTTTTGGTAAAATATAGACATCTAAGCCATTCTCTAATTTTTCGTAATACAATGTTTCATCTAATTGTTTGAATTCAATAGTTTTCATTGCGCGGCTTGCTCCTTTCCACATAAGAAATAGACCGCCTCTAGCTGTACTTGCTTCGCCATTTCAACAATATTTTCCTTTGTCACAGCTTTCCATTTATTTGCCCAAGCTTCAACAGAGAACTCTTCGGGTAAATCTTTATATTGGTCAAAAATTTCTATTTGTCCACGGGCAGAGTCTAATGCTTCTTTTAGCTGATTCGTTAGCATTGCCTTTGTTTGCTCAATTTCCAAATCTGTAATATCACCTGCTTGCATAACAGCAAGTTGTTCTTTAATTAATGATAGTGCTTTTTCTTCATTTTTAGGTTCTATCCCAGATACAACAAAGACTAAGCCATAATGTGATGCATATGAGCTTGACGCATAGTAGGCTAAACTTTCCTTTTCACGAACATTCATAAATAATTTTGCATGAGGATACCCACCGAACACGCCGTTAAAGATTTGCATCTTGGCGAAATCAGCATCGCCAAATCGTACAGGTGTACTAAAGCCAATATGCAGCTTTCCTTGCTTCATATCCTGCTGCTCGCGTACATAATCATTTTGTGGATGCTGTTGCGGAAGAACAGCAGGGATTTCCTCAGGTGTACGATCTTTAAATGGTAGCGCTTTTTGTAGTTTTGCTACGATTTCGTCTTCATTGATATCACCTGCGACATAAATATCTATTTTATCGTCAGCAAGCATGGATTGATATGCTGCAAACAATGTCGTAGGGGTAATTTTTTGAATGTCCTCGACAGTTCCGTTAGCAGAAATAGAGGCTGGTTCATTCGGACGTAAAATTTGTTGAATACGTTGCTGCGCAAAACGTGATTTATCGTCAAAAATGGACTCAATACGCTGAATAACCGTTTTCTTTTCACGTTCCACAATCGATTCTTTAAATACACCGTTTTCTAAATTCGGTTCAAATATTGCTGTGTGCAATAAATCAAGTACCTCGTTTAAAACACTTGTATTTGCCAAAAAATGATCATTAACAGTTTCTACATTCATCAGTACTGTATGTTCATTACCACGTTTAGATGTGTCAAAATATAACACTGTGCCATACAAATCATCCAAAAAACTGCGGAATGCAGCTGTTGTCTGATAGGTAGCATTGCTATGTTGCAATACATTTGTTAACACTGTGCGTTCAGACGCATTTGTGGCCGTTAATGCTCTTCTCCATTTAATTGAAAAATTCACGGTTTTAAATTGGGTCGTTTGTCGGATATGCAAATTGACACCTTTTGCAAAAGGTATTGTTTTAAACATATTAGAACCCTCCTTATCTTTCTTAATATAACAAAGTACTACACATACTATACATGTCTATTGTCTATAATTGCAAAAAGAATCCAAAGTATGTATATGAAAAGTATGGAAATTAATTTCGTTGATTGAATTATCCTGTTCATACTTGTCAATAAAGATCCGTCTCCAACCATTATTTTCCCAAACACTTGAGATATGTACAAGGAAAAAGACTGAGCATTTTCGCTCAGTCTTTCGTATCAACATTGTCTGTTTGTTATCAGCGTTTTCCCTTAATATAAGGCTGCCCACTAGCTTTTGGTGCATTTGCTTTACCGATAAATCCTGCTAGTGCAAGGATTGTTAATACGTACGGTAAAATTTGTAGATATACAGCAGGGATGTCTTGAATGTAAGGCATTCCACTTCCTGCAACACTTAACGTTTGAGCTACACCAAAGAATAAAGCTGCACCTAATGCACCGATTGGATGCCATTTCCCAAAAATCATTGCAGCAATAGCCATAAAACCTTGACCAGCAATTGTTGCATGTGAGAAATTAAGTGTAATTGATTGCGCGTATACTGCACCACCAAGACCACCTAATGCACCAGAGATAACAACAGCAATATAGCGCATTCTATTAACATTTACGCCCATCGTATCTGCAGCCATTGGATGTTCACCGACAGCGCGTAAACGTAACCCAAATGGTGTTTTATAAATGATAAACCATGCCCCAATAGCAACTGCAAAAGCTAAAATTGACGTACTATAGACATCACGGAATAATAATGGACCAAAGAACGGGATATCCTGTAAATACGGGATACCAAAACGGTCTATTGATCGGGTAATCATATCTGTTTGACCTTTATCATAAATCATTTTCACCAAGAATACGGATACCGCTAAACCTAATAAGTTGATAGCAACCCCCGATACTGTTTGATCGGCACGGAAGGAAATAGACGCAACTGCATGGAGAAGTGAGAAGATTCCCCCAATAATGATAGCTGCCAGCATTGCCACCCAAATTGTTGCTGCACCAAATGTTGAAGCATATTCTAAGTTAACATAAATACCAACGAATGCGCCGACAATCATTAAACCTTCTAGTCCGATGTTTACAACACCAGAACGTTCAGAGAATACACCACCGATTGCCGTAAAAATTAAAGGTGTTGCATAAAGAATCGCTGAAGGGATGATGAAATATAACATTTCTAAAAAGCCCATGTTATTGTCCCTCCTTTTTCTTGCTCAACTTTTGTAATGCTACTCGAATAATATAGCCTGATGCTACGAAGAAAATAATTAATGCGATAATAATGGACACGATTTCCTCTGGAATACCTGCAGCATTCGGCATATTTAGTGCTCCGTATTTCAGTGAGCCAAATAATGAAGCGCCAAATACAACCCCTAGTGGCGTGTTTGCACCAAGTAAGGCAACAGCGATCCCATCGAAACCAATACCAGTAAAGCCTGGTTTAATAGAGGCGTTTCCGAAAGTACCTAGTGCCTCCATAGCACCACCAAGACCAGCGAACATACCTGAAATCGTCATAGCTAAAATAATATTTTTGTTCACGCTCATACCAGCATAGTCTGCAGCGTGCTTATTAAAGCCTACCGCTTTTAGCTCATACCCACGTGTTGTTTTTTCTAGAATGAACCACATAACTACTACCATCAACAGTGCAACAATGATGCCATAGTGAAGACTTGAATTGT
The DNA here is from genome assembly GCF_023337835.1 of Lysinibacillus sp. Bpr_S20. NCBI lineage: Bacteria > Bacillati > Bacillota > Bacilli > Caryophanales > Bacillaceae > Lysinibacillus > Lysinibacillus sp. Bpr_S20. The sequence goes on from NZ_JALNLQ010000015.1 coordinate 39,006, forward strand.
CTGTAAGCTCTCTTAAAAACGGAGAACGTAAAGACGCTGACGCATGAACACGTTCTGTTTTAAAGCTACCGTCAGACAATTTTTTAATCACTGCATTCGCAATATAAAGCGCAGTGTAGTTTAACATAATTGTCGCTATAACTTCGTGAACTTTAAATTTCGCTTTTAAGAAACCTGCAATAAAGGCCCAAAATGCACCTGCAGCTGCTGCCGCAAGTAATGCTAACGGTAAGTGAATGATTTTAGGTAGATCAAACGCATAGCCAACCCAAGCTGCTGCTAGCCAACCTAAAATTAACTGACCTTCAACACCAATATTAAATAACCCTGTACGGAAGGCAAATGCTACTGCAAGACCCGCCAATATATACGGTGTTATTTGACGGATTGTGTTCCCTATAGAATATGAATCTCCAAAAATACCTGTCCAAAGTGCACTATAACCTTGTACTGGGTCATAGCCGCTAACTACCATCACGATAGCACCAACAATTAAACCGATAATGATAGAGATGATAGGAACGAGAATATTAATGACACGATTTGACATTAGTCGTTCCCCTCCTTCGCACCATTCGTATTATTTTTACTATTTTGTCCTGCCATTAATAGACCAAGCTCTTGTTCTGTCGTTTCTTTTGGATTTAACTCATCCACAATTTGACCTTCATAAATAACAGCGATACGGTCCGAGACATTCATGACCTCATCTAATTCAAAAGAAATTAACAGTACTGCTTTTCCTTTATCACGTTGCTCAATCAGGCGAGAGTGAATAAATTCAATAGCACCTACGTCCAGACCACGAGTTGGTAAAGCAGCGATCAATAAGTCCGGATTACGGTCAATTTCACGACCGATAATCGCTTTTTGCTGGTTACCACCTGAAAGGGCACGTGCTGGCGTCATTTCACCATTACCAGTACGAACATCATATTCTTCGATAATGTGACGGGCTTTTTCGGAAACCTTCTTGTAGTTCATAACAAAGCCTTTAGCAATTGGAGACTGATAATATGTTTGCAGAACGATATTATGGCCAATTGGGAAATCTAATACTAAACCGTGCTTATGGCGATCTTGTGGGATATGCCCAACGCCTTCCTCCGTAATTTTACGAGGCTTCATATTTGTAATTTCTTTACCATTTAATTTCACGTGACCATTTTTAATTTTACGTAGACCAGTAATAGCCTCAATTAATTCGGATTGTCCATTACCATCTATACCTGCAATACCAACAATTTCACCTTTGCGAACTTTTAAGTTTAGGCCTTTTACTTTATCGATATTTCGGTAGTCTGTAACAACCAAGTTTTCGATTGTAAGTACTTCATCCGTTGGGTTTGCTTCTGTTTTTTCTGTTTTAAATTCGACTTGGCGACCAACCATCATTTCAGCTAATTGGTTAGGATTTGTTTCAGCAGTTGTAACTGTTCCAATCCCTTCACCTTTTCGGATAATTGTCACGCGGTCAGAGACTTCCATAATTTCTTTAAGTTTATGGGTAATTAAAATAATGGATTTGCCCTCTGCAATTAAGCGGCGCATTATTTGAATAAGCTCTGTAATTTCTTGTGGTGTTAAAGATGCAGTAGGTTCATCAAAGATTAAAATTTCTGCACCACGGTATAGTGTTTTTAAAATTTCAACACGCTGTTGCATCCCTACAGTAATATCCTCGATTTTGGCATACGGATCAACGTCTAAACCATATTGTTCAGAAAGGGCTTGTACTTTCTTAGCCGCATCTTTGATGTTAACAATGCCCATTTTTGTAGGCTCAGAACCTAAAATAATGTTCTCTGTCACTGTAAAATTTTCAACCAACATAAAGTGTTGATGGACCATCCCAATCCCTAAATCGTTGGCCACATTCGGGTTTGTAATTTTAACAGCCTTCCCACGAACTCGAATTTCGCCGCCCTCTGGTTGATACAAACCAAAAAGGACGTTCATTAAAGTCGATTTACCAGCACCATTTTCGCCTAATAATGCATGGATTTCGCCTTTTTTCAGTTGGAGGGTGATGTTATTATTCGCCACGAAATTACCGAATTCTTTTCGGATTCCTAGCATCTCTATCACGTATTCCAAATTTGTCACTCCCTTAATAGGCACTTTTATCAATTTTCGCCTTGGCGTAATTGCGGCTATCGCCACATTGTAGCTGTTGCTTTGCGTTTCGCTACGCTTTCGCACAGTAAAACATTTTGTTGCTGTCGCTTCGTTTCACTGCGCTTTCGCACAGTAAAACATTTTGTTGCTGTCGCTTCGTTTCACTGCGCTGTCGCACGGCTAAACATTTGTTTAAAAAACTTAATAATACTAGCCATAGTCACTGTTAGTTCAACATTTTACACATTAATTAGCCGTGACTTCAGCCAAAGGTTCCCTCTTCGTTCAGTGGACATTATGTACCCTATTAACAAAAAATCAGTATATCTAGTTCCACTAATAGAGGTAGATATTCTTCTGAATGAAGATAAATTAATACAGGAAAGGTCATCGTTAGAAACCTTTCTTCTATTAACTTGTTACTATTCTTACGATAAACTCATAGAAAAATTACTACCCCTATGGTAAACAACGAGAGTATTACGAATAGTCAAAATATAACGATAGATTGAAAAATCATCATAAGGGCCTTCTTCAAGTCCCTTATGATGATCAAAAGGTGAATTATTTTTTCACTTTTTCTGGAACTTTAATTTCACCATTAGCAATTTTTTCTTTATATTCGTCAATGACCTTTTGTACATCTTCTGGGATTGCACCACGAGAATCTGCAAGCTTCACGCCATCTTCAGCTAAACCGTAAACAAGCTTTTTGCCACCTGGGAATTTGCCGTTTTTCGCTTTATTTGAAATATCTACAACTGCAGTGTTAACACCTTTTAACATAGAAGTTAAAGTTACATTTGTTTTATCGTCTATTTTACCTTCTTCGTATTGGTCAGCATCTACACCAATTACCCATACATTTGCATTAGGGTCTTTTTTCTTACGCTCTTTTGCCTCAGAGAATACACCGTTACCAGTTGCACCAGCAGCGTGGAAGATTACATCTGCACCTGCAGAGTACATGCTGTTTGCCGTAATTTTACCAAGGTCAGCCTTATCGAATGCACCTGTGTATTTTGATTTAATTTCGATTTTTGGATTCACAGCTTTTGCACCTTCAACGAATCCAGCCTCGAAGCGATTGATAACTGGGATATCTACGCCACCTACGAAACCGATTGTACCTGATTTAGACATTTTCGCAGCAGCTACACCTGCTAAGAAAGCACCTTCTTGCTCTTTGAACAGTACAGATACTACGTTATCAGCTTTTACTTCAGCGTCAATGATTGCGAATTTGTTATCTGGATTTTCTTCAGCTATTGCAGCAATGGCGTCTTCCATCATGAAACCAATACCGTAGATTAAGTCAAAGTTACGACGTACTAATGCGTTTAAATTTGCATCATAGTCTGCATCTGATTTTGATTGTAAGTAGTCGAAACCTTTACTTTTTTCAAGGTTATGTTCTTTACCGTAAGCTTGAACACCTTCCCAAGCTGATTGGTTGAATGATTTATCATCAATACCACCTACGTCAGTAACCATTGCTACTGAGAACGCACCTTCTTTGTTGCTTTCGCCTGATGAAGCGTTTTCATTTTCTTTTTCTTTTGCAGGTTTGTCTTCGTCTTTCGTACCACATGCACCTAGGATTGCACTTGCAGCTAAAACTGATGATAATACTAAGCCAAATTTACGTTTTTTCATTTGATGAACCCCCCAAAGGTATTGTAATTAGCAGGAAAAAGTTTTAGAAATGTTCTACACCCGTTTACGAACTACATGGAAGCTGAATTTATCAGCTCGGAAATAATTTTTTGAATACAGCACTACTTGATCATGATCATCGTAATGTAACTGCTTTAATACTAAAAGAGCTGTTTCACGTCCGCAATTTAAAATCGGTGAAGCTTGCTCATGATACCCTATTGGATCAATATATGTAACAGCATAGGCAACATGAATTTTACCGGATTGTTCAAGTGCAGAGAAAAGTGAAACTTCTTTTTTTTCTACGAAGTCAGTTGGCAGGAAGCTTGCTGGTAATCTGTCTATGCAGTATACTACCGGCTCGCCATCCGCTGTTCTGACACGTTCAATTGTGAGTATTTTATCTTCGTCATCACTTTGGAAGCGTTTTAAATCTTCCTCAGAAGGTATGCTTTCCGTCGCCTTTAAAAAGCGAGAACCGGGTTCCATACCTGCTGCCTCGATCATAGAAGAAATGCTTGATAAATGCTCGATACCTGATGTAAACAACGGCTTAGGGTTTACGAAAGTCCCCACCCCATGTCGACGCACAATAACATTTTCCTCTTCCAACAGTCGTAGCGCTTCTCTAAGTGTTGCTCGACTGACTCCTAGTGATTTCGATAATTCAAACTCTGAAGGCAGTTTTTCATTTTCTTTAAAAACGCCTGTTTCTATGTCAGATTTTAAACGATCAATTACTTGGAGATAGAGATGACGATGATCAGCTTTAATAGTCACATATATCACCACCAAAATCAGAGATCAGACATCTGATGTACAACATTCCTACTAATCGTTCATAAATATAACATTTTTATAGATTGAAATCAATTGCACCTTAGCGTAATTACGTCCGAATTTTGAAATGCGTTTGGGCCTACTTCATGCACCCAACATTATTCAACTTTTTGTCGCTATTTCGTCATTAATTATCGTATTGATGAATGAGCACTTGACGAGGTTTACTACCCTCTGAAGGCCCGACAATACCGCGTTGCTCCATTTGATCGACAATACGAGCAGCTCTCGAATAGCCGATACGGAAGCGGCGCTGCAACATCGAAACAGAAGCCGTCTGCATACTTACAACTAACTGCACAGCCTCATCAAATAATTCGTCCGTTTCCTCTAAAATTGTCTCTTCTTCGGTCGGTATCATTTCCTCCTGATATTGTGCTTTTTGCTGTTCTATAACAAAGCTAACTATTGATTCAACTTCTTGATCTGATAAGAAGGCACCTTGCACACGTTTTGGTTTAGATGCACCGGCAGGTAAAAACAACATATCACCACGACCGAGTAAACGTTCCGCTCCGCCCATGTCTAATATCGTTCTAGAATCGATTGCTGACGATACTGCAAAGGCTATACGAGAAGGGATATTTGCTTTAATAACACCTGTCAATACATCTACACTTGGTCGTTGGGTTGCAATGATTAGATGAATCCCTGCTGCACGTGCCATTTGAGCTAAACGTGTAATAGAATCCTCTACATCACTTGAGGCAACCATCATTAAGTCTGCTAACTCGTCAACAATGACCACAATATAAGGTAATTTCGGATGTTTTTCATCTGTTTGCTCATTCACTTTTTGTACATGACCATTGTAGCCTTCGATATTACGAGTACCAGTATGAGAAAATAGATCATAGCGGCGCTCCATTTCAGCCACAACTTTCTTCAGCGCCTGAGATGCTTTACGGGCATCTGTAACAACGGGTGCTAGGAGATGTGGAATGCCATTATAAACATTTAACTCCACCATTTTCGGGTCAATCATCATGAGCTTTACCTCATGTGGTTTTGTACGCATTAGGATTGAAACGATAATACCATTTATACACACACTTTTCCCACTACCGGTTGAACCTGCAACAAGTAAATGTGGCATTTTATTGAGCTCAGCAAGTACTGCTTGTCCAGTAATATCACGACCGAACGCCACTTGTAATAATGCCTCGGGCTTGGCACCATCCTTAGACTCTAACACTTCCCGAAGTGTAACAATGGCTACCTCACTATTTGGTACTTCGATGCCAATCGCAGACTTCCCAGGGATTGGTGCTTCCATACGGATGTCCTTCGCAGCAAGTGCTAAGGCAAGATCATCCTGTAAGTTTACAATTTTACTTACTTTCACACCTACATCTGGTAATATTTCGTATTTCGTCACAGCTGGACCTAAATGAACTTGTGTTACTTTTGCCTTTACACCAAAGCTCTGTAGAGTTTGCTCAAGTTTTTTCGCATTTGCCTGTATGACAGAATATTCGCCGCTTTGGTCATGCTGTGGCGGTAATTGTAATAGATTATACGATGGAAGTTGATAATCTGCATTTTCCACAGCATCTGCACCTTCAATATGGACATCATCAACAATCTCTCCATGTTCAAGGTCTTCATTTTCTGGTGTTGCAAATACTTCTCGTTCATGTGACACATTCTGAGTAAAGGCTGAGATGATTGGTTCATGAGCAATCTCTTCTTCCTCTTGTACCTCAGGCTCCTGATCGACAGCTGCAATTTCATCCTTACTTTCTACTTTTGAACGGCGATTAGTAGGTTTTTTAGGCACACTTTTTTTCTTTTCGCGATGTTTCTTTTGCCATTTACCAAAAAGAGCGGGCATTTTTTCCGCTAAATATGGAACAAGTGCCTTTCCTGTTACTAAAATTAAGCCGATAAAGAAAATAACCCATGCAACGACCTTCGCACCTGTTGCCTCAAATAATACATGTAGAGCACTGAATAACAGTGCACCAATCATACCTCCGCCAAGTGCATTACTTCGATGGATAATGCCCTCTGAATTAATTAAAATTCGCCAAGATTCTCGTAACACAGAGTCTGATAATAAACCACCAGATTTTGATAATTGTTCAAAGAGAATGCCGTGACTAAAAATTGTTAAACTCATAACAATGAGGAGCATACCTAAAATTAGACGATTATAAATACTTACTTTTTTTCGCCCAATCATTAGTAATAACGCTACATATATCAGCATACAAGGCACAGCAAAATGTAAATTCCCTAAAAAAAACATGGCGATTGTCTGTAGAATACGTCCGATCATGCCATATTCAAAAATCATAATGACCGCCAATGCAATTAAGATCAGACCTATAATTTCATACATAAGCGGATGCATTTCTTTTTTTTCTGTCGTCGCTTTTCCTTTTGTGACTTTTCTTTTTTTCCTAGTCGCCATCTATTTCACCTTCTTTTACAATCCATTCTTTTACGTAGCGAATAATAATATGGATAATAACATGTAAAACTTGATTATTTCAAAAAACTTATTACCATAACGTGTGGCTGATTTCCGTTCCGGCTGGGCGCTTCGTTCCCCTATCGCTGATCCCCAAGGAGTCGCCCAGCCTCCACTCCAATCAACTTACATAAAAGGTATATATTTCATTAAACCCCATTCTCAACTTTGGTTTGAGCCAAAAAAGGATTCTCCACCGTTTACATTCGGTTAGAAAATCCTTTTTCGTTCAACGATGATCTTTCAATTTTAATATTCCATAATGATTGGGATAATCATTGGGCGGCGCTTCGTTTTTTGGAATAAATACGTATTCAGTGTATCTCTAATTTCTTGTTTAATGTTTGTCCATTCAAACGTATCTTTACCAACGTATTTTTCAATAACATTTTTAGCAATATCAGAAGCTTCTACCATTAATTCCTCTGATTCGCGTACATATACGAATCCACGCGATAAAATTTCTGGACCAGATGCAATTTTCTTTTGAGCACGGTTTAATGTTACGACAACGATGAAAATACCATCCTGCGATAATAACTTACGATCGCGCAGTACGATATTACCTACATCGCCAACACCAATACCGTCTATTAATACATTACCAGCTTGTACACGGCCACTCATTCGCATTTTACCATTTTTATATTCTACAATATCCCCTTTATCGGCGATAAAAATTTGAGATTTATGCATACCTAGTTGTTGAGCAAGCTTAGAGTGAGCAATAAGCATACGGTACTCACCTTGCACAGGGATAAAGTACTTCGGTTGCATTAAGTTTAGCATTAATTTTAAGTCCTCTTGGCTTCCGTGACCCGACACATGTACATTCTTACTAGATGTTAGAATCTCAGCACCTGCTTTTGCGATAGAGTTCATCGTATTAGCCATTTGTACTTCCATACTAGGAGACGGTGTGAACGTAATTAATACTGTATCGTTTTGCTTTATTTTAATGTCTCGGTGATGTTTGCGGACGATTTTTTCTAATGCATCAAGTGGCTCCCCTTTATTACCTGTAGCAATGATAATAATCTCATCATCTTGATATTTTTGCATTTCTGAGATTGGGATGATTGTATCTTCCTCAACCGTTAAATGACCTAGCTGGACACCTAAATCCACAGCTTTTTCTAAAGGTTTTCCTACAATGACTACTTTACGGAACGACTTTTGAGCTTGTGTAAATACTTGTTGAATACGAATAAAATTCGATGCATAAACAGCAACTAAAATACGACCTGGTGCTGAATGGAATGTTTTTGATAATTGCTCTTCAATCACAAGCTCAGATGTTGTATAACCTGGTCGCTCAGCTTCACTAGACTCAGATAACAGAATAAATACGCCTTCTTCTCCTAACTGAGCCATTTTTGCTAAATCAGGCTTAAATTTACCTGTCGCTGATTGATCGAATTTAAACTCACCTGTATGAACAATTGCTCCTTCAGATGTATGGAACACTACCCCTAACGAATCGGGAATACTATGTGTTGTATGGAAGAATGTCACATACGTTGAGTTAAAATTCATACGACTACGGTTCGTAACCTCAAAGAATTTTACCTGATGTGGTGCAGGCAATTCCTTTAAATGTTCCTTTGCAAGTGCAATTGTTAATTTTGATCCGTACACTGGCGCTTTCACTTTCTGTAGAACATAGGCAATCGAGCCAATTGCATCTTCGTGACCATGTGTTAAGAAAATCCCCTTTACGCGATCTTTATTTTCTTCTAAATACGTAATATCTGGAATTACGATATCAATGCCCAGCATTTCGTCTTCAGGGAACATTAAACCGCTATCCACTACAAATAGCTCTTCGTCAATTTCTACTACGTACATTGCTTTTCCAATTTCGCCCACGCCACCAAGTGGAATGATGCGAATTAATTCATTTTTCTTTTTTGTCAATTTATTTCCTCCTAAAAAATATCCCGAACAGCAACCACTTAAGATTTATTATACGGTTTGCAAAGCTTTTGCACAAATTAAAAATACAACTTTCATATTGGAAACAGAAATTTATTGCTAATTTTATTTCTAATAGATGGAAAGCTAGATTGAGATGTGGCAATGTGAAAGGCCTAGTTTTTGTCTTTATTTTAACGACGTAGCTTTTGTAGATGGGGATCTAGCGCTGTTTGTAAGCCATTCTTTGTATGGGGATTCTAGCGCTTGAGTGGATCTCTGATTGACCTGAGCGATTTTTACGCCTTCCCGAGCGGATTTCTGCCTGACCTGAGCGATTTCCACTCTTACCCGAGCGGATCTCTGCCTGACCTGAGCGATTTTCACTCCTACCTGAGCGGATCTCTGCCTAACCTGAGCGATCTTCACGCTTACCCGAGCGGATTTTTGCCTCACCTGTGCAGTTTTCCCTCCATACTATCTTCCATGAGGGGCCTCCCACCGAAGCAATGATCTTATTCTTCTTTATTTCTAACAAAGAAAAAAGACCGTCAACAAACAAAAAATCTCACGTTTGTTGACGGTCTGAGTATTTAACTAAAGGTACTTATTTGCCTAAAGCTTCTCGCTTTTTCTTGATAAGTATCCCAAATTCGGTCAAAGTTTGCTTTCTCTTCATCTGTCATTTCCATCATTGGCAGACGAACATTTAGTGTATCAAAGCCTAATTTGGTCATCGCGTATTTTACAGGCGATGGGTTTGGCTGTGCGAATAGCGCACGTACAAGTGGTAATAATGCTCGGTGAATTTTGGCTGCTAGCTCGTGATTTCCTTCTTCAAACGCTTTAATCATTAATTGCATATCATTTCCTACAACATGAGCAGCAACTGAAATAATACCTGCTCCGCCGATTGCTAGTAGTGGGAGTGTTAAACCATCATCTCCGCTATAAACTAAGAAATTATCATCTGAATCAACATTCTCAATAATATCGCCCATTTGATCTAGATTGCCGCTCGCTTCTTTAATCCATGAAATATTAGGAATTTTACTTAAAGCAACGGAAGTTTCATAGGCAACATTGATGCCTGTGCGTCCTGGCACGTTATAAAGCATGACAGGTAAACTTGTTTCTTTGGCAATTGTTTCAAAATGCGCAAAAATACCGCGTTGATTTGGCTTATTATAATATGGTGCTACAAGCATGATACCATTTGCACCATTTTCTTCTGCCTTGTGCGTCATTGCAATAGAGTACGCCGTTTCGTTATCCCCTGTACCTGCAATTACAGGTACACGACCTGCTGCTTTTTCTACTGTAAAGCGAACAACTTCAATTTTTTCTTCTGTGGACATAGTTGGATTTTCAGAGGTTGTGCCACAAGCGACAATACAATCTGTACCATTATCAATCAAATAATTAATAATACGTTCTAGTTCTGGATAATTAATCGTGCCATCTTCTTTGAACGGCGTAATCATCGCCGTTCCAATTCGACCTAAATTCATCCTTACACCCCTCTTATAGTAAGTTATCCTCCAGCATTGCTTCTGCAATTTGAATAGAGTTTAATGCAGCGCCTTTTAAAAGATTGTCAGAAACGATCCATAGGTGGAACCCTTTTTTATTGTCTAAATCTTGACGGATACGCCCTACAAAAGTAGCATCTTCCCCTTCTGCATAGATAGGCATTGGGTAAGTTTGTGTTGCGATATCATCTTGTAATACTACACCTGGTGCACTGCGTAATACTTCAAAAATTCCCTGTACCGTTGCTTCTTTTTCTACTTCAATATAAACAGATTCAGAGTGTCCTGAAACGACTGGCACACGAACACAAGTTGCAGCTACTTTTAGTTCTGGTGCATGCATGATTTTTTTCGTTTCATTAATCATTTTCATTTCTTCGTATGTAAAGCCATTGTCTGTAAATTTATCAATTTGTGGAATGACATTACGAGCGATTGGATAATGACGTTTGTCGCTACCAGAAGGTAAAATATTTGCTTCTACATCCTTACCTGCATCCCAGTTTTCACTTTGTGCCTTTAATTCCTGAATAGCTGAAATACCTGCACCTGAAACCGCTTGGTATGTCGATACAATAACTTTAGTTAAGCCATATGCCTTACGAATAGGTTCAAGTGCAGCCATCATTTGAATCGTAGAGCAGTTTGGATTCGCAATAATCCCTTTATGCCTAGCAAGATCGCCACGATTTACTTCTGGAACAACCAGTGGTACGTCTGGATCCATGCGGAAATGGCTCGTGTTATCGATCACTACTGCACCACGTTTTGCCGCTTCTGGCGCTAGCACCGCTGAAACCGAACCACCAGCTGAGAATAAAGCGACATTGACGCCTTCAAAAGCTTCAGGTGTCGCTTCTTCAATAGTATATGTCTTACCATTAAACTCGATTGGTTTTCCTGCTGAACGTGCAGAAGCCAAAAACTTAATATCTCCGATTGGAAAATTCCGTTTAATTAGCTGTTCCATCATTTTTGTGCCTACTGCTCCTGTTGCTCCAACAACCGCAACCGTTAACTGCTTTGTCATCTGTCATCTCTCCTTGAATACTTGTTCCATAATGTGTGCTATTGTATCACAAAAATACTGAAAATTGTGTGTAATCATCGAATTATTTGAAATATTGTATAAACAGTGGTTGTAATTGCTTTTTCTCCGTAATCGCTTCATGAACAGTTGCAACCATTTGATCAAAATCAGCAATCAAGGAATTGGGTTTTGAATGTGGTGAGTCCTGCCCGAATGGAATAAAGTAAATGTTCTTTGCATTTAACAGCCTCATAATATTCATACCATTTAAGCCAAGCGCATCATTTGTTGATATGCCTAAGACGACAGGCGAACCGTTTCGCAATGTTGCTTTAGCAGCCATCAATACTGGACTATCAGTTGCTGCATTAGCAAATTTACTAATACTATTACCTGTCATTGGTGCTATAACCATCGCATCCAATGGATTGGATGGTCCGAATGGTTCTGCCTCTTTAATAGAGGAGATCACTTTCTCTCCAGTCAATTCCTCTATTTTGGCAATCCACTCCTCTCCGGTACCAAAACGCGTAGCCGCATGTAATACGGAATGCGTAATGATTGGAACCACTGTTGCTCCTGCATCGATAAAGTTTTGAATTTTAGGTATTACATCCTCATACGTACAGTGCGAGGCTGTAATACCTAATCCTATTCGTTTCCCCGTTAACAATTTTCTTCCTCCTCTATTGCCTTGCACAATATCGTAGCTGCATCATGTGCAAAGTATTTCCCAGGTAATGATGGCAATAGCACGTACGTTTGTAATTGCTCAGCGTCTATATCTAAACAGCCCGGCTCTGAAGCTAAATCATATAGTACAGCTGGGACATGATCTTTGAATGATTCTGTAATCCACTTAGCTGGAATCGTATTGATAAAAATCCCATCATGAATTGACCATTGGCGATCATCTAAATCCGTGGCTTTATAACCATATGCCCTAGCTTCACTCACTTGTACAACTGAACGCGCTACTATATGGACATTAGCACCCATCTTGACGAGTAAAGATGCGAGCATTTTGGCTGTGCGTCCAAAACCTGCGATAGTAAAGTTTTGTCCGTAAATACATTTTTGCTCGAGTCCGTAAAACGTGGCGATAAATCCCTCCGCTGTTAATCTTGCGTTTTGCCAAATAAAAGATTCTTGTTGTAAATAGCAATTTGTTTCATTATTCTCAAGTAATTGCTTCCAATGCATAGTCAAACGCCCTGTATAAAACTTAACTTGAGATATCCCATAAAGCTGTTCCACTTCTATTTTTAGTGGAAGAATAGGAAGAATAATTCTATTTGGTTGGTATTCTAATACAAGCTTATTTAACTCTTCATTCCAAACTGATGTTCTTTTATAAAATACAGTTCTCGATGGGCTTCTTAGCATTGTAGCCATTTCCTTTAACCTTAGATCCTCACCGATAACAAGCCATTTTTCATTTTCCAAAAGCTCACCTCACTGTAAAAATTCTGACTGTACCGTAGTTGTTTTGTTAAATAAAATCCGATCTTCACCAATTAGTATTATTTCGTGCCAAGGTATCATTTCACTAACTTTCACTTTCTTTTTTTGGAATGGTAATTTATCTTTAACAATTTCAAAACCATGAATCTTTCCTGTTTGCACATCTAATAGACATTCCGTATGTGCCAATATGCCGAAGTGTACGCCACCTTCAACTTGAATTAACTCTTTATCCACCATCTCTGATAGTAGCATCCCTCATCTCCCTCCTTGAACCGTTACCCCAATATATGCCGAGTTTTTGCAATTCGTGACCCTTACCCAAAGAACGAAAAAGTTGCATTTATCTTCGCGACTGTGTATAGTGTGTATATACAGTTGTGAGGTGAAAGATTTATGCATATCCATTTAAGCAACGCCAGCGATAAACCCATCTATGAGCAAATAACCGTACAGCTTAAGGAAGCGATACTAGCCAATAAATTACAGGCCGGTGATGCACTACCTTCTATTCGTGCACTTGCAAAGGATTTAAAAATTAGTGTTATGACAACGAAGCGTGCTTATGCTGATTTAGAGCGAGATGGATTTATCGAAACGGTCGCTGGGAAAGGAAGCTTTGTTACAGAACGAAATCAAGATTTTCTACGTGAGGAATTATTGCGTCAAGTTGAAGAGCATTTACAAAAAGCAGTGAGAACAGCCAAAACGGCTGGGCTGGCAAACGAGGAATTACAGGAGTTACTTTCATTAATTTTGGAGGAGGACAACTAAATGAATGCTATTGAAATTCATGATTTACGCAAAAGCTTTACAGGATTTTCTCTTAATGATGTTAGTTTTTCAGTACCTCAAGGCACTGTCATGGGTTTTGTAGGAGAAAACGGTGCCGGGAAGTCTACTACCATTAAATGCATACTTAACTTACTAAAAAAAGAATACGGCGAAATTTTACTATTCGGCAAGGATATTGTCGAACATGAGTTAGCGATAAAAAACGACATCGGTGTAGTTTTTGACGATTTACATGTACCGGAAACGCTCAATGCGACGCAACTCGACAAATTTATGAAAAAAGTGTTTAAAACATGGGATTCCAACTATTATTTTGAGCGATTAGCACAATTTAAAATTCCACAGAGGAAGAAGGTAAAAGAATTTTCCCGTGGAATGAGGATGAAGCTGTCCATTGCATTAGCCCTGTCCCATCATCCAAAGCTATTAATTTTAGATGAACCAACGAGTGGGCTAGATCCGATAATTCGTGATGAAATTCTCGATTTATTTTTAACGTTTATGCAGGATGAAACCCATAGTATTCTTTTTTCTTCTCATATAACAAGTGATTTAGAGAAGATTGCTGACTATATTACATTCATTCATAATGGGGAAATTTTATTCAGTGAAGATAAAGACGTACTGCACTACGAATACGGAATATTTAAAGGTAATAAAGAGGAAATAAGTGCCATACCAGAACACGCCATTATTAGAAAACGTAATGGAGCCTTTGGCATAGAAGCCTTAGTTCTGAAAAATGAAGTAAATGAGGTATTTTCTCTTGAAAAGCCTTCTATAGAAGATATTATGCTATTTTATGTGAAAGGTAGTGTTTGAACATGACAGGTCTTATCTTAAAAGATTTAATGACGATTAAACGTCAAATAAAAACACAGGCCTTCGTGCTAACCTTTTTCCTAATTACATCAATTTTTATGCAACAAAGTTTAATACTCTTTACAATTATTATATTTATCGTAACCTTTCAAACTATAACTGCTCTTACCTATGATGAACAAAGCAGCTGGGATAAATATGCAAATACTTTACCCATTTCAAAAGGGGACATAGTACTTAGTAAATATATACTTAGTATCCTTCTTATGCTTTTTGGGCTTATCCTTGCATTACCGATTGTATTTATTATTCACCGTTTTAATAACTGGGCTTCAGCAGAGTTTTTTCTAACATTTAATCTTCTTGTGACATTAGCCCTTTGTATGCTAGCACTTTTATTACCGATCTATATTAAATTCGGGTCCATAAAAGGAAGAATGGTTCTTATTGCTATATGCTTCATACCTGGCTTTTTTTCTGGCCTAATTAGCAAGCAATTGCCTGATATTCACTTAGTTTTAATAAACATAAAGCAATATATATTTTTAGCACCTTTTGGTGGTCTTTTCATCCTATGGCTGTCCTCTCTCATTTCAACCGCAATCTATAAACATAAAGAATTCTAGGGAGGGAAAGAGATAATGCAGGCTTTACTTTTGCAAAGAATAATAGTGCAAAAATGGTCCATCCTTTTTGCAATTGCCATATGTATGCTCATTAATTACATTGATATACCTTTTTTAGATAGCCCCTCAATTGGGTTGGTTGTTGTTGTTTTTTCCACTTCATTCGTAAGAGGGTTTTATGAAGACGATCTTAAAGTGAATTGGGAATTGTTCGTTAATAGTCTTCCTTTAACGAAGAAAACACAGCTACAGGCTGATTTCCTATTTAGTTATGGTTGGGTGGCACTTCTTTTTGTGCTAATGGCCCCTGCTTATTTTTCACAATCTGCAGCCGACGAAAACTTTTTAGAGCATTTTGCCATGTATTTCGCATATATTAGCAGTGCCTCTTTATTCATCTGTGTTCAGTTTTATATCCATCATCTAGGCAAGGCAAACGGGATGCGTTATTTTAAAATGATGACTGCCATCTTCCTTATTTTTATCATCAACTTCCCTATTCATTATTTTTTATCACAAGTTGTAGCAAATTTATCGATAATTTTGATCCCTACAATTATCAGTATCGTCATTAGTCTATTTATTTTCCGACAAAGCCTTACCTTATATTTAATAAAAGATGTAAATTGATCGGAAAACTATTATGTCAACGAAATGAAGATGTCCTAAATAAAGGATGGCTTTTCGATTAAAACGAGGGGTTGCGTCCCGGATTCTACCCAGATTCAACTAACGGTGCAGAATAATTCATCAAGCGTTTGGGTTATTTCGGTATAATGAGCGTAAGGGGATTAAATAAATGAAAAAAACTTTAGTTGGAATATTGATCGCAGGAATTTTAGGCATTGGGAGTTATTTTCTTTTTGGACAAAGTGGAAGTGATGAAAAGCTCACTTATGAAGGGGAAAATGAAAATTGGAAAGTTGAATATATACTCAATAATATCGGTACAGAAGAAGTGCAACGTTCTATTCTTTTAAAATATCAGGGTTCAGATTTAAGCAGTATTGGAGAATTTCAATTCGCAGTACAAACTAATCTTGGTAAATGGGGCGAAAGTACAATTGAATTAGATGAAAACGGGCAATATACAAGCTCTAGTTCTGCAATATGGAAAGGAACTTTAACTAAAAAGGATAAACCAGTCTTCACAATTAGTTGGAATGATAATGAAGAGGAGATTATCTTAGAAAGAAAATAATGAATCATTATTTTATAAAAATACCTCCAAATAATTACGATCATATGTAGTTTGAAGAATAGTTAAATTAGCCTTGTTAAAGTAATTTAATAAGGCTAATTTTTCTATTTGAACTGCTCAAATGGATTAGTTACCATCGTTCTTAATTTTCTGCAATGTATGTTTGGACCGCTAATCTATTCACAAATTCCCCTTTAGAAAGGTGCTGTTCAATTGCTATTCTTCTTATAGATGCTTCGTCAAATGTAGAAGTATTTTTATGCTTCTGGGCCAATAATTGAAATGGCTGGCTCAGCTTTTAAGATTTTTGCAATTAAACGGTCAATTGATTCCATGGATACAGCATCGATTGACGCTAATACTTCGTCTACTGAACGATGTTTGCGATGGACGATTTCACTTGTACCGTTACGATTCATACGAGCGCCTGTCCCCTCCAAACCGAGTACAAAACTTCCCTTCAGCTGTTCCTTCGCATTCATAAGTTCTTCCTCTGTTACGCCACCTGCTACAATATCAAGTAATGTCGCATCAATTGTATGTTGAAGCTGTGATAGTTGCTGACGACTTGTACTACCATAAATCGTAAACGCCCCAACATCCGCATAGCAAGATTGGTAAGAAAATATTGAATAGGCTAAACCACGTTCTTCACGTACTTCTTGGAACAAACGAGAGCTCATATTACCCCCAATAATGTTATTAAGTGCAATAAAGCTATACATATCTGGATCCTTTACGCCAATTGCAGGATAAGAAATAGCTAAATGCGCTTGCTCCGTATCGCGAGTTTTTGAAATCTCTCCTGGATAAAAATCAGGATTGGAAAGCACAGGCTCCACCGCCAATGGAGATGGCTCATATTGGCCAAATAAATCTTCAATTGTTTGCAAAAGTTTTGCAGAAATATTTCCTGCTATTGAAATAACAACGGATTCCGGTCCATAATGTTTTGCCATATAGTGACGGATCATATCTGCTGTAAATGTTTTTAAAGTAGCCTCAGTTCCTAGAATTGGGCGACCAAGTGCGTCGTTTGGATACATGACTTCCCATAGTTTTTCATGAACATCGTCATCAGGTGCGTCTTCACTCATTAATATTTCCTCAAGCACAACTTGTCTTTCCTTCTCTAACTCTTCTTCTGCAAACGTAGAATTAAAGAACATATCCGCTAAAATTGTCACTGCACGTTCAGCATGATGGTCTAAAACCTTTGCATAATAACACGTGTTTTCCTTGGATGTAAAAGCATTTAACTCGCCACCAATGCGATCAAATTCTTCTGCAATTTGGCGAGCTGATCGGGTTTTTGTCCCTTTAAAAAGCATATGCTCTATAAAATGCGTAATGCCATTTTCCTCAGGCAGCTCATAACGAGATCCTGCATTCACAAAAATGCCTAGCGCAACAGATCTTACATGATCAATTTGCTCAGACACAATACGCACACCATTCTGACATGTATGTACTTGTACCAAAAAATCTCCCCCAATTTATCTCTGGTTCTACATTAAAGGCATAATGAGGGATTATCACCAAAACGTGTGGTTGATTTCCGTTCCGACTGGGCGCTTTGTTGCTGTCGCTTCGCTTTCGCACAGATAAAACATTTGTTGCTGTCGCTTCGCTTTCGCACAGAGCAGAGCTTCCTGGGGGCGTCCGATGAGCTGCTTCACTCGCGTTGCTCGCTCCAGGGTCTCATCTGTGACGCTGATCCCCGAGGAGTCGCCCAGCCTCCACTCCAATCAACTTATTTACATAGTAGACGTTTTAACAAAAGTCATCCACAACTTTTGGTGATGAACCATAATGTGAAGCTCCCCCCAAAGTATCCCTTATTGAACCATTTTACTTATATTTTATTTAAAAAAGGCTGCGCATTATACGCAGCCTTTTTTACAATTATTATTTATCTTGCTCAGCGCGTTCTTTTTCCTCTTGAATAACTACTTTACGAGATAAATTCACACGACCTTGCTTGTCAATTTCAATAACTTTTACAAGTAACTGATCGCCAAGTTTTAATACATCTTCAACTTGTTTTGTACGTTCCTCTTGAATTTCAGAGATGTGAAGTAAGCCATCTTTACCTGGGAATATTTCACAGAACGCACCGAATTTTTCAATACGTTTAACTGTTGATAAGTAATACTCGCCAACTTTTGCTTCGCGTACGATGTCTTCGATAATTTGTTTTGCACGAGCGTTCATTTCTTCATCTGCAGAAGAGATGTAAATTGTACCATCTTGCTCAGTATCAATTTTTACGCCAGTTTCTTCAATAATTTTGTTAATTTGTTTACCACCAGGTCCGATAACATCGCGAATCTTATCAGGATTAATTTTCACGATCACGATTTTCGGTGCAAATGCAGATAATTTTTCACGTGGTTCTGCAAGAGTAGCAAGCATCGATTCTAAAATGTGCATACGGCCAATTTTAGCTTGTGTTAATGCTTCTTCTAAAATATTTCGTGATAAACCATCAATTTTAATGTCCATTTGAAGTGCTGTTACACCTTTAGCTGTACCTGCAACTTTAAAGTCCATATCTCCAAGGTGGTCTTCCATACCTTGAATATCAGTTAAAATAGAGTAGTGTTCTCCTTTTTTAATAAGACCCATTGCAATACCTGCTACAGGTGCTTTTAAAGGAACACCAGCATCCATCATCGCTAACGTTGAAGCACAGATAGAAGCTTGAGATGTAGAACCGTTTGATTCAAGTACTTCCGATACACAACGGATTGTATATGGGAATACCGATTCGTCCGGAATAACCGCGTCAAGAGCACGTTCTCCTAGTGCACCATGACCGATTTCACGACGACCTGGTCCACGAATTGGGCCTGTTTCCCCTACTGAGAATTGTGGGAAGTTATAGTGATGCATGAAGCGTTTAGATTCTTCTACACCTAAACCGTCAATAATTTGTACATCACCAAGTGCACCTAAAGTACAAATAGAAAGGGCTTGTGTTTGTCCACGCGTAAATAATGCTGAACCGTGCGTACGTTGTAATAAGCCTGTTTCAGAAGAAAGTGGACGGATTTCGTCTAACTTACGACCATCTGGGCGAACTTTATCTTCTGTAATTTGACGACGTACTTCGTCTTTAACCATTTTATCTAAAATTGTATACACTTGCTTCATTGTTACTTCATCCGCTTCTTGCTCTTCATAAGAAGCAATAACACGGTCTTTTACCGCTTGAATAGCCTCATCACGTGCATGTTTTTCTGCAGTTTGAATGGCATCATGCATGTCAGTCTCACAAGCTGCTTTTATATCTGCTTGAATCGCTTCATCAATTTCAAATAATGTGACAGGTAATTTTTCTTTCCCTACTTCTGCAACAATTTGCTCTTGGAAAGCAATAATTTTTTTGATTTCTTCATGACCGAACATAATAGCTTCTAGCATTACTTCTTCTGGTACTTCTAATGCACCTGCTTCAACCATATTGATAGCATCTTTGTTACCTGCTACAGATAAATGAACTGTTGATTGATTAGATTGTTCCACTGTTGGGTTCACGATAAATTTACCGTCAATATATCCAACTTGTACACCTGCAATCGGTCCGTCGAATGGAATATCCGAAATAGCTAACGCTAATGATGAACCAAGCATTGCAGCCATTTCAGATGTGCAATCTGAATCGTTAGACATAACCATTGAAATCACTTGTACTTCATTACGGAATCCGTCTGGGAACATCGGACGAATTGGACGATCGATTAAACGGCTTGCTAATATTGCTTTTTCAGATGGACGTCCTTCACGTTTAATAAAGCCACCAGGAATTTTACCTGCTGCGTATAAACGCTCTTCGTAGTTTACTGTTAATGGGAAGAAATCAAGTGGTTTCGGTGATTTTGACATTGTTGCTGTTGAAAGTACTGATGTATCACCATAGCGTACTAATACGGCTCCATTTGCTTGTTTTGCTAACTGTCCAACCTCGATTACTAGCGGACGGCCAGCCCATTCATAGGAATAGACTTTCTTTTCGTTCATTCAATGAACCCCTCTCTATTATAAAAACACTTACTTCGTCTGTATGTACTAATAGTAAGTGTACCAAAAATGCTTGTTCTATGCTAAATATTTCATCAAATAATCATACATTTAAATTAAGTTATTGCCAATTTATTTAGGATTTATTTCTATATTTAATGGAAACAAGGCTTTTTACTTAAAATTTATGTCATATATGCTTTTTTCAGTAGTAAAATTCATTAAACATAAAGAAAAAGCGGGATTAATCCCGCTTTTCGATGACAATTAGCGACGTAAGCCTAAACGAGTGATTAGTTCACGGTAACGTTGTACGTCAGTTTCACGAAGATATTTTAATAAGTGACGACGACGACCTACCATTTTAAGAAGACCACGCTCAGAGTGGAAATCTTTTTTGTGTGTACGTAAGTGAGAGTTTAGAGCGTTAATTTCCTCTGTTAATACTGCAACTTGTACTTCTGGAGAACCAGTGTCACTTTCGTGAGTACGGAACTCAGCAATAATTTCGTTTTTACGTTCTTTTGAAATAGCCATTTAAATGGACCTCCTAAATAATTGTTTATCCCCATTAGCACAGTAAACGTTGGAGTCATCGATATACCGAGCTAAGGTTAAGCATATTATGCACTTATGAATGTTACCATAAATCAAATGGTCAAGCAAGCGATAACTAAGCCTATTCATAGGCTAAAGTAGATTTAAGCTCATCTTCATAACGTGGGGTTAATTTCCGTTCCGATTGGGCGCTTTGTTGCTGCCGCTTCGCTTTCGCACAGAAAACATCCGCTTCGCTGCAGGGTCTCGGGCCAACAGATGTCTTTTGCGCGAAAGCGTAGTGCTAACGTAGCGACAGCAACAGCACCGAGGTTGGTCACGAAGGTGTTATCACAGGATGTGATGCTCTTAGCCTTCGTTCCCCTATCACTAATCCCCAAGGAGTCGCCTAATCTCCACTCCAATCAACTCATGGCGTACACTTTAACCTTTGGTGATAGTTGTAAAATATTCAATTGCTTCTTGTTTATCCTTTTGGATTTGTGCTTTCAGAGCTTCAATACCATCGAACTTTCGTTCACTTCTTATACGTTTATACCAAGCGACATGCACTTCTTCACCGTAGATGTTTTTTTCGAAGTTTAAAATATGAACTTCGATGGATAATTGTTTATCATTTGGATCTTTAAATGTTGGTTTATAGCCTACATTACAAACACCATCATACCAATTATTTTGTACAAGTAATCGAACCGCGTACACACCACTTGCTGGAATATAAGTCCCCTCTAATGCTCGGACATTTGCAGTCGGGAAACCTATTGTGCGTCCTCGCTTATCACCATGCACAACGATACCTGTAATTTCAAATGGTCGCCCTAGGAGCAATCTTGCTTCTTCCATATCTCCCTCTTGCAAAAGCTTACGGATACGTGTAGAGCTAATTTTTTCGATTTCGTCGGTTTTCTTTTCAACAACCGTTACACCGTAATCTCCATTACTCAATGCACGCATATCTTCCATTTTTCCTTTACCAAATGCACCAAAAGAATAATCAAAGCCAGCCGTCACATGTTGAATGTTCAATCCGCGAATAAATGTATCTATAAATTCATCAGGTGAAAGCTTTGCAAAATCAGATGTGAAATGTACAACAAATGCTGTATCAACACCCTGTTCTTCAAAAAGCTGCAATTTTTGCTGTAATAACGTAATATAAAATACTTTTTCGTTACGACCGCCAAGTACCAAAGAAGGATGTGGATCGAATGTCATAACAGCCGTCGGAATTTGGCGCTTGTCTCCTTCTTCCTTTGCTGCCTTAATAACTGCCTGATGCCCTTTATGTACACCATCAAAAAAACCAAGAGCCAATGAATATGGCTGCATGCTTTCTCGTTGCTGTAGTTGGTGTGGGTATTTTAAATGAATGACCTCCATACTAAAAATCCTCCTACTCTATCGTTGGAAACATCTTATGTGGCTTCATAAGCCCTTCCTTTGTAGGATGGGCATGATAGACCGCAATTGCTTTCCCACTGATTCCAAAAACAATTTTATCATGTATCTTTAATAATGCATCTGCGGGAAGCACTTGTCCATTGAAAATTTCTTTTTCAACAGCAGAAGTAATTTCAATATATGGATAATCTGCTAAAGCATGCTCAACTGGTAAAATGCATGTATTAATTTGTTCTGCTTCCATCAGTTCAGCAACTTGTGCCAATGTAAAGCAATTTTCTTGTGTAAACGTCCCGGAGGCTGTTCGTACAAGCTCTTGCATATGCGCTGGATAACCAAGTGCCGCTCCAATTTGAACAGCTAGTGTTCGAATATACGTCCCTTTACTACATGCTATACGTACAGGGAATGTAATTTCTTGACCTTCATATAGTTCTACATCATCTAGTAGCTCTAGTGCATAAATAGTAACTTGACGTGTAGGTCTTTCGACAGTTTCTCCTTTTCGAGCATATTCATAGAGACGTTTACCATTTACTTTGACTGCCGAAAACATCGGTGGTGTTTGTTCAATAACACCTGTGAGTGAGGCTAAAACCTCTTGCAATTGAGTACGTGTGAATTTTTTATGCGCACTATCTTGCTCAACCGTTTCTCCTTCTGCATCCTCAGTTGTCGTTGTACGGCCAATTGAAATAACTGCTTCATAGGTTTTTCCTGCATCCGTTAGGTATTCTGCGATGCGTGTTGCTTGTCCAATACAGATGGGCAGAACTCCTTCAACACCTGGATCCAGTGTGCCTGTATGGCCGACTTTTTTAGTACGCAAGATTTTTCGTAATTTAAAGACGCAGTCATGACTTGTCATGCCACGTTCCTTCCAAAGCGGTAAAATACCGTTCATAAACTTCCTCCTAAAATCAATTCATTTTTAGCAATTTTGATGTTCGTTACATTTTCATCTCTTTTAGGATCATCACCAAAACGTGTGGTTGATTTCCGTTCCGACTGGGCGCTTTGTTGCTGTCGCTTTGCTTTCGCACAGATAAAACATTTGTAGCTGCCGCTTTGCTTTCGCACAGAGCAAAGCTTCCTGGGGGCGTCGGGGCAACAGATGTCTTTTGCGCGAAAGCGTAGTGTTAACGTAGCGGCAGCAGAGGGTTTTGTTTGTGCGAAAGCGCAGCGACAGCACCGATGTTAGTCACGAAGGCGTTATCACAGGACGTGATGCCTTTAGCCTTCGTTCCCCTGTCGCTAATTCCCAAGGAGTCGCCCAATCTCCACTCCAATCAACTTATTTGCATAGTATATGTTTTAACAATTGTCATCCACGACATTTGGGGATGAACCCACTTTTAAGATAGAAGTGAATGTCTGACACGCCTACCAAAAAAACGGGCAGGCAGTCGCCAAAACATATAGGTAAGCTCCGCACGAAAGCTTAATAAAGATGATAGAGCCATAAAATGTCCTGTTGCATTTCTTGTGAATGTAAAAAGTCTGCCTGCATGAACATGCATATGGCAGACTTTTTTTAAGTTAAGCTTATTCTTCGTGTAAACCACGTAGCAATGAATCAATACGGTTCCCATATTCAATCGATGAGTCGAATTCAAAGATTAGTTCTGGAGTACGACGTAAACGGATTCGTGAACCAATTTCTGAACGAATGAAACCAGAAGCCTTTAATAGAGCTTTTAGAGTTTCCTCTTTTTCACGTTCATTGCCTAGAGTTGTAATATAAATTGTCGCTTGCTGTAAATCACCTGTTACCTCAACACCAGTAACAGTAACGAAACCAACACGCGGATCTTTTATTTTACGTCCAATAATATCGCCAAGCTCTTTTTTCATTTGCTCAGCGACACGGTTTGAGCGTAGAGACATAGTTTGTCACCTCAATTTCGATGTACAGAAAGTTGTGTTCTCACCTGCAACATTTTACATACAGGTTACGGCTAAATCATACACAACTTCCACTGTTACTTATAAATAGTCTCGCCACACATTTAACTGTTCCCAAGATGGATTTGACTGTAAGTAATGTAGCGCGTGATTAATTTCACGCTCGGCTGCTTCTTTTGACGAAGAAACAGCAACAAGCGCCAATTTTGTACGCTGCCATACATTTTGATGATCAATTTCCGCAATGGATACATTAAATTTTTGCTTAGTGCGTGTAAGCATACGCTGTAGGACAGCGCGTTTTTCCTTCAACGAATGGGCAGTTTGAATCATGAATTCAACTTCTGCATACACAATCATTAAACGCGTTTAACTTCTTCCATAATATAGGCTTCAATAATGTCGCCTTCTTTAATATCGTTGAAGTTTGTAATTGTAATACCACATTCGTAACCTTTAGCAACTTCTTTCACTTCATCTTTGAAACGTTTAAGTGTATCTAATTCACCTTCAAAAATGACTACATTGTCGCGAATTACACGTACGCCAGAATCACGAGTTACTTTACCTTCTGTTACGTATGAACCAGCAATTGTACCAACTTTTGATACTTTAATTGTTTGGCGAACTTCTGCTTGACCAATAATTTTTTCCACGAATTCTGGATCAAGCATACCTTTCATTGCTTGTTCAATTTCCTCGATTACTTTATAAATAATGCGGTGTAGACGAATATCTACGCCTTCTTCTTCTGCTGCACGTTTTGCATTGATATCTGGGCGAACGTTGAAGCCAATAACAATTGCATTTGAAGCAGCCGCAAGAGAAATATCTGATTCTGTAATCGCTCCAGCGCCAGTGTGAATAATTTTCACGTTTACGCCTTCTACATCAATTTTCATTAATGATGCAGCCATTGCTTCTACAGTACCTTGAACGTCAGCTTTCACAATTAAGTTAAGCTCTTTCATTTCACCTTGACTCATTTGTTCGAATAAGTTATCAAGCGTTACACGTTGTTTTTCTGAACGTTGTGCTTGAATTGCTGACATTGCACGAGTTTCACCAACTTGGCGTGCTGTTTTTTCGTCTTCAAAGACAACGAAACGGTCGCCAGCTTGTGGTACTTCATTTAAACCTGTGATTTCTACTGGCGTTGATGGTCCAGCTTCTTTCACACGACGGCCTTTATCATTCACCATTGCGCGTACTCGCCCAAAAGTATGACCGACAACAATCGGATCCCCAACTTTTAATGTTCCATCTTGTACTAAAAGTGTTGCAACAGAGCCTCGACCTTTATCTAGCTGTGCTTCAATTACTGTACCAAGTGCTAAACGATTAGGGTTCGCTTTTAATTCTCCAACTTCAGCGACAAGTAAAATCATTTCAAGTAATGTGTCAATGCCTTCACCTTTTAATGCAGAGATTGGTACGAAAATTGTTTCGCCACCCCAAGCTTCTGGAACTAAGCCATGCTCTGTTAACTCTTGCATTACACGGTCTGGATTAGCTGAAGGTTTATCCATTTTATTGACTGCAACAATAATTGGGACTTCTGCCGCTTTTGCGTGGTTAATCGCTTCAACTGTTTGTGGCATTACACCATCATCCGCAGCTACTACTAAAATCGTTAAGTCCGTTACTTTGGCACCGCGCGCACGCATCGTTGTAAACGCAGCGTGTCCTGGTGTATCTAGGAACGAAATCTTTTTGTCGCCTTCAGTTACTTGATAAGCACCGATATGCTGAGTAATACCCCCAGCCTCTCCAGCTGTTACTTTAGTATTGCGAATAGAGTCTAACAATGTAGTTTTACCATGGTCAACGTGACCCATAATTGTTACTACTGGAGGACGTTCTGATAAGTCCGCCTCGTTCACTTCTTCTGTTTGTTCGAAGTGTGTTTCTAAATCCGTAATATCTACACGAATTTCTTCTTCCACTTCTACACCATAGTCTGCGCAAATTAATTCAATTGCATCCTTATCTAATTCTTGGTTAATTGTTGCCATTACACCAAGCATAAATAATTTTTTAATAATTTCTGATGGCTCGCGGTGTAATTTTTTTGCTAATTCCGCGACAGAAAGAGATTCAACAAAAGTAATTTTTTCTGGTAATTCCTTTTGTTTCACTGGTTGACTTGGTTGATGTGTTTTTGGATGGCGACGTTTCCCGCCATGAATTCCTGGTTTTGGACGTTGGTTATAACCTCCGCCACCTCTACGATTATTATTATTGTTGTTATTATTATTATTATTTGTCATATTTCGATTTTGATTACCTTTTATATTCTTAGATTTTTCGTTAGACGAATTTGAGTTTTGATGCGTTTGTTGCTGATTATTGGCTTTAGGCTTAGAAGTAGCAGATTGCTGCTTTTGCCCATCTTGCTTTTTCACCGATTGCTGTGATTTTTGCGATACATTTGGAGTAGGTTGCTTCACATCTTTTATATTTTTAAATGTTTGGTTTAACTTTGCCA
Organism: Lysinibacillus sp. Bpr_S20; assembly: GCF_023337835.1. Taxonomy (NCBI): domain Bacteria; kingdom Bacillati; phylum Bacillota; class Bacilli; order Caryophanales; family Bacillaceae; genus Lysinibacillus; species Lysinibacillus sp. Bpr_S20. Next base: position 65,858 of record NZ_JALNLQ010000015.1, read on the forward strand.
CTATGTCTTTTTCTAACATTGACATATGGTTTGTAACGCTAACATTTAGTTTATTTAGTGCGTCAATAACCTCTTTACTCGTTTTATTCACTTGTTTCGCATATTCATGAACTCTGATTTTGGTCATCTGCTCACCCCCGATTATTTTTCGTTGAGTAGACTAGACAATTTGCTTGCAAAACCTTTATCGGTAATAGCTAAAGCCACTCGGGCCTCCTTACCTGTAGCATGTCCTAGATCATAACGATCACCAATTACATGATACTCAACGTTGTAATACGTGCATTTATCTTGAATTTTTTTGCTAGAGTTTTTAGAAGCATCGTTTGCAAGTAGTACTAGCTTAGCATTACCATTGCGGACTTCCTTTACTACTAACTCTTCTCCTGAAATCACTTTACGGGCTCTTGCCGCTAGCCCAAGCAAATTATAGATCGCTTGATTGCTCATATAATAGACTCCCTACGAATCAACAAAATAAGTTCATCGTAGATTTCTTCAGGGATTTTTACATCAAGTTGGTGCCCTAAAACATTTTTCTTACGGGCGATTTCAATCGCTTTCTCCGATTTAGAGACATAGGCACCACGCCCGGGTTTTTTCCCGGAGACATCCACACTTACTTCGCCCTCTTTCGAACGAACAACACGAATCATTTCTTTCTTTGGTAGCATTTCACCGGTAGCTACACATTTTCGAAGAGGTACTTTTTTATTAATAGCCATAAGAATCACCTTTCCTCTCTGAAGCTTGTCGTAAGAGGTGGACTAGCCATGCGCTACATTAAGTCGGATTTGAAATAAAATTTCATTTCCCGTTGTAGGCTCTGCCATTATTCAGTCGACGTCGCCCAACGCCCACTGAATAATGGCAGCTAACTAGTCACACGGGCTTCCTTACTTATTCTTCGTCGTCTTGATATAAGTCAACTGTCACATCATCGAAATCACTTTCGTCATCCTCAGCAGGTACGAAAGTGCTTGTAGCAGATGGATAAATACCTAACTCACGAGCATCTGTTTCACTCTTAATATCAATTTTCCAGCCAGTTAGCTTGGCAGCTAAACGAGCATTTTGACCACGTTTACCAATTGCTAGTGATAATTGATAGTCTGGAACAACAACAGTAGTAGATTTTTCTTCTTCATTGACTTGAACATCTAAAACTTTAGATGGGCTAAGAGCATTTGCTACAAACACAACTGGGTCTTCTGACCATTCAACGATATCGATTTTTTCACCATTTAACTCATTGACAATTGTTTGCACACGAGCACCTTTTGCCCCTACACATGAACCTACTGGATCTACCTCTTCGTTATGTGCATAAACAGAGATTTTAGAACGATCCCCTGCTTCACGGGCAATTGATTTAATTTCTACAATACCTTCGTAGATTTCAGGTACTTCCATTTCAAATAAGCGGCGTAATAAACCAGGATGTGTGCGTGAAACGATAACTTGTGGTCCACGTGTTGTACGTTCAACCTTTGTAATGTAAACCTTGATGCGATCATGTGGATGGTATGATTCACCTTGAATTTGTTCGTTTTGTGGTAATGCAGCTTCTACTTTACCTAGACCTACGTAAATATTACGAGCATCTAGACGCTCAACTACACCCGTCACGATATCATCTTCACGGTCCACATATTGCTCGTAAATTAGACCGCGTTCTGCCTCACGCACACGTTGTGTAACAACTTGTTTCGCTGTCTGTGCAGCAATACGTCCAAAGTTTCGAGGCGTCACTTCCTGCTCAACCACATCTTCTAACTGGTACGCAGGGTTGATAGCCTTGGCATCTTCTTCAGAAATTTGTAAACGGTCATCTTCTACTTCTTCAACAACATCTTTGCGTGAAAAGACACGAATAGAGCCCTTATCTAAATTTAAGTCAACACGAACATTTTGTGCTTGATTGAAGTTGCGTTTGTAAGCTGTAACTAATGCCGCTTCTATTGCTTCAATTAACACATCTCTTGAAATTCCTTTTTGTTCTTCTAGCGCATTTAGCGCATCTAACAAATCACTACTCATTTTTGTTTTCACTCCTAAATATGCATTATGCTTAAAAGTCGATGGCAAGTCGTGCCAATGCGATTTTTTCTTGTTCAATTGTTACTGTAATTTTACGCGTTTTAATGCGTACTTCCATCACTAATGTATTTTCATCATATGATGTTAAGTAGCCTTGGAATTCCTTCATGTCCTTGATGGGCTCATAGGTTTTAACATAAATAAATTTGCCAATCGCATTTTCAAAATCAGTATCCTTTTTTAATGGACGTTCTGCTCCAGGTGAAGAAACTTCTAAATAATAGTTTTGTGTAATTGGATCATTTTCATCCAATAGCAAACTTAGTCGTTCACTAACTTGGGCACATTGTTCAATGTCAATTCCACCTTCAGGTGTATCCACATAAACACGTAAAAACCAGTTACGTCCTTCTTTTACGAACTCGACATCTACAAGCTCAAGATTCAACTCTTCAACAATCGGTTTAGCGAGCTCTTCAATTAAAGATGGTACTTTGCTCATTGTTTCCTCCTGTATCTATCAAATTCTGGCGTAATAAAACAGAAATTCCACCAGTAGCTTTGGTGAAATTTAACGGTCTTACCTGCTGTTAGTCAAAAATTTGTTTTGCTACGGTATAACAACAGAAAAGAGCGGGAAGGTCCCACTCTTTTGCTGGAAAAATATCAACAAATTATTACCATAAGGATAGCATAGTTTACTGCACAATGCAAATTTCCTTTTTAAAGACATCTATTATGTGAAGCCAAAATTTGTGTCTAGAAATTGACATTTGTGCATTAAATCGGGGCCCATCACCATAACGTGAAGGTGATTTCCGTTCCGACTGGGCGCTTTGTTGCTGTCGCTTTGCTTTCGCTACAGAAAACATTTGTTGCTGTCGCTTTGCTTTCGCACAGATAAAACATTTGTTGCTGTCGCTTTGCTTTCGCACAGATAAAACATTTGTTGCTGTCGCTTTGCTTTCGCACAGATAAAACATTTGTAGCTGACGCTTCGCTTTCGCACAGAGCAGAGCTTCCTGGGGGCGTCCGATGAGCCGCTTGGGCCAACACGATGTTGGTCACGAAGGCGTTATCACAGGATGTGATGATTTTAGCCTTCGTTCCTCTATCGCTGATCCCCAAGGAGTCGCCCAGTCTCCACTTCAATCAACTTATATAATTTGTATCATTTTAATAAAATGTAAACCCTCAACTTTATAAGGCTTAATTTGAGCATAAGACTTATAAGTTATTCGTTATTGATGATGAAGCCTTCAGATTTACTCTTCTTAGAAAAGTGATAACTGATTGGCATCAGGCATTCCTTCTAAACAACCTAATTGATCCATGTATTCTATTAAAGTCTTGGATACTCGCCCTCGTTGTTGTAAATCTTCCTTCGATAAAAATTCTCCGTCCTCACGTGCTGCCACTATTTGTTTGGCAACGTTCGTACCGAGTCCAGGAATCGCATCGAATGGTGGAATTAAAGAGTTTCCATCAATGATGAATTCACTAGCCTGCGAACGATATAAATCCACCTTCTGGAAGCTCATACCACGTTCACACATTTCAAGTGCTAATTCCATTACCGTTAATAGGTTTTTTTCTTTTGTTGAAGCCTCTAAACCCTTTATATTGATTTCATCAATTTTTGCACGAATCATTTGCGAGCCCTGTACCATGGCAATCAGATCGAAATCATCTGCACGAACTGTGAAATAAGCGGCATAATACAGAATCGGGAAATGTACCTTAAACCATGCAATACGAACAGCCATTAACACGTAAGCAGCCGCATGGGCTTTCGGGAACATATATTTTATCTTTTTACATGATTCGATATACCAGCCTGGTACTTTATTTGCCAGCATTTCTGCCTCAAACTCTTCAGATAAACCTTTCCCTTTACGCACGGACTCCATAATTTTAAATGCCAGTGATGGTTCTAGCCCTTGGTAAATTAAATACACCATGATATCATCACGACAACCAATTACTTCTTTCAGCACACATGTACCATTCTGAATTAATTCTTGTGCATTACCAAGCCATACGTCAGTTCCGTGAGAAAGTCCTGAAATTTGCACAAGCTCTGAGAAAGTTGATGGCTTTGTATCTTCAAGCATTTGGCGTACAAAACGGGTACCAAACTCAGGAATACCAAGTGTTCCTGTCTTACAACCAATTTGCTTTTCTGTTACACCTAAAGATTCTGGAGAACTAAAGATTTTCATTACGACTGGATCATCTGTTGGGATCGTTTTTGGATCTATCCCTGATAAATCCTGCAACATCCGAATCACAGTCGGATCATCGTGACCTAGAATATCAAGCTTTAAAATATTATCGTGAATAGAATGGAAATCAAAGTGCGTTGTACGCCATTCTGAATCCTGTGCATCCGCAGGGAATTGCACTGGAGAGAAGTCAAAAATATCCATATAATCCGGTACTACGATAATTCCGCCAGGGTGTTGTCCCGTTGTACGTTTTACGCCTGTACAACCTTGCACTAAGCGATCTACCTCGGCACCGCGGAAATGCAAGTTGTTATCATTAGCATAGCCCTTTACATAGCCGTAAGCTGTTTTCTCTGCAACTGTACCAATTGTTCCAGCACGATATACATAATCTTCACCGAATAATACCTTTGTATAGTTGTGAGCCTGTGGTTGATATTCTCCAGAGAAATTCAAATCGATATCGGGTACCTTATCTCCTTTAAAGCCAAGGAACGTTTCGAATGGGATATCTTGCCCATCCTTTTTATACGGTGTTCCACATTCCGTACAATCTTTATTTGGTAAGTCAAAGCCAGAGCTTACTGACCCATCATCAAAAAACTCGGAATGCTTACAATTTGGACAAACATAATGTGGTGGAAGTGGATTTACTTCGGTAATCTCCATAAAGGTCGCGACTAATGAAGATCCTACAGATCCACGGGAACCTACTAAATAGCCATCCGCTAATGACTTTTTCACAAGCTTCGCAGAAATTAAATAAATTACGCCGAAACCATGGCCTAAAATTGATTTTAATTCCTTTTCAATTCGTGCCTTTACGATTTCTGGTAACTCTTCTCCGTATATAAGATGAGCCATTTCATAGGTTAAATTTGTTACCTCATCATCAGAGCCTTCAATTTTTGGTGTATATAAATCATCTTTAATTGGCTTAACATCACCAATCATATTGGCAACTTTTTGAGTGTTGGTCACAACAACTTCCTTCGCAAGATCTGGTCCTAAAAAATCAAATTCTTTAAGCATTTCATCCGTCGTTCTAAAATGAACTTCAGGTAGCTTCGATCTATTTAAACTATTGGCGCCGCCTTGAGAACCAATGAGAATTTGTCTGAACATCCCATCTGTCGGATCTAAGTAATGGACATTACCAGTAGCTACAACTGGTTTATCGATTTTCTTGCCTAGCTTTACGAGCTTACGAATAATATCTTCAAGTGTCCATTCATCACGTACGACATTGCGCTCAATTAATGGTGCATACACGGCCTTTGGTTGAACTTCGATATAATCATAGAATTTCGCAACTTGCTCTGCTTCCTCTGGGGATTTATTCATCATCGTCTCAAATAATTCACCATTATTACAACCTGATCCGATTAGTAAACCTTCTCTATATTGCTCTAAGACCGCTCGTGTGACACGAGGAACACGATAGAACGTTTTTGTATGTGAATGCGTGACTATTTTAAATAAATTTTTTAATCCAGCATTATCTACTGCTAATATCGTGCAGTGCATTGGTCGTCCCTTTTTATAGGCATCTCCACCACCAACATGCTTATTAAAGTCATCGTGATATTTGATACCTAATTCATCTGCGTCTTTTAATAGCTGTAAAAGTAAAAAGCCAGTTGCTTCTGTATCATAAATCGCTCGGTGATGTTGCGTTAATTCGATATTGAATTTTTTACAAAGTGTATTTAAACGATGGTTTTTCATCGTTGGATAAAGTAATCGAGCTAACTCCAGCGTATCAATAACTGGATGAACGGTTCCCTCTAGCCCATATTTTTTATAGCCTGTGTATAGGAAGCCAATATCAAATGATGCATTATGCGCTACTACTATGCCATCTCCGATAAACGCATGGAATTCCTGAATGACTTGCTCTACTTCTGGTGCGTTTCGTACCATATCATCTGTAATGCCTGTCAGTTCAATAGTCGTCGCAGAAAGTGGGTGATGGGGATTGGCAAAGCTTTCGTACTTATCGATTACTTGCCCATCTTTAATTTTCACCGCGGCAAGCTCAATGATCGTATCGTAAGCAGTAGATAAACCTGTCGTCTCTACGTCAAACACGACATAGGTATCATCAGCTAATAATCGGTTCTCTGGTGCATAAGCAATCGGTACACCATCATCTACTAAATTAGCCTCCAAGCCATAAATAACTTTAATCCCATGCTTTTTCCCTGCTGAATAAGCTTCTGGGAAAGATTGCACAACAGCATGGTCGGTAATAGCCACGGCTGGATGCCCCCACTTTGCAGCCTGCGCAACAAGTCGATCCACTGGTGTCACAGCGTCCATTTGACTCATTGGTGTATGCAAATGCAATTCAACTCGTTTTTCTCCCTCTGGAGCCTTATCTTGTCGTGTTTCTTTTTTGATTTCGTTGATATCATTTGCCATAACGATTAAATCACGGATAAACGTATCAGTTTGCACAGATCCACGTACTTTAACCCACATGCCTTTTTTCAAATGCTGCATTAGCTCTGCATCATCATTATCGCGTGAGAACATTTTTACTACGATAGAGTCTGTATAATCGGTAATTTTAATTTGTAATAATGAGCGTCCACTTTTCAGCTCTCTAATTTCCGTATCAAAAACATAACCTTCTATGATAACACGACGCTCTTCCTCAACAATGCGTTTAATTTCCATTGTTTCATCATCTTTAATTAACATACCAAGCTGGAATGGTCGATCACCCAGGTTGGCAATAGCTGGATTTTCTTTCTTCTCCTGCTCACGTTTTTGGTAATCTTGTATCGCTTGCTGGGCTAAAGCCGCTTCCTCTAAACGCTTTTGTTCCATGAAAGCTTCCTGTGCCGCAATCATTTCTTCTGTTTGATCTTGAAGCACGAAATCAATTACAACGTGTGGAAAGCCGAATTGACTATAACTTTCGGAAAGCTTTTCTGCATACTTTGTTTTCAGCATCATAAATTCCATTTCTTGCATGCAGGATAAAATGATTTTTTGCCCATTCCACATAGGCATCTGTGAGGCTAGGCAATGTTTTAAAGTTGGCGCCATCTCATCTATTTGCTCTACTACTGTTAACCAATATTGTTGAACAAGTTCCTCTGTAACATTTTTCTCTACCGTATCAAACGTTGTGTGGATTTGAGCGATAGCTGAAAACTTTTCAGTCAAACGAGTACGAAAAAGTTGGAATAGCGGAAAAGGAAGGACATCTCGTAATTTAATGGAGAAATTCCATAGCCTGTTCTTTTTATGGACAGTTAACCGTGATAATTCACCGTCCTCAAAAAAGGACATATACACATCGTCTGTTAACTCTAGTTGTTGCAAGAGCATTTGAAACCTAGTTCTTGCTTCTTGTTGCTGTTCCAATCTATTGACACCTACTTTCAGAAAGAGGCAGTTTTAAAGCCTCTTGTTATACGAATCAAAGAAAAAAATCCGCTCCCTTTCTGGGGGCACCGTCAAGCCTCACAAATTCTAATCGCTATGAATTCATGCTTGGCTCGCTGTCCCCGAGAAGTGGCGCGAATTTATTATCTATTTAATACCCTTTGGGACAGAGGTTCTTCTTAAGGAAATTAATGCTTGCGGAAAAATTCATTTAAGCGATCAATGACCTCTTCTTTTTTCCACTCGAATGTTTCACCTGTTTGACGAAGTTTAACCTCAACAACACCTTCAGTTGCTTTTTTACCTACTGTTACGCGGACAGGCAAGCCAATTAAGTCAGCATCTGCGAATTTAACCCCTGCGCGCTCAGCACGATCATCTAATAACACGTCATAACGGTATGATTTTAATAAGCCATATAACTCATCAGCTAAGGCAACTTGTGTTTCATCCTTAGTATTAACAGGTACAACATGGATATCGTAAGGCGCTAATTGTGTTGGCCAAACAAATCCATTGTCATCTTGGAAATGCTCTGCAACAGCAGCTAATATACGTGATACACCAATACCATAGCATCCCATAATAAATGGTTGTGATTTACCTTGCTCATCTAAGAATGTACCATTCATTTTTTCAGAGTAAGTTGTTCCTAATTTGAAAATATGACCAACTTCAATACCTTCTGCAAACTTGATAATACCTTGTCCATCTGGAGATGGGTCTCCCTCTTGAATAAAACGAATATCCAAGTATTCATTCACGGCAAAATCACGCTCTAGATTAACGTTTACTAAGTGGAAGCCATCCTCATTTGCACCAGCTATACCGTTACGAATAGATTTAATAGCATTGTCAGCTACTACTTTAATGTCTACTGGTAATTTAACAGGGCCGATTGAACCAACTCCACAGCCTAATAACTCACGAATTGCTGCTTCACTAGCAAGTTCCACAGAACTAGCATCAAGCGCATTTTTAAGTTTAATATCATTAATCTCGTGGTCTCCACGAGCAAGTACAACAACTAATTCACCATCAATATCAAATACTAATGATTTAATGACATTGGAAGGCTCAACATTTAAGAAAGCTGATACTTCTTCAATCGTTTTTTGGTCTGGTGTTGCCACTTTTTCTAGCTCTTTTATTGCTTCATCTGATGGTTGATAGTCTACAAGCACTTCTGCCATTTCGATGTTTGCAGCATAATCAGATGTATCAGAGTATGCAATTGTATCTTCCCCAATTTCAGAAAGCACCATAAATTCATGAGTACCTTTCCCACCAATTGAGCCTGCATCTGCGATAACTGCACGATAGTTTAGGCCAAGACGAGAGAAAATATTTGAATAGGCACGATACATATCATCATATGTTTCATCTAAACTTTCACGTGATGCATGGAAAGAGTATGCATCTTTCATAATAAACTCTCTGCCTCGTAGTAAACCAAAGCGAGGACGTTTTTCATCACGGAATTTAGTTTGAATTTGATAAAGTGTTAGCGGTAATTTTTTATATGATTTAATTTCATCGCGTACTAAAGTTGTAATCACTTCTTCATGTGTTGGACCTAATGCGAAATCACGATCATGACGGTCCTTTAAACGCATTAATTCTGGACCGTATTTTTCCCAACGGCCTGATTCCTGCCAAAGTTCCGCAGATTGTAATGAAGGCATTAAAAGCTCAATTGAATTGATGGCTTCCATTTCTTCACGAATAATAGTTTCTATTTTTGTTAACACACGTTTTGCAAGCGGTAAATACGAATATACCCCACTTGTATTTTGACGAATAAATCCTGCACGTAGTAATTGCTTATGTGATTTTACCTCTGCATCAGCAGGTACTTCACGTAGCGTTGGGATAAATGTTTTACTTTGCTTCATTCAGTGTTCCACCTTTTTAATAGATAAGTTTTTATACTCTAATTAGCATAAACAAATTTAGCTTTGAACGCAATGTTTCAAAAAAATTGCGTTCAAAGCTATGTTTTTCCAAAAGCAACAAAAAATTCTTTGTCGCTCTTTCATAAACCTATTTTTCCTAATCAACACGCCGGATGTTTTACTTGAAAAAACTTAACTTCACTTCATTTAGTTAAAAGAAAAATCTTTGTATATCGTTCCATGTAACTACGACCATTAAGATCATTAATAGTACGATACCTACAAAATGCACAAGACCCTCTTTTTGACGATCAATTGGTTTTCCTCTTACGGCTTCGAAGCCAAAGAACAATAGTCGTCCACCGTCAAGCGCTGGAAGCGGTAGTAAGTTCATAATTCCAAGGTTGATACTTAACATTGCAGCCCAATTCATTAAGTTCATGAATCCATATTGAGCTACCATCTCTGTTGCTTTATAAATTCCTACTGGACCAGATAGAGCATCTATAGTGAATTTACCGGTAACTAACATACCAAGCAGTTCAAATATTTTTGCGGTCATATTATACGTTTCTTGAGCGCCATAAACAACAGCCTTTAATGGATTAAATTCACGCGGGCTCTCATACTTGACGCCAATTTGACCGTATTTTTTGCCATTTTCTACTTGTTCTTTTACCTTCATTTTTAAGGTAACTTGCTGACCATTTCGATCAACTATTACAGCAATATCTTCACCTGGGTGATCTTGTACAATAGCAGCTAAATCTTGCCATTTATCTACTGCTTGTCCATCAATCGCAGTTACTCTATCGCCTGCAAGCATTCCTGCTTGTGCTGCTGGATCATTTTCTACTACTTCTGTGATGATCGGCTCATACGTAGGCACACCATGAATTAATCCAATCAGCAAATAAATAACAAAAGCTAATATGAAGTTAAATAATGGGCCTGCAAATATTGTCATAGCTCGCTGACCAACTGTTTTAGCGTTAAATTGACGATCATATGGTGCAATTAACGTTTCTTTACCGTTTTCTACGAGAATACAATCTCTTGAAATATTATAACGAACTAATTTTTCTTCTTCATCATAGCCTTCTACAAACAATTCCTTTTCTAAATCGGCACGCTCAACTTCTAAAAATAACAAATCTGGTAATTGCTTATTATTTTGATTAAAGATAATTTTCTGTACAATGTTATCTTCATTTACAATGAGCCCTACTCGATAGCCAGGCTGTAACTCGATGCCATCCATGTCATCACCAGCCATACGAACGTAACCACCAATCGGCAATAAACGTATCGTATAGATTGTTTCACCATGTGTTTTCCCATAAATTTTTGGTCCCATACCGATTGCAAATTCTCGAACCATAATTCCTGCTCGTTTCGCAAACAAGAAGTGACCAAATTCATGGAAGGATACAAGTAGGCCAAATATTAAAATAAATGCAATAGCTGTTTGCATAATACCCCACCTTTAAAAGTGAATAGTTAACGATATCTTCTCTCTTTGTTTTAGGATTATCAACAACACGTGTGGTTGATTTCCATTCCGACTGGGCGCTTTGTAGCTGCCGCTTTGCTTTCGCTACAGAAAACATTTGTTGCTGTCGCTTCGCTTTCGCAC
>NZ_JALNLQ010000016.1:0-67415 GCF_023337835.1 Lysinibacillus sp. Bpr_S20
GACAATAGTCTAGTGATGATGGCAAAGAGGTCACACCCGTTCCCATACCGAACACGGAAGTTAAGCTCTTTAGCGCCAATGGTAGTTGGGGGCTTCCCCCTGTGAGAGTAGGACGTCGCTAGGCAATTTAGACAGTCAGCTGTATGCTGGCTTTTTTTTTATATTTAAATGTTAGTACGGACACAAAGTTAAAGCGTGAAACAATGTAAGCGGCAACTACAAATACTAGTTATCGTAGTTGCTCTTTTTCGACTGTATTCTAAAAATTAAGCTTATAATGCTGCTTCTTATGAATCAAAAATTAATAAATCCAAAACTCCAAAGATTTGTGGAATCTACTTAATCAAAGGTGGTGCCTAACAAAAATAGAGACTATAAAAATGAAAAAAATATAAAAAAACAATAAAAAAATATTGCAGGTATTATTTTTCTATGATATATTTATAAATGTCTTAGAGAGGTCCCGTGGTGTAGCGGTTAACATGCCTGCCTGTCACGCAGGAGATCGCCGGTTCGATCCCGGTCGGGACCGCCATTATAAACGATAATATAGTTCTTATGATGCTTTTCAATCATAAGAACTTTTTTTATTGTTAATATAAGGAAATTAGTGGATATCGATAAATTTAGTATTATATTTTTTTAGGGGCATGGATTTGTAGATCAAAGTTAATGTCCCAACACTTAAACCAAAATATCTCGTTAGCAAAGATTCTAGGCTGTTTATGTAAACACGCTATGAAGGCGTGCAGTCAGTTACCAGATCGCTTGAAGAAAAATAGAGCATTAAACAATAAGACTCATAATCAGGTTTTACGGCCGGTTAACCCCCTAATTAAACCTTCTTTGCTTTCGCTGAATTTTGAGGTGAGTTTTGTACCTAACGCTTCGCTAACGGTACAGAAAAATAACAGCCCGTTAATAAGGGTGACTATTTATATCGATTCCTCTCGTATGAAGAATTTGGAGGTGTTAGTATGCGAAAATATTTTTACATAAAACGTCTTAATATAACTTTGTTTATAGGTGCTATTGTAATACTAGCAGGCTGTGGAGATCCTATTTTAGATATAGAGGAGTCCAATGCGTACCACTGGCAGAAAAATATGAATCAAGCCGAATTTGAAAAATTAAAAGAAGGTATGACATATATGGAAGTAGTAAAAATTGCAGGGGGAGCAGGGGAATTAGTAAAAGATGGTCAATACCGCTGGAATGATGAAATACTTATGACCAAAACATATATAGTGCGATTTAAAGATGATAAATTGGTAGATAAAAAGGTTAGTGAGGTCAAGGGGCATAAAAAATAAGCGCGCTTTTTATAAGCATGTTTTATCTTTATTCAGTATCGTCAACGAAGTTTGGTTAGCCAAGACTTACTGTTTCAGGCTAATGATGAATTGCATAAGCTTTATGCAAGTGGCGTCGAAACGATCTTATATGGCAAGGTTTGGTCTTGTATAAAAACCTATGCCATTATCTTTTTGTTAGATACACAGTAATTTATATTTGTCGACAAGCTGAACAATTACGCCAAGGTGTAATTGTTTTTTTTGAAACCCATTGGATGTTTTGAACATTTACGCTAGTTTCGGTAAACTAGAGGTAATGGAGCTAGGAGAGGAAAAAGAGATGATGTATGAAAAAATAATGAATTCACTTGATGATACGGAGAATTTTGCGTTGAAGCTAGCAAGCTTATTAGAAGCCCAGGATACAATTACATTAGAGGGTGATTTGGGCGCTGGTAAGACGACATTTACGAAAGCATTAGCGAAGGGACTTGGCGTGACGAGAACGGTCAATAGCCCAACATTTACGATTGTAAAGCAATATGAAGGGCGTTTACCATTTAATCATTTAGATGTTTATCGTTTAGCAGAAAGCGATGAAGATCTTGGCTGGGACGAACTATTTTATAGTGATGCGGTATCAGTTGTCGAGTGGGCTCATTTGATTGAGCAGGATTTACCACAGGAGCGTCTTGGAATAGAAATTTACCGAATCGGAGAAAATCAACGACGATTTGTATTAACACCTCGTGGAAAGCGATATGAGGCATTATGTGAGGAGCTAATGAAATGATTTGGTTAGGGATTGAAACAGCGAATGCACCACTTTCTATTGCGGTAATAAGGGATGGGAAAGTGATCGCGGAGATTGTACAAAATATAAAATTAACACATTCAGCAGGTGCTATGCCGGCCATTGAAGAAGTGCTAGCAAAGGCCGGTATAAAGCCAAGCGAGTTGGATGCGATTGCTGTATCACAGGGACCTGGTTCTTATACAGGTGTACGAATAGGTGTAACGCTTGCTAAAACATTAGCTTGGACATTGAAAAAGCCTTTAGTTGGAATATCTAGCTTAAAGTCATTGGCTGCAAATGCAGCAATATATGATGGATTTATTTGTCCTATTTTTGATGCACGAAGAGGCAATGTCTATACGGCCGTTTATAAAGGACGTGAGCTTGAAACAGTCATAGATGATTATCACGATCATATTGAGGGCTTGTTAGAGCGTTTACAGGCTTTAGAGGCACCAATTTTATTTATTGGGGTAGATGTAGATATTTTTTGGCATAAAATCGTAGAGGTTCTAGGTGATTATGCGCAACGTATACCTTTTAGTAATGACTTACCACGAGCAAGTGAAACCGTTCGATTAGCGTCGAAAATGGAGCTACCGAGTGTGGATGAAGTTCATCATTTTGTCCCGCAATACAAACGTATTGCAGAGGCGGAGGCTAATTGGCTGAAGGAACAAAAGGAGAAGGCACATGAGTAGTAATGTAACATATCGTAAAATGGTATCTGAAGATGTCCCAGTAGTGTATGAAATTGAGCTTGCTACATTTCCTGCACCATGGACGTTAGATTCTTTTTATTATGAAGTGCATGAAAATCAGTATGCGCATTATGTGCTTGCTATAGATGAATATAATAACATTATAGGTTTTTGTGGAATGTGGATGGTTATAGACGCAGCGCAAATTACAAACGTTGCCGTTATTGAGGCTGCTCGGGGTCGGGGAATTGGTGAAGGTTTAATGCGTGAGGCAATGCGTATTGCTAGAGAGCATACTATGGAAGTTATGAGTTTAGAGGTACGAGTAACAAATACAGTTGCTCAAAATCTTTATCGAAAGCTTGATTTCCAGGACGGCGGCATACGTAAAGGCTATTATACAGATAACGGGGAGGATGCCCTTGTCATGTGGGTGAATTTATGATGGAAGATCGAATTATATTAGCAATAGAATCAAGCTGTGATGAAACAGCAGCAGCAATTATTCGAAATGGCTCTGAAATTGTTTCAAATGTAGTTGCATCTCAAATAGAAAGTCATAAACGGTTTGGTGGCGTTGTACCTGAAATTGCATCTCGTCATCATGTTGAGCAAATTACATTGGTCATAGAAGAAGCGTTAGTACAGGCAAATATGGCGCCAGAGGATTTAGATGCTGTGGCAGTTACTGAGGGACCTGGTCTTGTGGGTGCATTGTTAATTGGGATTAATGCCGCAAAGGCCTTTGCATTTGCCAATAATTTACCGATTATAGGTGTACATCATATAGCTGGACATATATATGCTAATGCACTTGTGCAGCCAATGGAATTCCCATTGTTAGCGCTTGTTGTATCAGGTGGCCATACAGAGCTAGTTTATATGAAAGAACATGGCTCTTTTGAAGTCATCGGTGAGACAAGAGATGATGCAGCAGGGGAGGCTTATGATAAGGTAGCTCGTGTTTTAAATTTACCATATCCAGGTGGTCCGCGAATCGATAAATTAGCACATGAGGGAGAAGAGGCTGTATCCTTCCCAAGAGTGTGGTTAGAAGAAGATTCATATGATTTTAGCTTTAGCGGTTTGAAATCAGCGGTTATCAATTATAAGCATAACATGGATCAGCGTGGAGAAGAGATTTCTCCGACTGCTGTTGCAAAAGGATTTCAAGATAGCGTAGTTGAAGTGCTAACAGCGAAAACATTACGGGCAGCACGTGAATATAAAGTGAAACAAGTTATTGCAGCTGGAGGTGTAGCGGCAAATAAAGGCTTACGTACATCGCTTGAGTCTGTATTTGTGGAAGAAGGTATTCCGTTGTATGTACCGCCATTAAAACTGTGTACAGATAATGCCGCTATGATAGGGGCAGCAGCAACACCTATGTTTGAAGCAGGTATTCGTGGGAATTTATCAATGAATGGTCGCCCTGGAATGGAGTTAAAATCCTGGGTGTAAGATAGAAAAAGGGGTATTTTAGATTTGATTCTAAAATACCTCTTTTGGTTTTTGCGAAAAAAATGTAGAGAAAACATTTTACATAAGAAAATTTGAGTTTGGTTCAGTTGACAAATTTTTCAGAAAATTATCCACAGGCAAAGCAGAAATAAAAGAGCGAACATTCGTACTTATGCACAAAATGTTGATAACTTGTGTATAACTTGTGATTATTCAATATATAGTAGGCTATTTTGCACAGAATAATGTGAATAAAATATTTTTGAATTGTGGACAATGTGGAAAAGTCTGTTGATATGTTGGTATTACTAGATTTATAGTGTGTATAAAGTTGTGGGCATTTTTTGTCGAAAAATAGCACTTGACCAATATATATGAAAAAACAACACGAGTAAAGTAAAAAGCCATGCGACAAGGCGCATGGCTTTACAATTAATATTCCTCCTCATAGGGAAGGATATTATAAAATTATATTTTCAAGTTCCTCACTTAGCTCAAGCCATTCCATTTCGAACAACTCATACTGTTCCTTAGCAGTTGATAATTCCTCTTGAAGCTGAGTAATTTTTTCGTGATCTGTAAAAATCTCAGGATCGCAAAGAGCTTCTTCTAAGCGGGCTATTTCAGTATTGACATGCTGCATTTCCCCCTCTAGTTCCTCAAGTGCGCGTCTAATTTGGCGTTCCCTTTTTTTAGCCTCTTTATCAATTTTAGAGGTAGAGAGTTTCTCAGGAACATCAGCTTGTACTTGCGGTTGAGAGGCAGCCTTCATTTGAGCAATTTCTAGGAGCTCTTGTTTCTTTTCAAGATAATAATCATAGTCACCTAAGTACTCAAAGGAACCATCACCGGATAGTTCGATTACTTTAGTAGTAATTCGATTGATGAAATATCGGTCATGTGATACAAATAAGAGCGTTCCAGGATAATCAATCAGTGCATTTTCTAGTATTTCTTTACTGTCTAAGTCTAAGTGATTGGTAGGCTCATCGAGAATTAAGAAATTTGCCTTTTGCATCATCAACTTAGCTAATGCAAGTCTAGCCTTTTCTCCACCAGATAAAGATGACACGATTTTATCTACATCTTCTCCACTGAATAAGAAACGGCCTAGCACTGTGCGAATATCTTTTTCATTCATTAAAGGCCATTCATCCCATAGCTCTTTTAGAACACTTTTGTTGCTTGATAGCTTGGCCTGTTCTTGATCATAATAACCAATTTGAACATTTGTACCATAGCGAATCTCTCCAGAGAGTGGTAGCAAGTCTTTGACGATAGTTTTTAACAAAGTAGATTTACCAACGCCATTTGGTCCAACAAGTGCAATACGATCTTCCCGGAAAGTACGTAATGTGATGCCGTCTGATATTTTCTTATCACCGTAACCAATAGCTAAGTCATCGACAGATAATACATCGTTACCACTTTGACGTTCAATTGTAAAACCGAAGCTTGCTGATTTTTCATCACCATCAGGGGAGTCCATCCATTCCGTTCGTTCAAGCATTTTACGACGGCTTTGTGCCATTTTAGTCGTAGAAGCACGAGCGATGTTTTTTTGAATAAATTCTTCAAGTTTTGCCTTTTCATCTTGCTGACGTTCATAAAGCTTTAAATCACGTTCATAATTTTTCGCTTTTTCATCTAAATAGGCACTATAATTGCCTGTATATTTTGTGACGCGATGACGAGAGACTTCGTAGACAATGGAAACAACCTGGTCTAAGAAGTAGCGGTCATGGGAAACAATTAGGATAGCTCCTTCATAGCCTTTTAAATATGATTCCAACCAAGAGAGGGTTTCAATATCTAAATGGTTAGTAGGTTCATCGAGTATTAATAGGTCAGGTTTACTTAAAAGAAGCTTAGCAAGTGCTAATCGAGTCCTTTGCCCCCCTGATAGTGAGCTAATTGGCTTTTCGTAATCATTAGGATAGAACTGCATGCCATGAAGCACAGAACGCGTATCAGATTCATACTGATAGCCACCTGCATCTTTAAAATTATGCTGTAAATGATCGTATTCAGACATTATTTTTGCATATAAAGTTGGATTTTCATAAACAGCTGGGTCGGCCATTTGTTGTTCTAATGATCGTATTGTTTGTTCTTGGGCAATAAGTGGCTCAAAAATTGTCATCATTTCATCCCAAATTGACAATGTTGAGTTTAATCCAGCATGCTGCTCTAAGTACCCAATTTGTATACCTTTAGGGATAATAATATCGCCAGAGTCATAGGACAGTTGGCCAGCAATTATTTTAAGTAAAGTAGACTTACCAGCACCGTTACGACCTACTAATGCAACACGGTCACGATGTTGAACCTCTAATTTTACGCCACTTAAAATTTCATCTGCAAGGAAGGATTTATATAGTTGATTGACCTGTAAAACAATCATTCTTGACACCTCAATTCTTCCTTAGTGTAATAGATGTGCGATTGCCTTGCAATGTCGATGCTTTACTTATTCCAAGCTGTCATGTAAGATTGAAACGATTTCCCTTTAGTTAGTGGCGTAAAAGCGCCATTAACTAAAGGGAAATACTCCAGTGAATAGTATAAACTTAGAAATTAAGCATGTATCATAAGTAGATACATTATAAGGAGGAAAAAGTTTGAAACAAGAATTAAAAATTCCACAAGCCACTACGAAAAGACTTCCTCTTTACTATCGATTTATCCAAAACTTTGCACAAGAAGGCATGGAACGCATTTCGTCGAAGGAACTGAGTGAAGCAATGAAAATTGACTCTGCAACTATTCGCCGCGATTTTTCTTATTTTGGTGCTCTTGGGAAAAAGGGATACGGCTATGATGTGCAGCATCTCTTAAAATTTTTTAGTCAAACGCTCGATCAACATGAAGCGACAAAGGTAGCGTTAATCGGTGTAGGGAATCTAGGCAGTGCTTTACTAAAATATAATTTTCAAAAAAATCATAATACTCATATCGTTGTGGCATTTGACTCAAAGGCCCCAAAGGAAGGGAAGATGATTAGCAATATTCCTGTTTTTCATCCTGATTTATTGGAAGAAAAGTATGCAGAATATGGGGCGGAGCTTGCAATTTTAACAGTTTCACCACGCTCTGCACAGAAAATGGCTGATAGATTAGCGGTCATGAACGCAAAAGGAATTTTGAACTTTACGCCAGAGCGTATTACTGTACCAGATAAAATGCAACTTTTAACAATTGATTTGTCGGTAGAATTGCAGGCACTTATTTATTTAATTCGTAATCAGGAAGAGTGAATAATTACATAGTGCATTGAAAACTTAGTAAACAGTTTGAACTATTATATTTGTATATTTAAAAAATTAGTCTTAAAAATTTCACATATATTTAGTTAGCCAAATACTCATACTTGAGTTAAAATGTATCATATATAAGAGGAGGTGGCTGAAATGGGTATCGGTCCTATGAGCTTGGTCATTATCGGAATTGTAGCTATCTTAATTTTTGGTCCTAAAAAGTTACCAGAGTTAGGGAAAGCTATGGGGTCTACACTTCGTGAGTTTAAAAATGCTACCAAAGGGTTAGTAGAAGATGAAGATAATGATAAAGATAAAAAGAAAGTCATCGAACACGATGATAAGTAACTGAAGGATGTCTTTCTAATATGAATGCAAACGATCAAACTGTCATTGAGCATATAGAAGAATTAAGGAAACGACTTTACTTCGCAGTCGTTTTCTTTGTTATTGCGATTGTCGGGGCGTTTTTTTTAGCGGAGCCGCTTATTCATTTTTTACAAAGCAGTGAAACAGCACAAAGCTTCTCATTAAACGCTTTCAGAATCACAGATTCTATAAAAATTTATTTTCAAATGATTTTTTATATTGCTTTTTTGTTGACCTCTCCCATTATTTTATATCAGCTATGGGCATTTATTTCACCAGGACTATATGAAAAAGAACGTAAAGTCACATTAAGTTATATACCATTCACTTTTATATTATTTTTATCTGGAATTGTTTTTTCTTACTTTATTTTATTTCCATATGTATTAAACTTTATGATTGAGTTATCTGCTCGCCTCGGAGTGAAGTTAACAATTGGAATAAATGAATACTTTTCGTTTTTATTTCAAATAACTTTGCCTTTTGGATTTATATTCCAATTACCGATTATACTTTTATTTTTTGCTCGTCTTGGAATTTTAAATCCACAAATAATGGCAAAAAACAGAAAGTACGCCTATTTTGCACTTTTTGTAATCGCGGCTATGATAACACCGCCTGATTTAATGAGTCATTTAATCGTAACGGTGCCGATGTTTATGCTCTATGAGTTTAGTATTTGGGTTGCTAAGATAGGCTATCGTAAATATTTAAAATCAGAAGAGTTACGTTTAAAAGAAGAACGAGAAGCTGAGCAAAAACGCCAAGTTGAAGAGGCACTTGAACAGCAGAGACGTCAAATCGAAGAATTAAATCAACAATAGCAGAAGCTCGATGCTAATTAGTGGCATCGGGCTTTTTCGTCAGCTTACTTTAACTAAAAATCAGTGGGAAGAAAAACTCCCACTGATTTTTATTGCATTTTTTCTAGTTCTTGAAGAAACTTTTGGATTGGTTCTGCATACACTTGTACAAGTGTCACAAAACCGTTCAGCATGACGTGGGCGATAATGGACGTCCAAATGCGTTTCGTTTTGTGATATAAGAAGGCAAAAATCAATCCACAAATTGTATAAAGCAAAATATGTGTAAAGTCGTTATGAATAAGTGCAAAGAAAATGGCGCTTACGATAGCGGCTACCCAGAAATTAGTTGTTTGGACAAGCGATCCAAAAATCACACGGCGGAAGACGAACTCTTCTAATATTGGTCCAAATACGACAATCGCGAATATCGCAATAGGAGCACCTTTTGCAATATTGACAATATCAGCTGTGTTTTGCGACCCGCCTTGGATACCGAATATAGCCATTTCGATTGCTGCGCCAATCATTTGGCCAAAGAAAACTAAGAAGAAACCAATAATTCCCCACATAATTGACAGTGGTATCGTTTCTTTCTTTCCTTGATAAATATCCCAAAATGTTTTATCGCGAGATGTTATGATTAAGCTTACAATTAACGCAATGGCAAAGCTAAGTGCGATATACCAGCCTGGCGTTATTAGAGCAGCTTGCTCACTAGGTAAACCGGTTGTACTCATAACAAGCTTGTGAAACGGTTTTACCAGCCATGTACCTGATAATTGCATGAGGATATAGATCAGTAAAACATACAGGGCTGTTTTTTTATGTTTAATTATTTTTTGAGAATTGGTCACAGTCAAAATCCTTTCCATTTCATTATGCTACCTTTCTATTGTAGAGGAATATGGAAAGAAAACAAAATTTTTCGAAGTTCTGACTTGCAAAAAAAAGTGTGATTGATTATCATAATAATTGTGTTAGCACTCAACTAGATAGAGTGCTAATAAACATAAAACATATATTTCACTAATAGGAGGTTGTTTCACTTGTTAAGACCACTAGGAGATCGTATTGTAATCGAACTAATCGAGGTAGAAGAAAAATCTGCATTCGGTATTGTGCTGCCAGACTCTGCAAAAGAAAAACCACAAGAAGGTAAAGTTGTAGCAGTTGGGACGGGTCGTATATTAGAGAACGGGCAACGTGTAGAGCTTGACGTTAAAGTTGACGACCGCATTATTTTCTCTAAATACTCTGGTACAGAAGTTAAATTTGAAGGTAATGAATACCTAATTTTACGCGAAAGCGATATTCTTGCAATTATTGAATAAGTTAATAGTTTTGTAAGTTAGTGATTGTCACAGATAAACAAATGTATTGGTGACAATGACAGTATGGCGAAATTTCTATAAATATATTGATGAAGCTTAACGAATATTCCATTTCAGGAGGGTAAATTCAAATGGCAAAAGATATTAAATTCTCAGAAGACGCTCGTTCATTAATGCTACAAGGTGTAGATAAATTAGCAAACGCAGTAAAAATTACTCTAGGGCCTAAAGGTCGTAACGTAGTTTTAGAAAAAAAATTCGGTTCACCACTTATTACAAATGATGGTGTAACAATTGCAAAAGAAATTGAGCTAGAAAATCCATACGAAAATATGGGTGCAAAATTAGTAGCAGAAGTTGCTTCTAAAACAAACGAAATCGCTGGTGACGGAACAACAACTGCGACAGTATTAGCACAAGCAATTATTCGTGAAGGCTTGAAAAACGTAACAGCTGGTGCAAATCCTGTGGGCATTCGTAAAGGGATCGACAAAGCAGTTGCAGCAGCTCTAACTGAATTACACGCTATTTCTCGCCCAGTAAGCAACAAAGAAGAAATCGCACAAGTTGCGGCTATCTCTGCTGCTGATGATGAAGTAGGACACTTAATCGCTGAAGCAATGGAACGTGTGGGTAACGATGGTGTTATTACAATTGAAGAATCTAAAGGCTTCACAACTGAGCTTGATGTAGTGGAAGGTATGCAATTCGACCGTGGTTATGCATCACACTACATGGTAACAGATACAGATAAAATGGAAGCGGTATTAGACAACCCATACATTTTAATCACTGATAAAAAAATTACAAACATCCAAGAAGTATTACCATTATTAGAACAAGTGGTGCAACAAGGTCGTCCATTATTAATCATCGCTGAAGATGTTGAAGGTGAAGCTCTTGCAACACTTGTAGTGAACAAACTACGTGGTACTTTCAATGCTGTAGCGGTTAAAGCTCCAGGATTTGGTGACCGTCGTAAAGCAATGCTTGAAGATATCGCTATTTTAACAGGTGGTCAAGTTATTACAGAAGAATTAGGCTTAGATCTTAAAACAGCTGATGTTACATCACTTGGTCGCGCTGCAAAAGTTGTTGTAACAAAAGACAATACAACAATCGTAGAAGGTGTTGGCGGTGCAGATGCAATCGAAGGCCGTATTGGTCAAATCCGTGCTCAACTTGCTGAAACAACTTCAGAATTCGATAAAGAAAAATTACAAGAACGCCTTGCAAAATTAGCAGGTGGTGTAGCAGTCATCAAAGTTGGTGCTGCAACAGAAACAGAACTAAAAGAACGCAAACTTCGCATTGAAGATGCTCTTAACTCTACTCGTGCAGCAGTTGAAGAAGGCATCGTATCAGGTGGTGGTACTGCACTTCTTAACGTATACGCAGCAGTTGAAAAAGTTGCAGATGCAGAAGAAGGCGATGTAGCAACTGGTGTGAAAATTGTTCTACGTGCTTTAGAAGAGCCAGTTCGTCAAATCGCAAACAATGCTGGTCTAGAAGGCTCAATTATCGTCGATCGCCTAAAACGCGAAGAAATCGGTGTAGGCTTCAACGCTGCAACAGGCGAATGGGTAAACATGATTGAAGCGGGTGTAGTAGACCCAGCGAAAGTAACTCGCTCAGCTCTACAAAACGCAGCATCTGTAGCAGCTCTATTCTTAACAACAGAAGCAGTTGTGGCAGACATTCCAGAACCAGCTGGCGCAGCAATGCCAGATATGTCTGGTATGGGCGGCATGCCAGGAATGATGTAATCTACGGCTCCAGCCCAAAAAATCACTTCTCAAATTTGTGAAGTGATTTTTTTATGCATTAGTGAATATTTTCCAGTGAATCGCTGATAAAATATGGACAATCGCTGATAAACCTAGCGAAATCGCTGATAAATCTCCGGCAATCGCTGATAAACCTTCAACAGCTGCTGATAAAGAAGAGCAAACCTGTAATATAAACTATAAAAAGGCTATCCATAGTTCGTTTAGAACTTCTGGGTAGCCTTTTTGCTATAGTCGTTATCATGAACTCCCAATTATGTTAGGTGACAAATCTACATTCCTGGTAGGTTTAATCCAGGGAAGCCTGGATATCCGCCTGGAAATGGCATCGGACGTGGTGGATATGGATGCGGCGGACGTGGCGGATATGGTTGTGGTGGACGTGGTGGATATGGATGCGGCGGACGTGGTGGATATGGATGCGGCGGACGTGGTGGATATGGATGCGGTGGACGTGGTGGATATGGATGTGGAGGGTGTGGTGGATAAGGCTGCGGAGGGCGCGGTGGATATGGATGTGGCGGACGTGGTGGATATGGTTGCGAAGGGCGTGGTGGATACGGTAATGGGTTTAAAGATGGATAAGGGCTACCAGATGGCATTGTAGGGTGAAACGGAATGTTAACATCAAGATCTTCGGGATTTAATCTAGGGTTGACCAATGAAACACACCTTTCTTCGCTTTTTCTTTTCTAACATATGTCCACTATTATGGATGTCATAGGCATTAAACTAGTATTGATGGATAAATATAATATGTTAAAAAGGAAAATGTTATAAAATATATCAAATTTAATTATAATAGAAGGAAATATCATTAAAGGATGTTAATGAAATGACCATTATAAAAATCAAGAAAATAAAGGTACAAAATTTACGAAATGTACGACATGGTGAAATGGTGTTAACGGTAGATTTCGAGACGTTTTTGAAGGCTAATGTTGTAGGCTTATACGGACAAAATGGTTCAGGGAAAACCACTATTGTTGATGCATTTGGCTTGTTAAAAGCACTTATTTCCGGCTGGATTGCTGAAATTAAATTACCATCTCAGGAAAAGAAATTAATCATGGCAGGGGAGGATACGGCAAGTATTGAATTCGATTTTCTAGTAGAAAATCAATTTGGCACATTCTTTCTCAATTATTATGTAGAGCTACAAGCAGATGAAAATAGACTGTACACAACAGTTGAACGTTTAGCTTACAGAGAAAATGAGAAAGGGAAGCGGTCAAAGATTCTAATTAATGTTACAGAGGAAGACATACAACTACGTAAAGCAAGTCTTTCTGATATGAATGAAAAAACACGTATCCAATTACTAGTCACTCATCAATTATCTAAAAAACAATATATGTCCTTTGTCTTCCACAAAGATTTAAAGCCATTATTACAGGACAAGTTATCAGCGTTAGAAATGCAATTGCTTCATAATGTAGCAATAGATTTTAATCAGGATTTACATGTCGTTAATAATCAAAATATCGCACCATTATTTGAAGAGCGCAGTATGCCATTTAGTATTCATCTTGAAAAAACTCGTGGTTCTATCCCTTACAATTTGAAGGGGCCAGCGTTATTGCCAGAGGACACGTTTTATGTGTTATGCGAAGTAATAGAGCAAAGTAATCAAGTATTATCAGCAATTATTCCAGGTCTGTCTATAAAGATTCATGTACTGACAAAACAAACAATGGATAATGGAGAAAAAGGAATCCGTTTTGAATTTTTATCGCAGCGAGGGGAGCGCGAATTACCATTACGGACAGAGTCAGAAGGAATTTTAAAAATTATTTCTGTGCTTAGTGTACTTATTGCAGTTTACAATAACCCAAATGCTTGTGTAGTGATTGATGAATTAGATTCTGGGGTTTTTGAATATTTGTTAGGCGAGTTGTTAACAGTGATTGATGAGGGCGGAAAAGGCCAGCTTATTTTTACGTCTCATAATTTACGTGTGTTAGAGGTGTTAGCTATTAAAAACTTATGGTTTACGACAACGAATGAAGATCGCCGTTATATACAGCTAAAGGGCATTAAAGAAGTAAATAATGCTCGAGATGTTTATTTACGTGCAATACAGTTGGGCGGACAGGATGAAGAGGTTTATAAGGAAACGAAGACATTTAAAATAAAGCGTGCCTTTAGAAAAGCTGGTGTCCAGCGTGACTAAAAAGGTTCTGTTAATTATTGTAGAGGGGCAGACGGAGCAAATTGTGTTAGAGGATTTTCTAGATGAACATTTTGCCAATGCAACCATTCGCTTTGATGTACAACGGGAGGATATTTTAACGAAGTGGGATGCTAATAAACGAATACCTAATATTAAAAATAGTGTTGCACGGGTGATTCAGAACTATTTGGAGAAGTATAAGTTTTTAGCGAAGGATTTAACTGCTGTCGTTCATATTACTGATGCAGACGGTTGTTTTATTGCCCCCGAATTTGTCAAGGTGAAGGAAGATATTGAGCAAAATTTATACTATACAGAAGATGCAATATTGGTGAAATCTGAAAAACGTAAGGCGCAAATTGAACAACGAAATGAAATGAAGGCGAATAATGCCAAAATCCTTGTGGCGAATGATCATTTTAGCATTCATCGATTAAAAATACCGTATCAACTATTTTATTTTTCTACAAATTTGGAGCATGTATTATGGGATGAGCGCAATGAAGTAGCAACGGAAAAGGTTCCAAAGGCTGATGAATTTATCGAAGGTTTATCGGGTTCCATAGAAGAATTTTTAAAAGAATTTCTTCCTGTTAACGCTGAGCTTCCGTATAAAGAAAAAGTGAAAATGAGCTGGTCATTTTTAATGGAGGGTTGTAATTCGTTACAGCGCGGAACGAATGTACCGTTATTATTTGAAATGATTAAATCAGATGTACAACCTCAATGATTATTAGTCTTAGGCAGTTAATGTTCATGTCCTCAATTAATTGTTGGAGGGTATTTATCTTCGCTTTCGCAGTAGCTCTGATGTCCCGAGGAAAAGCGCTTAATCGGAACAAGAATCACCCCCTCATTTTGCAGAAGAGCTAACGTTCATCGCCTTTTAACCTTTGTTGAACATGTCATGAATATTTTGAGAAATAAGGTTCATTCGTTGTAACAAGCGAATGATCTTTTTTTATTTCAGGAAATCTGTTCTTAATAGACAATGACATTTTTTCCTTTCTTAATTCATAAGCTTTATAGGTGTGATTTTATCAAGCTAGAAGGAGGCACTGACATTCAAATACATGTTGTACGGGCAGGACAGTCCTTATGGGGTATTGCACAGTCGTACGGGACAACAGTTCAAAGTATTGTAGATGCCAATCAAATTCCTGAACCAAATCGATTAGTTATCGGGCAAGCTCTTGTGATACCGATTGTCGGAAATTTCTATTATGTGCAGTCAGGAGATAGTCTATATTCAATCGGTCAACGCTTTGGCATCAATTATTTAAACCTTGCTCAGGTAAATAATATAAATCCGAGTCAACCTTTATCGATTGGTATGCGACTTTATATTCCACCTCAACCCAAAACAAGAGCTGAAACATTAGCATATTTAGAACCGAGAGGGACATTTGTTAGTGAGGCATTACTGAATCAAGCAAGAGAAGCGGGTCCATTTTTAACTTATCTTGCTCTATTTAGCTATGAGGCAAGGCGAGATGGAACGCTTAAGAGACCTCCAAGCCAAGGTGTGGCACAAATTGCAAATGATACAGGTGCATCTCTAGCAATGGTTGTCTCAAACTTGGAGAATTTTAGTTTTAGTGGTGATTTAGCGAAAGATATTTTTCAAAGTACAGCCGTACAGGATTTACTCTTCAATAATATTCTTGAAGAGGCAAAGCGTTTAGGAACCGTTAAAGATATTCATTTTGATTTCGAAAATTTGCCAGGCGATCAACGTGAGGCGTATAACAGTTTTTTAAGGAGAGCTGTAAGTCGATTCCATCCCCAAGGGTATACCGTATCGACAGCGCTAGCTCCCAAAACAAGTGCTAGTGAGCGAGGCCCATGGACAGAGGCGCACGATTATAAAGCACATGGAGAAATAGTCGATTTTGTTATGTTAATGACTTATGAATGGGGGTATTCCGCAGGACCACCTATGGCAGTGTCGCCGCTTCCAGAAGTTGAAGCGGTTGTTAAATATGCAGTAAGTGAGATACCTCGGAACAAGATCATACTTGGACAGAATTTATATGGGTATAACTGGACACTGCCTTTTGTACAGGGAGGACCTAATGCAGAAGCAGTTAGTCCACAAAGAGCAATCGAAATTGCTAAGAAATACAATGCTGCTATTCAGTTTGATTTGAGGTCTCAAGCTCCGTTCTTTGAATACTATGATGAGCAAGGTAGAGCACATGTGGTGTGGTTCGAGGACGCAAGATCAATTCAAGCAAAGTTTAATTTAATCAAACAGTACAAACTCCGAGGAGTTGGTTATTGGAAGTTGGGTCTACCATTCCCGCAAAATTGGTTATTAATAGGGTCAAACTTTGATGTAGTAAAGAAATGAGAATCTTAAAGAACAAGAAAATAGCTTTATATCACAGTTCTATTTTCTTTCAAGAATGAATAATCTGAAATTATATTCCCATTTATGGAAATATATATTATAATGATGGAAAACGATGTTTTAGGAGGTATATATTGGGTAAATTTAAAAAGTTAGGTATCATACTAACATCAACTGCATTTTCTGTCGGTGTACTTTCGCCAATGGCACAAGCTTCAGCAAACGTAAAAGAACCGCAAGAGAGAGTTGCCATTCAAGTGGCTTCAACAGAAACAAAAATAACAAAAAGTATGCTTATTAAGCAATTGAATACACTATTCCCAGACAAGTTCAATTTCGTAACAGAGAAAGATTTTTCAATGGGGGAAGCTCATTACTTTAATGATGACAAAACAATCCGCTATGATTTAAGCTTCTATAAGACAATCAATGGCAAAGACGTATATGGTGATTTTACTTTTAAAGGTGAAAATTTAGAATTAGAGAATTTCCACTATCAGCCTATCAATATAGCGGATGCATTGTACCCTGTGAAGTATTCAGAGAGTGAGGCAAAAAAAATTGCCCAAGACTTCCTAAAGAAACTGCCGAATACTGCGAATTACAAGCTTCTTGAAGACAATATTTATGATGATTTTGGTTTTAGTAGACCTCTATCTGAACCAATTACGTATTCATTCGCTTATTCGCCTACACACAATGGTGTGGAATTGAGTAATCAGTATATTAATATTGACGTTCTAGCAAATGGTGAAGTAACAGGTATGTATCGTAATACTGATTCTACTAGTAAGGCAACATTTGATAGCTTAGAACAGAAAAAGAATGAGTCAGATATACTTGCACAGATTCGTAAAAACTTGTCAGTTGATTTACGTTATATGGTTGACTATAACTACCAAACGGAAGAAGCTATTGCTAAGCTTGTGTATATGCCGCCAACAAGCTTCAATGGTGTACATGCAATAAACGGGAAGTGGCAAACAATGGATGGTTTCACTTCTGAAGTACCAAAGGTAAAAGGTGTAGAAAAACTAACATCTAAACCACTAGAACCAAGAAAGAAAAATCTTACATTAGCAGAAGTTGAAGAGTTAGCGAAGTCTTTCTTAAAAGTTGATTCTGACAAAGTTAAGCTACAAATTGATTCGGTTAGAGAAAGAGAAAACGAAAATGGCGAGACGATTTATACAGTAGATTATATGTATGAATCTGGAAATCGTGGCTATGGCATGTCAATTGAAGTGAACAAGGCAACAGGTGAAATAGTCCACTACGAGGATATACGTAGCGAATTTGTAGAGACCGATGATAAGGTAGAACCAATTTCAAAAGATGCTGCGTTAGGAAAGGCGATAGACTACTTAAAAGAGTGGGCTCCGTCATATATTCATAACTATTCAAAGCCAATAGATGATACAGTATATAACAAAAACAGCAAACAGTATTATTTCTCCTTCCCACGTATTGTCAATGGCATTGCCGTAGTAGGGGATGAAATTTCTGTTGGTATAAGTGCAGATGGGAAATTGAGTTCTTTACATGTTAATCATCGGAAAATTGATAATTGGCCGTCTGTAAACAAAGTTATCCCTGCTGATAAAGCAAAAGCAACGTTCAATGAGGGAGTAAAGTTGAAGCTACAGTATGCAAAACAGGATGATAAAAATAATCACCATTATGATTTAGTATACTCTCCAGTTTATAATGGAAGCTTGTTCAATGGTATTGATGCAACAACTGGTGAATGGCTTCAAAAAGTGGATGATTCCAAAGAAAAACCAGCTATTTCACATCCAACAGCTGGCGGTGAATTAACTTATTTACTACGCCAAAATGTATTAGAGATTAAAGATCCAGCAAACTTTAATGCTGATACAGCTGTAAACAAGGGAGAAGCTTTGAAAATTTTAGTTAGATCATTATCATACCGATATGATAATATTGGTCCGTACGGAAGAGATGACGATCAGCAATCCTTTAATAACATTGATAAAAATCATCCATTATACGGAGTCGTTGAACAAGCAGTAAGAATGGGTATTTTAAAACCGGCAGATCAATTTGCAGTAGATACAGCATTGACTCGTCAAGAGCTAGCAGAATGGCTAGTACGTGTATTACATTTAGAGAATGCTGCTAAGCATAGTGACATTTACAAATTAAACTTTGCTGATGCAAGCTCAATTGACCCAGCGTACGCAGGTTACATTGCTTTAGCAAGTGCAATGGGATTAATGGATGGACAGCAAAATAAATTCAATGCTACTGAAAAAGTGACGTATGCTGATTTAGCAATATCTACAGTGCGTCTAGCAAAGGCTGTTAATGAAGAAAACGGCGGCCGACATTACTATTAATTTATAAATGAAAGGGCATCTCCTAATTTTTAGAGAGATGTCCTTTTTAACTTCTTTCAGTAAGTGTTTTAGTAGCGACAGGTACAGAAGTCTCCAATCTATAAGCTAATTCTGGACGCAATTACGCAGAGGCAAAATTGCTGACTACAGTAAACTAAAGGATTGCTGTTTAGAAGTTTATATGTTATTATTATCTCGAATTAAAGATAAATTAATTCGAAGTATGTGAAAAGAGGAAGTCGTATGAAGGAAGATAATCGTAATTTAAAAGCTTTTACGGTATTGTTCAGGGCTTATCAAACGATTCAAGATGCAACAAAAAGAGATTTACTTCAATACGATTTAAATCAGACCGAATTTTCGGTACTTGAGTTTTTATATCACCATGGTGAGCAACCAATTCAAGTGATTGGAAAGAAAATATTAATCGCAAGCAGTAGTATTACGTACGTTATTGATAAGCTCGAACAAAAAGATTTTGTATATCGACGTGCTTGTCCGAAGGATCGTCGTGTCACATATGTTTTATTAACATCTAAAGGACAAACGTTAATGGAAGAAATATTTCCAAAGCATGAACAAAAAATTAATGAGATTTTTGAAGTATTAGATCAACAGGAGATGGACACAATGATTCTGTCTCTGAAAAAAGTTGGTTTGAATGCAGTTGAAAAATAAAAAATTTTACGTAAATATCTCGAAATCGAGATAATAGGGGGAATAAAAATGAATCATTTAAAAGGGATTCACCATGTTACTGCTATTACAAGTAGTGCGGAAGAGAATTATAAATTTTTTACGTATGTGTTAGGAATGCGATTAGTGAAAAAAACGGTTAATCAAGATGATATCCAAACATATCATTTATTCTTTGCAGATGATAAAGGTAGCGCCGGCACGGATATGACATTTTTTGATTTTCCAAACATTCCAAAAGGTGTACATGGAACAAATGAAATTTCAAAAACTTCTTTCCGCGTGCCAACAGATGCAGCATTGGACTACTGGTTAAAACGTTTTGATCGATTAAATGTCAAACATACAGGTATTCAAGAACAATTTGGCAAGAAAGTTTTATCATTTGTTGATTTTGATGATCAGCAATATCAACTTATTTCTGATGAAAACAACACAGGTGTTGCATCAGGTACGCCATGGCAAGATGGACCGATTCCCCTTGAATATGCAATTACAGGCCTTGGTCCAATTTTTGTAAGAGTGGCTAATTTTAAATATTTCAAAGAAGTACTAGAAAAAGTGATGCTCTTTACAGAAGTTGCAGAAGAAGGAGACTTCCACCTATTCGAGGTAGGGGAAGGCGGAAACGGTGCACAAATCGTTGTAGAACTAAATACAGTTTTACCGGTAGCCCGTCAAGGCTTCGGTACAGTACACCATGCTGCATTCCGTGTAGAGGATCGAGCTGTATTAGATGAATGGACTGAACGTTTTGAAAGCTTTGGCTTCCATACTTCTGGTTATGTAAATCGTCATTTCTTTGAATCACTTTATGCACGAGTAGCACCACAAATTTTATTTGAGCTAGCTACTGATGGCCCAGGATTTATGGGGGATGAGCCTTACGAAACTTTAGGTGAGAAATTGTCGTTACCTCCATTTTTAGAGCCAAAACGTGCACAAATTGAAATGCTAGTTCGTCCTATTGATACTGTAAGAAGTACGATTACGTTCGATAAAGAATATTAATAAGATCATTTTTTCCATTCAGTAGTTAAACATTTAGCTTTTGCTGAATGGATTACATACTCTTAGATTTCTAAAAAATGATTGGAGGTCAATAAGATGGAATTTGCAAAAGTACTAGATAAGCGTCGTTCTGTGAATAATTTTATAGAGGGCATCAAGATGGGCGAAGAAGATATACGTCCCATTTTGGAAGATGTTAAGCTCGCACCGTCCGCATTTAACTTACAACATACCAGTTACATCGTTGTGTTAGATGAAGAAAAAAAAGAAAAAGTAAGAGAAGCGGCATACGGGCAATATAAAATACACTCAGCTTCAGCGGTGGTACTTGTTTTAGGAGATAAAGAAGCCTATAAAAATACGGCTAATCTTAATCAAGGGATGGTAGACTTAGGTATTATTAATGCTCATGAGTTAGAAAATATGGTGGATGAAACGACTAAATTTTATGAAGAACGTGGCGAGGAATTTATGAAGGAGGAAGCTATTCGTAACGCTTCACTTTCAGCTATGTTATTTATGCTGGCAGCCAAAAACCGTGGATGGGATACTTGTCCAATGATCGGTTTTGATCAGCAACAAATGAGAGAACTTTTTCATGTGCCAGAAACACATGAAATTGCACTATTGATTACAATAGGGAAGGAAAAAGAAAGTAGTCGCCGCTTGCGTGGTTATCGTAAACCAGTTGAAGAATTTGCAATTTTCTATTAAAAATTGGTATAAAATAAGTGATTTTACAAATGATAGGTTTGAAGCCAAAAGCGGTTACTTTTGTTAAAACGTATACTTTGTAAATAGGTTGATTGGAGTGGAGGTTGGGTGACTCCTTTGGTAGCAAAAAAAGCGGCCAGCTGGAACGGAAATCGACCACACGGTTTGGTGATGATCCAAATAATAAAGTAATGTTCAAGTAGGGGGAAGAAATTATGAAAGTAGTAGCAATCGTAGGAAGTATCCGTAAAGAATCTTATAATATGCAATTAGCAAAATTTATTCAAAAACGTTATACAGAGAAATTTGATCTTGAAATAGCAAGCTTGAAAGATTTACCAATGTATAATCAAGATATCGAAAATGAAGCACCACAACCCGTACTTGATTTTAAAGCTAAAGTAAAAGCGGCAGATGCAGTTCTTTGGCTGACACCAGAATATAATGGCACAGTGCCAGGTGTTATGGTTAACGCCATCGATTGGTTATCCCGCGTTGATAAAGTGATGATTGGCAAGCCATCATTCATGATGGGGGCATCAATGGGTAACTTAGGTACTGTTAAAGCACAATTACATTTACGAGATATTTTATTCTCACCTGGAGTAAATTCACCATTACTTAGTGGTAATGACGTTTATATTGGAGCAGTGCACACTAAATTTGATACTGAAGGCAATTTAACAGATGAAGGCACAATCAAATTCCTTGATACAGTGATCGATAACTTCCTAAACTGGATGAAAAAATAAGATTAAAAATAAAAACGTCCCATAAGTATAACAATATACTTATGGGACATTTTTAATGGAGAGCAGCAAATCGGCTCATAGGAACCTGAACTAGGAAAGCACCCCTAAGTTAGGGGATTAACTTATTTAATTGGAATTATTTTTAACACTTTCTGAAGACGGTATGCAAAAATACCTGCAAAAATAGCTAAAATAATATCTTTTGGCAAAGGCGGCATCATCCAAAGCCATGCTAACTTATACGTGAAAGCATCAGGAGCACTAGCCCATAGCTTGTAGGCAAAGTACATCCAATTTGTTCCTAGTAAATAATTAATAGCTGTTGCAACTAATGCAGCAATTACATAGCTTTTTTTCGTTCCACTGCGTTCTATAATAAGCCCCGCGACAAATGCAATTAATATATAAGAAACAATAAAACCAAATGTAGGGCTTAATATTTGCCCAAAACCTCCGCTGAATTTTGCAAATACAGGTGCACCTGCTAAACCGATACTCATATAAACAGTACAAGCGAGTGCCCCTTTTCTACTACCAAGAACAAGTCCAGCTAAAATAGCAAAAAATGTTTGCAAAGTGATTGGTACTCCGCCAACCATCATGAAAGGTACTATGGACGTGATATTAGCTCCTATCATCATCAATGTTGAAAATAATCCAATGTATGCAAGATCGACTGTTCTTAATTTGTGATGTGTGTGTTGCGCAACTGTTGTCATTATTTCACCCCTGAAAAAAATAATATTAGTAATAATAGTGTAAAAAAATAAACTTTTTGTGTCAACTACTCAGATACGAATAGTTAACTCAAAAAGTTTATCCCGCTTCATTAAAAATATTTGTTAGTTATAGACTAATGATTAAAATTTATGATAGAGGGCAGTGCAATTCAACGCTGTCCGCAACTGCATGCTTTTGCGCAGTAACAGAGATCAAACCACGCTGTGCCAAAGCGCTCTAATCATAAAAAATTAAGATACTGCTTTTAAGCCTGCCACACCAATGATAATGGCGATGATGCTAATCATTCGAGTCAGGTTTTTAGATTCACCGAAGAATATAATATTCACGAGAACGGCACCAACTGTACCAATACCAACCCAAACTACATAGGCGATACTTAACTGTAAATAGTTAAAGGAAGCATATAATAGAGCAAAGGACATTCCGAAGCCGCCTATATATAGTAATAAATTACGTATAGCTTTTTTCTGACTATAAAAGCGTAAACCTACAACACCGACAATTTCCGAAATAGCAGCTGATAAAACAAGTAACCAACCCATTATACATTAGCTCCTTTCTCTTCAACATGATCTTTTGAAGGGTTATCAGCTAAATTAAGACCAACAACACCCAGTACTAAAATAAGCATGAAAATTCCTTTAATAGCATTAAACTCACCGTCAAAAATAAAAATGTCCATTAATGTAGTACCAATTGTACCGACCCCAGCAAAAGTCGCGTAAACCGTTCCAGTAGGCAAGTTTTCACAAGCCTTCGATAAGAAGTGAAAATCAACCGCGATTAAGGGCACGATAATAACCCAATGCCACCAAGAGTCAGCAACATTAAAACCAAAAATCCAAAATAATTCAAACAAACTAGTTAATGCAACATAAATCCAATCTTTTTGCATAGTTAAATTCCTTTCTATCAATCATTATGACTGACATTCAGTCATTTTTAGTGTAAAAAGAGAACGTCACTTAGGTGTGACGTAAATCGAGTGCATGATGTAAAAAGTCGAGTAGCTCAAGCTTTTGAAGTTTAATTGTTTCTTCTTCACTGTTATCATACAAATAAATCTGTTCAGCGGCAGATTCTACTAGACCGATTACAAGCTTTGAAGAACGTGTAGTATTTAGAGAAGCGCGTATCGTTCCTTGTTGTTGCGCTTCAACTAAGAAATTAGTCATCCATTCGTAATAAGGTGCATATATATTTTCCCATTCTTTCATATGCTCAGTTTGTGAAATACCTGCATAAATCAGTGCAAATACATCTCTATATTCCGCTGTTAGTGAGAAAACAATCTCTACTACTTTTTCTAGCTGCTTTGCAAAAGGCTCCTGTTTTGAAATACCATCGTTAATAGCTGCAATAATTTTTTCAACCATCACTTTTGCAATGGCTGGCATAACTGAGAGTCGTGATGGGAAATAAAGATAAAATGTCCCTTGGGCGATACCTGCAGCTTTTACGATATCTGAAACCTTTGTCTTTTCAATTCCTTTTTCACGAAAAACGTCAATTGCTGCTTGAATAATTTTCTCTTCCTTTGACATGAAATCCCTCGCTTTTGGCCTGCTTACTTCATATGTTATATAATAATTGAAATAAAGTCAAAGGAAAATGACTGACAATCAGTCATTTTTCTTTTCGTGTATATATATTTCTTAATTGGGGAACTTTATTCGTGAAAGGATTTGATGAAAATGAAAGAGACAAAGATTGCGCAACTAGATCAGCAACAACTTGAGAAAATTAATGAACTAGAAAAGAACATTGGTGTGACATTAGTGGCATATGATTCCTCGACAATGACATCACAGGGCTCGGGTGCCTTTGAGTCAGATAATAGTACTCAAAATCATCCATCATAATTAAGTATAAAATGCCTTACAGCAATGTGAGGTTTTTTTATTTCATTTAAAAATGGGGGGTTACACAATGATGCAGGATTTCTATGCCGATTTACATATTCATATTGGACGCACTTTAAGTGGACGTGCTGTTAAAATTACAGGCAGTAAAACGCTAACGTTAGCAAGAATTTTAGAGACGTCAAGTGCAAGAAAGGGTCTGGATATTATCGGGATTATTGATTGTCATTCACCCGAAGTAATGGATGAAATGGCAAAAATGATAGAACAGGGCGAACTGAAAGAGTTGGAGCAGGGAGGACTACGCTTTCAAGAAACCACCCTTATTCCTGGGTCTGAAATTGAAATCTATGATCAACATTGCCTTGGGCCAATCCATGTGCTTGTTTATTTTCCAACACTGTTGCTTATGAGGGAATTCTCAAATTGGATGTCAAATCATATGACAAATATCCATTTAAGCTCTCAGCGAATATATTGTGATGCTCGGACATTACAGCAAAAGGTTCATGAATTAGGCGGCCTTTTTATTCCTGCGCATGTTTTTACACCATTTAAAAGCTTATTTGGTAAAGGCGTATATCGTAGCTTAACAGAAGTATTTGACCCACAGCTAATAGATGCGATAGAGCTTGGTTTGAGCTCTGATACCGATATGGTAAGTAACATTAAAGAGCTGCAAGCATATACATTTGTCAGCAACTCTGATGCTCATTCACTTGGAAAAATTGCACGTGAGTATCAAAAATTAAGACTATCTCATGCAAATTTTACAGAATTAAAGATGGCGCTTTATGAACAGCAGGGTCGTGCTGTAACAGCTAATTATGGGCTAAATCCTTTGCTTGGTAAGTATCATAAGACTGTTTGTGCAAAATGTGGTGAGCAGCTTGGCAATACGGCAACCATTTGTACGAACTGTGAGAGCACGAAAATTATAAAAGGTGTTGCAACACGTATAAATGAGCTTTCAGAGCAAGTTACAGATAAACGTGCACGGCCACCCTATATTCACCAAGTACCACTAGACTTTATTCCAGGATTAGGACCAAAAATGATGGAACGATTAGTACAAGCATTTGGGACAGAGATGAACATCTTGCATCGAGTAACGCTAGCACAACTCGAACAAGTCGTGCCGCACAAAATTGCGAAGATGATCGATTTAGCAAGAACGGGTCAATTAGCAATCGAAGTTGGCGGTGGCGGCGTATATGGGAAGATTCATTTAGAATAAAAAGGCTCCTCACCATAGCCTGTAGTGGATTTCCGTTTTGACGGCCAAAACAGGTTTTCATCTGAGCGAAAGCGAAGGACCTCATAGATAAGTAAAAAAACATCTTGAAAAATAACATAGCAGTTCAGTAAATCTTTAAGATTTACTGAACTGCTATTCTTTACTTATTTACGATAGTTTAGCAATAATGCCTTCCTCATCGTCTAGGACAAGTTCTATGCCTGTTGAAAAAGGATCACCATGTAGGACATCTTTAATCCATACACGTAATGCACCAATCATTGCGGCTGTATCGAACATCTCGATTTGACCATTCACTTCAACTTCTGCACCGAAGCCTGTGTCATCATCGTATGTTAGTTCTACTAGTACATCCTCAGGGCGAATGTTTTTATAGTAGGCCTGTGATAAACAAATTGCATTAATAATATCTTGCTCATTAATTATTTGTGCCATTGTGCTTCCTCTTTACGTTTTTTATCTTTAAACATATTAACAATTTTTACAACTAGCATCACGATCACCATGATAGCTGCAACGTTAATTAATAAGCCTAAAATATTCCCAAGCATACCCATACCGCTGAAAAGGCTTCCGAATAATAAGCCAGCTAAGCCTCCAAGCATTAAGCCTTTCATTAGGCCGCCTGAGAAGAAGCCACCTTTTTTAGCTGTTGAATCCTTCTTGTTTGTAGAAGTTGTATTGTTTTTATTTGTTGTTGCATTATTTTGGTCTTTCGTTTTATCCTGAGATTTTTGGAAATTTGAGTTATTGTTATGATTATTGTTGTTTGAGAAACCTCTTTTACCGGACTTATAGGATTTAGCTTCTGCAGTTGGTGTATCAGAGATGAACAATGTTGCACCAACAGACGCAAACATAAGTGTCGCTGCAAAAATAGCAGCAAGAATTTTTTTCATTACTTAAATTCCTCCAATATAATTTTTAGTTTTGTTATAAACTAGTTCTTAATAGTAATTTTACATGAACCATCTCGAAAAATAAAATAAACGCTGCCATCAATTTAGGTAGATCAATAAATGTGAACAAGTAGTGACAATACTCATAAAAAAGTAGGGTGTGGGTTACGTTGTAGTGGCAGTCGAATGCCATAGGAAAACGGCAGTATAAACCGATATCAATCCCATGGTATAGAAAAGAAAGGAGTGAAACGATGATTTCAACATTATTACTATTAGTTTCAATTTTTTTATTGTTATATATAACGGAAAAAAGACGTTTTTTCAATGTAGTAGTTCTTGGTCTTATAGGGTTGTTTATTTTAAGTACGATATTTAGTCATCCTATATTTCTCCCAAACGAGCAAGGGATAGTGTCGAAAATGGGGATAGTCATTATACTAGGGAGTTTCCCGAGTATAATGTTTATTTTATCGATTGCTACGTTTTTTAATAGTAAAGTTTTACTTGAAAAAGAAGGGCGTAAAGTTCGTAATCTATTGACGGCTGTTTTTGGCTTGGGCTTTTTTATGATGATGATTGGCTATGTATTTATAATTTTTACAAATATTGAACATCCAATTTGGCATATTCTTTTCTTCTATGCGTTTTTGGTTTTTGGCTATACAATGTTTTTATACACAAGCATAATGGCCTATGCCACTCTATATCATTTTACACCGATTTTTTATGAGCCTAATTACATTATTGTGCTAGGGTCAGGACTACTTGGAGATAAGGTGCCACCACTTTTAGCTAGCCGTTTGGACGAGGCAGTAAAGCAATTTCAAAAATATGATGAACGACCTTATATTATTGTTTCAGGTGGACAGGGGCATGATGAAAAAGTATCAGAAGCATATGCCATGAAAAAATATATAGTTGACGAACATCAAATACCAGCTCAAAAAGTATTAATGGAAGATCAATCGACAAATACTGAACAAAATATGGCATTTTCTAAAAAAATAATGGATACGCATGCTCATGGAAAAAAATATCGATCTTTATTTGTAACGAATAATTTTCATGTTTTTCGTGCAAGTATTTATGCCAAAAAGGCGAAGCTTGATGCACAAGGTGTTGGTTCGAAGACGGCCTTTTATTATGTACCTAATGCATTTACGCGTGAATTTATCGGTCTATTAGAAATGTATAAATGGATTCATGTCACTGTATTTTTGTTCATTACATTGTTTATAGGATTAATCTTGAGAGCATATGTGTAACCAATTTAGAACTGTCTTCCATATAATAGTGGAAAGGTAGTAGTGTGCAAGGGGGGAAACGTATGTATGGGCAATTTTTAGCAAAGAAAAATAAAGAGCGAATTGGATCTCTACAAAAGCTCACGCAAACACAAGATACATGGTTTGCGCAAAACATTGATTTGATAACAGTCAAAGAAGTACAATTAGCAGCCTTGCACAAAATATTATATCAAGTTGTGCGAGGACTTTTGAAAAAAAAACAACAACGACATTTACAAATTATACATCCAGAACAGACACAGTCGGTACAGGAGAATGTGCTAACGCTTTTAGCTGAATATGATGATTTACTGCGTGAAGCAATTCCACTCCCTATCTATACTTTCATTTGGCAAATTTCTTCACTGGAGAAGTTAGCTAATTGCGTTGAAGTCGTTGATGATGTACTTGATATATTGGAATGGTATTTTATTTATCAAAATGATCAGGTTGAGGTGTTTGACGAAGAAGATTTAGATCATGAGGTAATCATTGATTTATACAAAGATGCCATCGAGGAACAGGATGCAGATGCACAATTTCAGCTTGGAGAATATTATGGTGCAGTAGATGGAACATATTTTCAACCAGAAAAGTCAGTAAAGTGGTTTGAATTAGCAGCATCACAAGGTAATGCCGATGCTCAATATGCACTTGGTAATTTTTATTTTGAAGGAATAGGTGTTCAAGAAAGCTATAATAGGGCTTTTTCATTGTATGAGGCTGCAGCAAAGCAAGGGCATCCAGATGCTGCAAATAATTTAGCAGATATGTATTTTAACGGCGAGGGAGTACTAGAAAATTTGGTACTTGCGAAGAAGTGGTTCGACTTCGCCGCACAAAAAGGTGTAGCAGAGGCTATGTTTACACTCGGAATTATTTTCGAGCAGGGATTAGGAATCGACAAAGATGAGGAACAAGCATGCAGCTACTATAGAAAATCTGCTGAAGCTGGCTATGTTGAAGCACAATACAGGCTTGGGGGAATCTATTTAGAGGGACGGTTAGGTGAACCTAAAGATGTGAACCGTGGGTTATTATGGTATGAAAGAGCTGCGGAGCAATATCATGTTGATGCCTTTTATGATTTGGGCTTTATTTGGAGCCAGGGGTTAACAGGTATACGAAATATTGAAAAGGGTATTCATTGGTTTAAACAGGCTGCTCTTCAAGGAGATACGGAAGCTAAATTACAATTAGGGCACATATACAATAATGGGGAAGGTATAGCTAGAAATATGAAAGAGGCTATAAAATGGTATGGACTTGCAGCAGATGCGGGAAGTGAGGAGGCTGCAATTTTACTACAAGAATTGAAAGGAATTTAAGTGTTTTTTATTATAAAATTTTAGGTATTTAGATTCTTTTGTCAACTCTCTTGTGTAGGTCTTAGGATTCTGTTTTGGTAAATATAATAGGTTTATATTCCTGTATAAAAACTGATTGTATAATATAAATATAATAAAGTAGTATAACTGTAAACAAAAACCAGGAAAAATAAGCAGAGATGATGTAAAAAAGCTACCCAAAGATATTGTGGTAGCTTTTTTAGTGCTTTAATTAATAAGTAGGATAACAGGGACTTTTTATACATTTTATGGTAAAAAATGTATGCTTGAAAATTGACAGCTATTTATAAAATGTATAATGTATATGAGTGATTTTGAAAGAGTAGGTAGTAGTGATAGCTAATAAAAAGGTAATCATTTTTAGCAGATTGTAGCCCGTAACAGAAATTAGCATCATAAGTAATGGAATAGGAATCTCCCGAAGGCTAATCCCTAAACGTTAGGGACGACATTTATTAAAACATATATTTTATAGCCGGAACGGAACTTAACTCCACGTTATGGTGATGCTTTTTTTATTTTTGGTGGACAGAATTAGATTTTTCTCAGCTTTTCAAAAGTACACGGCATGAAAGAGGGTAAAAGTGTGATTTTTCAAAAACAGAGAAAGACAACGGCGTTAGATTTAAAGCAATACGTTGTTAAAATGGATATAACGAATTACCATTCAATAAAAAAACAAATCGATTTGCTTAAATTGACAAAGCAGGATTTACAATATTTAAAAGCCTTTCAACCTTATGTAGAAGGAGATATTGATAATATTGTTAATCGATTTTATGAAATGATTGGAACTGAACGTAGTTTAGTAGATATTATTAATCAACATAGTTCTGTGGAGAAGCTGAAAATTACATTACGACGTCATATTATTGAAATGTTTAATGGGACGATTGATGATGAATTTTATGAAAGACGAGTTAAAATTGCTAAAGTGCATGTTCATATCGGGCTTAAAACACAATGGTATATTTGCGCCTTTCAAGATTTAGCAGCATCATTTATTGACTTAGTTGAAGAACATGTTAATCATCCAATGGATCAGCTCAATACAATTCGAGCCATCTCAAAAATTTCTAATTTTGAGCAACAGTTGGTTTTAGAGGCGTTTGAGCAGACAATTGAGCAACTTCATGAAAAGATGGAACGTAGAAAAGAAGCGATAGAGAAAGAAATTGTAGAGTCATCGGAAGGTCTTGCCGCAATATCTCAGGAAACGAACAATTCATTTCATCGCTTAAGTGGAAGATCAGACGAAATTAAACAATTAGCGAAAAAATCACTTCAAGTGTCGACTATGGCTGAGAGTCAGGCATTAGAAGGTCGTGAACGGTTAAAGAGTCAATCACAAAACATGAGTAATATTATTTATTCGCTTAATGATATAACGGAGAATATTACACAGTTGACAGATATGTCAAAGGAAATGGAATCGATTATGAATGTTGTAACAAATATTGCTAATCAAACGAATTTGTTAGCTTTAAATGCGGCAATAGAAGCGGCTCGTGCTGGAGAAGCGGGTAAAGGCTTTAGTGTTGTTGCAGATGAAGTACGAAAACTATCGATTCAAACAAAGGAGTCTGTCACATCGGTAGCGACGTTACTACATAAAACGAATGAACGGACAGATAAACTTGTTCATTCGCTTAGTAATATTCAAGAAGAGGTAGCCTCTGGTGAGGAAAATATGGTTCAAACCGAAGGACAATTTACTAACATACTGGAAGCTATGACTGAAGCTAAAGATCAAAATGGTCGGATGGAAAAAGAAGTGCAAGCAATAGCAGAAGTACTAAGTGAATTAGGGATCGCCTTTAACGAAGTGAAAAATTCAGCTGGAAAATTAGCTAGCTTTGCACAGAATTTAAATTGATGATGAGAAAAGAACAAAGGCGCTTACACTCTTTAAATACACTATAGCAACTGTTAATATATACTATCCGTTAGGTGATAAAAAACTCTAGCGAGTATGTGATTGTAAGTTCAATATAAGTACATGAACATAGAAAAAAGTAGAGGCTGGGACAGAACTCGATTATTTTGAAAAATAGCGAAAATGGGTAATAACTTTTTCACTTCACTGAGTTTAATTTTCCTTCCTAAATTAAAAAAATGTTAGGCCGTTTGTATCTCGGTCTAACATTTTTTCTTTTTGTCCCAGCCTCTATTTTTGCTAAATTTGTAAAGGCTTTAGCGTAATTTTCGGTAAAAAAAGTTTATACTGAATATAGAACTAAAAATAGGGGCGGTTAATATGAAAACAGTTGTTGTATTAGGTGGCGGAGTTACGGGATTATGTACGATGCATTATTTACAACGCCAAGCTCAGGAGAAAAACTTAGATGTAAAGCTTGTGCTTGTTGAAAAAAATACATACCTTGGTGGCAAGCTACACTCTGCATATAAACAAGGATTCATCATGGAAACAGGAGCAGATTCTATTGTAGCGCGTCATAAAGGTGTCATGGAGTTAGTAGAGGAACTAAATTTTGAACAAAATCTTGTGTACAACGAAACGGGTATTTCGTATATTTACACAAATAATGAGTTACATCCTATCCCAGCAGACTCAACATTCGGTATTCCTATGAGCTTACAATCTCTTGAGGAAAGCACGCTTGTATCAGAGGAAGGTAAAAAAGAAGCATTGAAGGATTTAACAATGCCAAATGAAGGATTTACCAAGGAAAGTTCTATTGGGGAATTTTTAACGTATTACTTAGGGGAGGAGCTTGTTCAAAACCAAATAGCACCTGTACTGGCAGGTGTATATTCTGGAGATTTAAATCAACTTTCAATTGCTTCCACTTTACCGTATTTAATTGATTACAAAAATGATTACGGCAGTATTATTAAAGGTTTCAATGCAAACAGGGAACAATTTATCAAATCTGCCAATAAGAAATTTATTTCGTTTAAAAATGGTTTATCATCACTAATTGATCGACTTGAAGAAACATTAACGGATGTAGAAATTATAAAAGGAATTGCCACTACTAGTGTTAAAAAGCAGGAGAATCAATACGCTGTTACTTTAGCAAACGGTAAAACGATTGAAGCAAATCATGTTGTTTTGGCCCTTCCAAATGAATCGGTACAAAGTTTATTGCAGGATGCCTCTTTGAACAGTTATTTTGAACAATTTAATACTGCATCCGCAATTACGATTTATTTAGGATTTGATGTGCCTGATAATAGATT
Organism: Lysinibacillus sp. Bpr_S20; assembly: GCF_023337835.1. Lineage (NCBI taxonomy): Bacteria > Bacillati > Bacillota > Bacilli > Caryophanales > Bacillaceae > Lysinibacillus > Lysinibacillus sp. Bpr_S20. Next base: position 32,468 of record NZ_JALNLQ010000016.1, read on the forward strand.
ACCAGCAGATGGAACAGGCTATATTGTGTCACATAATTCGGATGTTATTTGTAATGCAGCAACGTGGACAAGTCGCAAGTGGAAACACACTTCAGCAGAAGGGAAATTACTTGTACGACTTTTTTATAAGAGCATTAACCCTGAGTATGATAGATTGCGTATGATGACAGATGAAGAGTTAGCAGCAGTTGCTCTAGAGGATGTAAGAAAGAGTCTAGGGATTGAGGAAAAACCAACTGTGGTTGACGTGACAAAATGGATCGACCAGATGCCAAAGTATGATTTGGCGCACCGTGAAGCATTGCAAGGTCTCGTACAAGAGCTTGAGAAAAACTATCCAAATTTATCAATAGCGGGATGCTCTTATTTTGGTGTAGGCATAGGTGCATGTATTCAAAATGGTAAAAAAATTGGTGAGGAACTTGCTGAAAAACTATTGTAATTGTTTAAAAATATATGATTTTTCGTAAAAATTATCCTTTGTTAAGTGAAATAGTCTTGACTCGTTCGTTCGTAAACGATATGATTCTTTTAATTATTTAAAAAATTCATACTACATTCTTATCAAGAGAAGCAGAGGGACTGGCCCTATGAAGCTTCAGCAACCAACTTATTGTCAGGTGCTAAATCCAGAAGACAGCTGTGTCGAAGATGAGAAGGAAAACAATTACGAAACGTTAAAGCCTTCTTTTTTTGTGAAAGAAGGCTTTTTTTATTTTAAAGATAAGGGAAGAGAGGCTGGTTTTATGGGATTGCTTGAAAGGTTGAAAACGCATGTTCTTACAGCAGATGGTGCAATTGGTACAGTTTTATACGGCTATGGCTTGGAGTACTGCCATGAGGAAATGAATGTACAGAGACCGGAATTAATTGAAAAGATCCATAGAGAGTATATAGCAGCTGGTGCCGATATTATTCAAACGAACACTTACGGAGCTAACGCCATAAAATTAGCCCGTTATGGACTTGAATCTCGTGTACAGCAATTTAATGAAGCTGCTATAACGATTGCTAAACGAGCAGCAGCAGATGGAGGACAATTTGTTTTAGGTACTATTGGGGGAATCCGAGGTATTCGAAAGAGTGATGCAACGTTAGAGGAAATTTTAGCAACTGTTGATGAGCAGGCCTCTATCTTACTTGCAGGAAATCCAGACGGCCTTCTACTTGAAACCTATTATGATTTTGAAGAGCTAACAGCGACTTTAACAATGCTACGAGCTAAAACAAAATTACCGATTATTGCTCAAGTTTCAATGCACGAACCAGGAATTTTACAAAATGGAATGAGGTTAAATAACGCCTTACATGAACTTGAAGCGCTAGGTGCTGATATCGTAGGTGTTAACTGTCGCTTAGGTCCTCACCATACTATACAAGCATTTGAAGGTGTAGAGCTTCCTAAGAAGGCATTTTTGTCAGCATATCCGAACGCCTCTCTTCTTGATTTAGAAGATGGTCGTGTCGTATATGAGTCAGAGGCAGATTATTTTGGCCGAGCAGCTGTAGAGCTTCGTGATCAAGGGGTACGTTTAATTGGTGGCTGTTGTGGTACGACACCAAAGCATATTGCGGCAGCGAAAAAGTACATAGAGGAACTATCCCCGATCGAGGAAAAGTATGCAAAGCCAGAAAAAGTAGCGGTTGTACGCGATGCAGAACCAGCAAATTATGAGCCATTACATGTAAAAGTAAAACGTGAACGCTCAGTTATAGTAGAGTTAGATACTCCAAGACATTTAGAGATCGAAGGCTTTATTGCAGGTGCGAAAAAATTATATGAGGCGGGCGCAGATGTCGTCATGATGGCAGATAATTCACTTGCTTCTCCAAGGATTAGTAATATCGCAATGGGAGCCTTGCTGAAAGAGACCCACGGAGTACGCCCGTTAACGCATATAACATGTCGAGATCGCAATTTAATTGGTCTTCAATCACATTTGATGGGATTAAATGCATTAGGGATCCATGATATTTTAGCAGTTACCGGAGATCCAACAAAGGTAGGCGATTTCCCAGGGGCAGCTAGCGTTTATGATGTCTCTTCAATGGAGCTTATCCAATTAATAAAACAGTTAAATGAAGGAGTATCGTTCTCAGGGAAACCACTTCGTAAAAAGGCGAATTTCTCTGTAGCGGCTGCCTTTAATCCTAATGTACGGGTACTAGATCGGGCTGTCTCTCGATTAGAAAAGAAAATTGAACACGGGGCAGACTATTTTATTTCACAGCCTGTTTATACAAAGGAAAAAATTGTGGAAATTTATGAGGCGACAAAGCATTTAGAAACACCAATTTATATAGGCATTATGCCAGTAACGAGCTATAAAAGTGCGGAGTTCTTACATCATGAAGTACCAGGCATTAAACTATCTGACGATGCGTTAGCACGTATGAAAGCTTGTGGCGATAATAAGGAACGCGCAACACTAGAAGGAATTGCAATTGCTAAGGAATTAGTAGAAGTAGCAGCGGAATATTTCAATGGTATTTACCTGATCACACCATTTTTGCGCTATGATATGACGCTAGAATTAATGAAATTTATTGAGCAATTGGATGAACAGAAAAAAGGGGTAAGTATAAATGGCTAAGCACATGATTGAAGAGCAACTAGAGCAACGAATATTAATTCTTGATGGCGCAATGGGTACAATGCTACAAAATGAAAATTTATCGGCAGAGGATTTTGGCGGCGAGGAATATGATGGCTGTAATGAAAATCTTGTGCTAACTAGACCAGATGTGCTTGAAAAAGTTCATAGAAAATATTTAGAGGCTGGAGCAGATATTATTTGTACAAATACATTTGGAGGTACACCACTTGTATTAAATGAATATGATCTTGGAGCGAAGGCAGAAGAAATCAATAAACGTGCAGTAGAAATTGCACGTAAAGTAGTAGATGCGTTTTCAACATCCGATTGGCCACGTTTTGTGGCGGGAGCAATGGGGCCAACTACAAAAACCTTATCGGTTACAGGTGGAATTACATTTGATGAGCTAGAGGAAAATTTCTATGTTCAAGCAAAGGCATTAATCGAAGCCGGAGCGGACGTTCTGTTGCTAGAAACTAGTCAGGATATGCTAAATGTTAAAGCAGGAACATTGGGGGTATCTCGTGCTTTTAAGGCAACTGGAAGAGAGCTTCCTGTGATGATATCTGGAACAATTGAACCGATGGGAACGACACTTGCCGGACAAACCATTGATGCTTTTTACATTTCGATCGAGCATATTAAACCATTATCAGTTGGTTTAAACTGTGCAACTGGACCAGAGTTTATGACAGATCATATACGTTCATTAGCAGAGCTTTCAACAGGCTATATTAGCTGTTATCCGAATGCAGGCTTACCGGACGAGGAAGGTTGCTATCATGAGTCGCCTGAATCATTGTCACAAAAGCTAAAAGGCTTTGCAGAAAAGGGCTGGCTAAACATTGTCGGAGGCTGCTGTGGGACAACACCAGCACATATTGCTGCCATTCGAGAGGTATTAAAGGACGAAAAGCCTCGACAATTACCAGATGCAACACATGGTCATGTAGTATCTGGTATCGAGCCATTGGTGTATGACGATTCTATGCGTCCGTTATTTATTGGAGAACGGACAAATGTTATTGGCTCTCGTAAGTTTAAAAATTTAATTATTGATGGGAAGTTTGAGGAAGCAGCAGAAATTGCACGTGCTCAAGTGAAAAATGGAGCACATGTTATCGATATTTGTTTAGCAAATCCTGACCGTGATGAACTAGAGGATATGCGCGGCTTTATGCAGGAGGTTGTAAAAAAAGTAAAAGTACCTCTCGTTATTGACTCTACAGATGAAAAAGTAATTGAGGAAGCACTTAAGTTTTCTCAAGGGAAGGCCATCATTAATTCGATTAACTTAGAGGATGGTGAGGAGCGCTTTGACGCAGTTTTACCACTAGTGAAAAAATATGGTGCCTCTTTAGTTGTAGGTACGATTGATGAGCAAGGCATGGCAATTGATCGACATCGCAAGCTAGAGATTGCTGAACGTTCCTATAAATTGTTAACAGAAAAGTGGGGTATTGCTCCTGAAGATATTATCTTTGACCCACTAATGTTCCCAGTAGGAACGGGAGATGAGCAGTATATTGGCTCGGCACTTGAAACGGTAGAAGGAATTCGCTTGATTAAAGAAAAAATGCCGCGTACATTAACGGTACTTGGTGTAAGTAATATTTCATTCGGATTACCACCAGTAGGTCGTGAAGTATTGAATGCCGTGTATTTATATCACTGTACACAGGCTGGTTTAGATTATGCAATTGTTAATACGGAGAAGCTAGAACGTTATGCATCTATTCCTGAGGCAGAGATTAAGCTAGCAAATGATTTACTCTTTCATACAAACGATGAAACATTAGCTGTCTTTACAGATTTCTATCGTGATAAAAAGAAGGAAAAAACAGAGGCAGATATTCCGAAAACAGTAGAAGGTCGCCTTGCTTACTATATTTTAGAGGGGACAAAGGAAGGGCTTATTGAGGATTTAGATGCTGCTCGTGAAATCTTTGAAGCACCGCTTGATATTATTAATGGACCATTAATGGACGGAATGGCAGAGGTTGGTCGTTTATTTAACGATAATCAGCTGATCGTAGCAGAGGTATTACAATCCGCAGGGGTTATGAAGGCAGCTGTGGCACATTTAGAGCAATTTATGGAGAAAAATGAAGAGAGTGCCGGTAAGGGAAAGATGGTACTTGCTACTGTGAAAGGCGATGTGCATGATATTGGGAAAAACCTTGTCGATATCATTTTAAGTAATAATGGTTATAAGGTGGTCGATCTCGGCATTAAAGTAACACCTGCTCAATTAATAGAAGCGATTCGTAAGGAAAAGCCAGACTTCATCGGACTTTCAGGGTTATTAGTGAAATCAGCACAGCAAATGGTTATTACAGCTCAGGATTTCAAGGAAGCGGGTATTGACGTACCTATTTTAGTAGGAGGAGCGGCGTTGTCTCGTCGCTTTACCGAAACAAAAATCGCTAGCGAATATAATGGACCGGTCATTTATTCAAAGGATGCGATGCAAGGGTTAGAGCAGGTAAATCGATTAATGGGGACAGATACACGTGCAGATTTCTTAGTTGAAATCGAGGAATCTCGCAAAAAACGCTTAGAGGCGGACGAAAAAAGAGCTGCTCGTCCTGCAAAAGAAGTAACTATAAAGCCTGTACGCACAATAAAGGAAGCGTCTGTTTTTCTTCCAGCAGATTTGCGACGCCATGTAAAGAGAGAATATGCTGTTTCTCATTTATATCCATATGTTAATATGCGGACATTACTTGGACATCACCTAGGTTTAAAGGGTCAAGTACAGCAATTGCTTGAGGCTGGTGATGAAAGGGCAACAGAATTGAAAGATTTGGTCGATGAGTATTTACAAAGTGACCTATTGAAGCCATCGGGCGTTTATCAGTTTTTCCCTGCCCAAGCCGATGGGGACGATGTAGTCGTTTATGATCCGGCAGATAGCAAAACAGAAATAGAACGATTTATCTTCCCGCGTCAGCAAGTGGAACCGTTTTTATGTCTTGCGGATTTCCTAAAAACAGTTGAAAGTGGTGAAATGGACTATATTGCCTTAATGGTGGTAACAGCGGGACAAGGGGTTATGGCGAAGGCCCGTCAGCTGAAAGAGGAAGGGAAGTTCCTTGAAAGTCATGCATTACAATCTACAGCTCTTGAGCTTGCGGAAGGCTTTGCGGAACGTATGCACCAAGAAATTCGTGACCAGTGGGGCTTCCCAGATGCAACTGATTTTACAATGCGTGATCGTTTCGCGGCGAAATATCAAGGACAGCGCTTCTCATTCGGCTATCCTGCATGTCCGAACTTAGAGGATCAAGAGAAATTGTTTGGTTTATTACAGCCAGAGGACATTGGCGTACATTTAACGGAAGGCTTTATGATGGAGCCAGAAGCGTCCGTTTCAGCAATTGTCTTTGCCCATCCAGATGCTCGATATTTTAATGTGTAATGCTAGAGAAAAAGTGTATCTTTATGTGAAGAGTGGAAATAGTTGGGATGTGTGTGCAGATGATTCGATTAATGGAAGAGAAAGATTTACCCTGGGTTTTAGACATCTACAACAATATTATTTTAACGAGCAAAGCCGTTTATCGATATGAGACACAATCATTAGATGAAAAGAGACAATGGTTCAAGGACCAGCAAACTCTCGGTAATCCACTGTTAGTCTTTGATGAAGATGGCATAGTAGCCGGCTTTGCAACATATAGTCAGTTCCGTCCGTATCCAGGCTATAAGCATACAATGGAGCACTCTGTATATGTGCATAAGGACCATTATCAAAAGGGGATAGCTACCCAACTAATGCATGAGCTTATTCGAATTGCTAAAGAGCAAGAGGTGAAAACACTCGTAGCGGGTATTGATGGTGAAAACATCGGGAGCATTAAAGTACATGAAAAACTAGGTTTCGAATATGCGGGTACTATTAAAAATGCAGGCTATAAATTCGGACAATGGCTAGATCTTGTATTTTATCAGCTACAGTTAACTGGACCAAAAGTATAGAAAGTATTCGACATGACATATCTTTTCAGCTTGCTTACCCATACTAATGCTACATTTAGTTGGGGATGGAATATGCGTTGTATAATAGGTTGATTGGAGTGTAGGCTGGGCGACTCCTCGGGGATCAGCGATAGAGGAACGAAGGCTAAAACCATCACGTCCTGTGATAACGCCTTCGTGACCAACATCGTACTGTTGCTGTCGCTGCGCTTTCGCACAAACAAAACTCTCTGCTGCCGCTGCGTTAACACTACGCTTTCGCGCAAAAAACATCTGTTGCCCCGACGGCTCCAGGAAGCTCTGCTCTGTGCGAAAGCAAAGCGACAGCAACAAATGTTTTATCTGCGCGAAAGCGAAGCGACAGCAGCAAATGTTTTCTGTAGCGAAAGCGAAGCGGCAGCAACAAATGTTTTCTGTAGCGAAAGCGAAGCGACAGCAACAAATGTTTTATCTGCGCGAAAGCGAAGCGACAGCAGCAATGTTTTCTGTAGCGAAAGCAAAGCGACAGTAACAAACCAGCCGGAACGGAAATCAACTTCACTTGTGATGAGCCAAATTAATTTATTTTTTATTCCTTTGTACACATTATAAAAGGATATGACAAATGTCATATCCTTTTTATGATGTTTGCTTCTGTTGCATGATTATACTCTTGTTTTATGATGAGGTCATAAGAAAAAAAGAAACGAGGGAGTAAAAACGATGGCAACAGATAAAGAAAAAACAAAAAAACTGCGCCAGGATGTAGCACCATTTGCGAAGTCTGACACAGCTAAAAGTATTTTTCAAATGGTGAATACGATTATACCTTTAATCGCCCTATGGGTAGCTGGCTATATGTTAGTGGATGTTTCACCATGGTTAACAGCTGGGTTAAGTGTAATTTCTGCTGGATTTGTCGTACGAACTTTTATTATTTTCCATGATTGTACACACGGTTCATTTTTCAAAAGTAAAAAAGCAAACGACTGGGTTGGTTTTGTAACTGGGGTGTTAACATCATTCCCATATGAAAAATGGAAACGTGAGCATACAATTCACCACGCAACTAGCTCGAACTTAGATAAGCGTGGTATCGGTGATATTGATATGATGACAGTGGAAGAATTTATACAAGCATCTAAAGGGCAACGTCTATGGTATCGTTTTTACCGTAACCCATTCGTAATGTTTGGATTAGGTCCGCTGTTTATGGTGTTAATTTTAAACCGTCGTAATCGAAATGACGCTAAACAGAAAGAACGTCTTAACACTTATCTAACAAATGTAGTCATCGCGGGAATCTGTGTTGCCTTAATCTACTTTATGGGGTGGCAAGCATTTTTATTAGTGCATGTAGTAACATTGTTTGTTGCAGCTTCTCTTGGCATTTGGTTATTTTTTATCCAACATACGTATGAAGATTCTTATTTTGAGCATGACTCGGAGTGGGATTATGTAAAGGCTGCTGTCGAAGGTAGCTCGTATTATAAATTACCAAAGCTATTACAATGGGTTACAGGCAATATTGGCTTCCACCATGTACATCATTTAGCCCCACGTGTACCGAACTACAATCTTGAAAAGGCGCATAATGACATACCGCCATTACACACGGCTACGACTATTACGTTACGTACAAGCTTAGAGTCATTACGCTATAAGTTATATGATGAAGATCAAGGCAAGTTTGTAACCTTTAAAGAAGTTAATGAAATAATTAAACGAAAAGCAAGAAGCAGTTTAGCTGCTTAGTTGAATTTTTCAGCCATCTCTTCTAAGGGATGGCTGTTTTACGTAAACATTGTACAATAAGCTCAGTAAACACCATGTACAGGCATAAAATTAATTTTCTTGTTATAATAAGGGAAAAGTAGGAAAGAGCGTGAGATTATGTTGAGGAAATGGCATAGTATTATTCCGAATAGTCCAATGCTCAGTATATATTTATGGATTATTTTCTGTTTCCTACCGTTTTTCTTCATTTTTAGAAAATCGTCGTATATTGAAATATCAATAGGTATTACATTTTTAATGCTATATTTTATTTTCTATCGGTTTTCAATGAATTCGAAAAACGGGCTTGTTTATATGTGGATTAGTTTTGAAATGGTCATTAATATCGTTATGACCATATTATATGGCTATGTATATTTATCAATTTTCACAGCTTTCTTTATTGGAAATATTCGTAAACCTGTTGGTTTCTATATTATGTATGGACTACATATTGGCTTTACGGTTATTTCTACAGGTGCTGGCTTCTTCGTTGAACTACACTTATTTTTATCACAACTCCCATTTGTTGTGTTAACGATTCTAGCGGTTGTACTTCTCCCACTAACGATTTATTCAAAAAATAAACGCGAAAATTTAGAGGGTCAGCTTGAGACTGCTAATGAGCGAATAGCTGAATTAATTGTTTTTGAGGAACGCCAACGTATTGCTCGGGATTTACATGATACGCTTGGCCAAAAGTTATCGATGATAGGCTTAAAAAGTGACTTAGCTTCAAGATTAATTGAACGTGATCCACAGCAGGCTCTAACAGAGATAAAGGATATTCGTCAAACGGCAAGTATCGCATTGAAAGAGGTGCGTGAATTAGTATCGGATATGCGAACAGCTAGATTTGAGGATGAGCTTATGCGTATTTCTCAAATATTAAAGGCCGCTGAAATGGAGTTTATATTTGAAGGTGATAAAGATTCTTTACAAGTTCCACCACTTGTAGAAAATGTATTATCCATGTGTTTAAAAGAGGCAGTTAATAATGTCGTTAAGCATAGTGGAGCTACAAAATGTGAAATTGCTTTCCATCAAAATTTTAAGGAAGTATATTTAGTTGTTCGTGATAATGGGCAAGGAATCTCCAAAAAGCAAGCATGGAAAACGGGTAACGGACTAAAAGGAATGCGAGAACGGTTAGAGTTTATAAACGGTTCTTTTAAAATCGAAAGTGAACAGGGCACTACATTAACAGTGTCGATTCCAGTGGCGATTACGCATCAGAAAGTCAAAGAAAATCTGAAGAACATATAGAAAAGAGGATTGTGACATGATACGAATTGTAATTGCTGAAGATCAGGGTATGCTATTAGGCGCACTACGTTCATTACTTAGTATGGAGGATGATATGGAGGTCGTTGGTTTAGCAAAAAATGGTGAGGAAGCATTGGCGCTTGTTGAAGAGCATCAGCCTGATATTTGTATTATGGATATTGAAATGCCAGTGAAAACTGGATTGGATGCTGCCGAGGAACTGCATGGTACAGGTTCTGATTGTAAAGTGATTATACTAACGACATTTGCAAGACCAGGTTATTTTGAGCGTGCAAGAAAAGCCAGCGTTCGTGGCTATTTATTAAAGGATAGTCCGATAGAAGAGTTGGTCAATGCTATTCGTACAATTATGGATGGCAAAAGAATATATGCACCTGAACTCGTTGATTTTGTCTATGAGGATGATAGTGAAAATCCTTTAACTGACCGTGAGAGCCAGGTACTGACACTTGTTGCAGAGGGCAAGACGACAAAAGAAATTGCTGCAGAATTATTTTTATCGGCAGGAACTGTCCGCAACTATATCTCCACTATATTAGAAAAATTAAATGTTGGGAATCGCATTGAAGCCATCGCACGTTTTAAGGAAAAAGGGTGGAATAAGTAGTAAAATCTTATCGTCAAAGATGCCGGTTTTCAGATTTAATCGAAGGCGATTACCGTTTCAGGTTATTCGTTTTCCTATGGGCGAGCGTCGGGCTGCTTCGCTTTTTCACGAAAACACATCCTGTTGAAGCTTAGTTTTATCACTAAAATTAGAGTGGAAAGCCTGAAAATATACTCTATGTGAAGTGGTTGATTGGAGTGGAGGCTGGGCGACTCCTTAGGGATTAGCGATAGGGGAACGAAGGCTAAAACCATCACATCATGTGATAACGCCTTCGTGACCAACCTCGTGTTGGCCCGAGACCCTGCAGCGAAGCGAAGCGGCTCATCGGACGCCCCTAGGAAAGCGCCCAGCCGGAACGGAAATCAACCCTCGTTTTGCCGAAGAGCTTTACTTTATTTAATATGACACCTTAATTTCTGACATAATAATTTTTCAACAACAAAAAACCTTATCGCCTATAGAGACGATAAGGTTATTAATTGATTATTTTTTGCGTTTTGTTAAACGTCCAAGAACGAATGCACCTGCTGCGACAGCAAGGACTGTATTCGTTTTTTTCGTAAATACTTGTTTAGTTACAAGATTAAGATTTTGAGGACGCTCCGCTAAACGGCGCATAAAGTAGCCGTACCAATCTTCGCCGAATGGTACATATACACAGAAGTTATAACCTTCTTTTGCAAGCTCTTTTTGCAAATCTGTACGGAAGCCGTAAAGCATTTGGAATTCGAATTTATCAAGTGGAATATTATTTTCAGCTACAAAGCGTTTTACATGTGCAATAACATTATGGTCATGTGTTGCGATAGACGTAAATTTACCATGTAGCAAATGATATTCGATTAACTCGATGAAATTTAAATCAATATCTAATTTATCTTGGAAAGCAACCTCTGCAGGCTCCTTATAAGCACCTTTTACGATACGAAGTCGATAGTCCTGGAATTTTTCGATATCGTCCTTAGCGCGGAAAAAGTAAGATTGGATAACAGTACCTACATTATTAAACGTTTTGGATAGCTCTTCAACCATATCAAAGGACGTTTGTAAACGACCGTAGTCTTCCATATCAAAGTTAACGAATATATCATATGCTGCTGCTTTTTCTACAATTTCATATAAATTATCGTAGCAAAAATCAACATCAATATCTAAACCTAATTGAGATGGCTTTAACGAAATATGTGCATCAACACCGTTTTCGTGAATAGCCTCAATAACAGCGAGGATTTGTTCTTTAGCTTTTGTTGCTTCTTCTTCAGTTGAAACAAATTCCCCTAAATTATCTACTGTGCAAGAGATTTTATGTGCGTTAAGCTCTTTGATGCTCGCAATTGTTTCTTCAATATTTGTACCAGCTACTACACTTTGTGCTCCTAATTTTAGTCCGTATTTTTTTGCAGCACTATTCAATAGTTGGTTTTCAGATAAATGGATGAAAAAATCGCGTAATAACATGGTCATTCTCCTCACTGCATTTCTTTTTTCTTTATTATAACATAATTTAGAAAATAAATATTCTTTTCAATATAATAATTATTTCGTTTCTAATAGTTGTAAACGTTCGTTAAAAAGTGCAGGATAGCTTAAAAAACCTATCATTATGCTCGATAATGTCGCAGCTGTTAGCAGGGCGAAAATGATTAATAATTGGAATTGCACCGCTTGAATAGGGTCTGCTCCGCCAATTATTTGGCCACTCATCATACCGGGTAATTGAACAAGACCAATTGTTTTTTGGCTTTCGATTGTAGGAATCATACTTGCTTTTATCGCATTCATTAGCTGTCGATGAATGGCCTGTTTAGGTGTGCCACCAAGCGATAAAATTAATTCAATTTCATTCTGATGACTTGCAATTTCCGATGTAAAACGATTTAAAAATAGAACCGATAATACCATTGAATTACCAATCATCATGCCGCTAATTGGAATAATATACTGTGCTGTTGCAGGTACAATATCAAAACCAAGCAATACTCCTTGCGTAACAAATTCTACTACAATAAGGGTTAGCGCTATTTTCCATGTAATACCTTTAATACCTTTCCCTTTTTTACGAGCATTTAGTGTTGCTACTATAATCATTAACGTAACCATAAGGAAAATATAAATATAGCTTTGAGCATCAAAGACAAATTTTAAAATATAACCAACGGCAAGTAGTTGAATAATAGAACGAATAGTAGCGATGAGTGTATCTTTTTCAAGTCCTAGCTTTAAGGTTTTTGATAGTAGAAGAGGGATTAAAACAAAAATTAACGTTAAGGAAAGCGAAGTATACGTCATGCGTTCACCCCCTGTACAAATTCAGCAACACGTGGATTTTTAGGTGCGTTAAGGAGGGAGCTTTTTCCTGTTTCAATAAGTTCTCCGTCCATCATGACCCAAGTATAATGTCCGATTGTCAGCGCTTGCTGTAAATTATGAGTAATCCAAATGATTGTGACATTAAATTTATTATTGATTGTAGCAATAAGTGTCTCAATTTCTTGCACTGATTGACGATCTAATGCAGATGTGATTTCATCAAGCAATAAAATGGAGGATTGATTAATAAGTGTTCTTGCAATAGAGACTTTTTGTCGTTGTCCACCTGATAATTTATTCGTAGGTCGTTGTAAAAAGCTTTGATCAAGTCCGACATCCTGTAAATATTGGATAGCTTCTTGCTCTGTAAGCTTTTCTCCTTGTAACGTGCGAGGCAATGCAAGGTTGTCAAATACAGTTCCTTCTATCATAGGTGCCGCTTGAAGAGCCATACCCACATGTCTTCGTAAAGCGGTGGGTTCGTAAGCAGAAATGACTTGATTATCAATTAATATTTGACCATCTGTAGGGGATAATAGTCCATTGCACAATTTAAGTAAAGTTGTTTTACCAGCACCTGAAGGGCCGACTAATGTAGTGATTTTTCCTTTCGGGAAAGAACCAGTAATTGATTTTAATATCATCTTGTCATTCGATGAAAAGGTGACCTGTTGAAAATGGATAGCAGGCTCATATGATATATTCATAAAGTGAAAACTCCTTTATACTAATAGGTAAAATTAAGTGTATTGATTAACTATTTTTATCCATTCAAATTAATTAGAAGGCTCTGATTTCCGCTACGGGCTACTCGCTTTGTCGCTGACGCTTCGCTTTCGCGCAGAGCAAGGCTTCCTGCGGGCGAGCGTCGAGCCGCTTCCTCCGCTAAAGGAACGAAGGCTAAGTGCGTCACGTCCTGTGACAATGCCTTCGTGACCAACATCGTGTTGGCCTCAGGGTCTCGTCTGTCTCGCTTTCCCGCGGGAGTCGAGTAGCCCTACGCTACAATCAGTAAAAATGGGAATACATTAGCAAAATAGCAACAAAAAAATCCTTGTATCATTCAATAAATCAACACGCTTAAGATAAAATAACTGTAGCATGAAACAAAGGGAAGCTAAAGTTTCAAAATTTATTTAACATTTTATTAGTAATGCATAAATTAGGGTTAGTCATCGAAGGTTGTGGATGACTTTTGTTAAAACGTCTACTATGTAAATAAGTTGATTGGAGTGAAGACTGGGCGACTCCTTGGGGATTAGCGTCAAGGGAACGAAGGCTAAAACCATCACATCCTGTGATAACGCCTTCGTGACCAACATCGGTGCAGCTCATCGAACGCCCCTAGGAAGCTCTGCTCTGCGCGAAAGCGAAGCGTCAGCGGCAATGTTTTATCTGTAGCGAAAGCGAAGCGCCAGCTACAAAGCGCCCAGTCGGAACGGAAATCAACCACACGTTTTGGTGAAGATCCTAAATTAAGTTAAGGGGGAGAGAGAATGGATGTATTATATGTAGATACATTAACATATGCACAAGGAAATATGTATATTGTTGCTTCAGATGAAGGTCTTGTATATATCGGAACACCGAATGCGCCATTTGAAGAGGTAGAAGTGTGGGCAAAAAAGCCATTTAAAGGCTATTGCTTTGAAGAGAATAAAGAAAAGCTACAGCAATATGTTAAGCAAATAACGGCTTATTTTAATAAAGAACTTACTGAGTTTGATTTACCGATTCATGTTAAAGGGACACCATTTCAATTAGCTGTATGGGACGCGTTGAAGGAGTTACCTTATGGTACAACGACAACGTACTCGGATATTGCAAACCGTATCGGCAATCCCAAGGCTGTAAGAGCTGTAGGTAGTGCAATCGGTGCCAATCCAATATTGGCGATTATTCCTTGTCATCGTGTGATTGGAAAAGATGGTAAGCTAACAGGCTTTCGTAGTGGACTAGCAATGAAAGAATTTTTACTGGAACTAGAGAGAGCATAAAAAGAATCTGCAAAACCTTTGGTGAAACAGCTCGCCAAAGAGTTTGCAGATTCTTGTTTTTGCATTAAAGAAGACAAAGTTTATAGAACACTATACATGTTCCTCGTGGACATTGTTATTGGTTTTACCGAAATGAGTTAAACGATGGGCAAATGTTTCTCCTCGTACGGCGGAGCCTTTGAAGATATCCTGAAACTCATAAGCTGGAGCACCATGTTCGATGACATCTAGACCAGTAACTTCTTCTTCAGCAGAAACACGTAATGGTATAAATGCTTTTATAATAAATAAACCAGCTGTTACTGAAATGCTAACCCAGGCAATTGTAGCGATAACCCCTATGGCTTGCACTCCTAATAATCCCGAACCTCCTCCGTAAAATAATCCTTGACCATTAATATCAAACAAACCAATTGCTAGAGTACCCCAAATACCACAGATACCATGGACAGCGATTGCGCCAACAGGATCATCGATTTTTAATTTCCATTCAATGAAGCGGACGCCCTCGACCAATAGTGGAGCAGCAATTAATCCGATACTGATTGAACCGACAATACTAACATTAGCGGCACCAGCGGTAATACTTACAAGACCTGCTAAAGCACCGTTTAATGTGAGCGAGCCATCGATATGGCCATATCGAAATTTCGTATAAAAGGCAGTAACCACAACTCCTGCAGCAGCAGCGAAAAATGTATTTGCGATTACACTAGGAACAAGTTTAGGGTCAGCAACTAATGTGGAAGCGCCATTGAAGCCAAACCAACCAAACCAAAGTAAAAATACGCCTAAAGCCCCTAATGGAATACTATGTCCTGTAATAACGTTAACACGACCATTTTCATATTTACCGAGACGAGGACCGACCATTACCGCAGCTATAAATGCCGCAACTGCACCTGTTAAATGAACAACGGTAGATCCAGCGAAATCGATAAAACCAAGATTTGTTAGCCAACCTTGACCACTCCAAATCCAATGACCAACAACAGGATAGACAAGTGCCGACATGAGAATAATAACGCAGATATAAGCAAAAATATTAGTACGTTCTGCAACTGCTCCTGATAAAATTGTTGCTCCAGTTGCTGCAAACATTGTTTGGAAAATAAAGAAGGAAAGATCATCTACACCATTTAAGGCAAAGCCACTTGAACCGAAGAGACCGCCAGCTGTATCACCAAACATAATAGCGTAACCACAAAGAAAATAGACAATACCGCCAAGTGAAATAGTTAGGAAGTTTTTCATAATAATATTGACTGCGTTTTTTGAGCGTGTAAAGCCAGCTTCAACCATCGCAAATCCTGCATGCATAAAGAAGACTAAAATTGAACCGAGCATCACCCAAACTAAATTTATAGATAATGTTATTGCTTCCATATATATCGCTCCTATTCTACTGCAATTGATCCGACTTCTTTTGTGCGGATACGAATTGCTTGTTCTACTGGATAAATGAAGATTTTACCGTCACCAACCTTGCCTGTTGCTGCCTTACGTAACAAAACTTCAATAATAGGATCTACTTTTTCATCATCAACAATCATTTCTAATTTCAACTTTGGCAAAAATTCAATTTCGTAGGTATTACCGCGAAATAAACCTGTACGCCCTAATTGACGGCCACAACCAGCAATTTCTGTAACACTGAGCCCTGCAATACCTTTCTGTGCAAGTCCGTCCCTGACCGCGCCGAAAACTTCGGGACGGATGATTGCTTCTATTTTTTTCATTAATATCAGCTCCTTGAGTAAATTTAATTTACATGTTAAAACGTCATAGAAAACTCCGCAATAATTTTCTGACTATTCATGTTATGTTTTGTTACATAGTATATTTCGTCTTCCGAAATTGTTTGCTGAAAAGATTATTAAAAGGGGAATGAAAGCGGTACTAAAAGTTGTGTCTAAAATGTGAACCGTTCTAAATTTTCTGACTATTAACGTGAGGAAATCTAACATGAAAGTAGGAGAATGTATTACGCAAGAATTTGGCTATATAGTGTATACTAGGACTAATTATCAAAGCGGAAGAAGGGGTTTCTTGTGAGATCAAACTATGCAGATGATAGCTTAGCGCTACACACAGACTTGTACCAAATCAATATGGCAGAATCGTATTGGGCTGATGGTATACATAATAGAAAAGCAGTTTTCGAACTATATTTTAGAAAATTACCTTTTGGCAATGGTTATGCAATTTTTGCGGGGTTAGAGAGAATTCTTGAGTATTTACGCGATTTTCGTTTCAGTGATTCGGACATAGCGTATTTGCGTGAAGAGGTTGGTTATAAAGAGGATTTTATCGAGTATTTAAAAAATATTCGTTTTACAGGGGATATGTATTCTATGGTGGAAGGAGAAACTGTTTTCTCTAATGAACCAATTATCCGCATTGAAGCACCTTTAGTAGAGGCGCAGCTAATTGAAACCGCTTTACTTAACATTGTGAATTACCAAACCTTAATTGCAACAAAGGCTAGTCGTATTAAACAAATTATAAAAAATGAAGTGGCGATGGAGTTCGGTACACGACGCGCTCAGGAGATGGACGCGGCCATTTGGGGAACGCGCGCGGCATTTATTGGTGGTTTTGCATCAACTAGTAATGTGCGAGCAGGTAAACTCTTTAATATACCTGTATCAGGTACACATGCACATGCACTAGTACAGGCCTATAAAAATGACTATGATGCATTTCATTCCTATGCAAAACGTCATCGTGATTGTGTATTCCTTGTAGATACTTACAATACGTTAAAATCAGGTGTGCCAACAGCAATCAAAGTAGCTAAAGAGCTTGGTGACAAAATTAATTTTATAGGGATTCGTTTAGACAGTGGGGATATAGCTTTCTTGTCAAAAGAAGCACGTCGTATGTTAGATGAGGCAGGTTTCCAGAACGCTAAAATTATCGTATCAAATGACTTAGATGAATACACGATCTTAAACTTAAAGGCTCAAGGTGCAAAAGTTGATGTGTGGGGTATTGGTACAAAGCTCATTACAGCTTATGATCAACCTGCTTTAGGTGCTGTTTATAAAATGGTCGCTATTGAAAATAACGATGGACAACTAGAAGATACGATTAAAATTTCGGCGAATGCTGAAAAGGTAACGACGCCAGGGCTTAAAAATGTGTATCGAATTATTGATAGAAAGAATGGTAAGGCAGAGGGGGATTATATTACGATGCAAGATGAAAATCCTCAATCAGAGAAAAGAATCAAAATGTTCCATCCTGTTCATACATTCGTATCAAAATTTGTAACGAACTTTGAAGCTAAGAATTTACATCATCATGTCATTAAAGATGGTGAATTACAATATCAAAATCCTACCTTAGAAGAAATGCGTGATTATGCAGCTAAAAACTTAGAGTTGCTATGGGATGAATATAAACGTGCCATGAATCCTGAGGAATACCCAGTCGATTTAAGCCAAAAGTGTTGGAATAATAAAATGCGTAATATTGAAGAAGTAAGTGAAATGGTCAATCAATTGTAAAGCGTAAGGAGTGAATAACAAAATGACATTACAACAAGAAATCATTAAGGAATTACGTGTAGTACCTACTATTGATGCGCACGAAGAGATTCGCAAATCTATTGATTTTTTAAAGGAATATGCACGTCGTTATAGCTTTGTAAAGGGATTTGTTCTAGGGATATCAGGTGGTCAGGATTCCACATTAACTGGGAAAATCACGCAGCTTGCGGTTGATGAATTAAATGCCGAGCTGGGAGAAGCGAAGTACTCATTTTGGGCTGTTCGTTTACCATACGGTGTGCAAGCGGATGAAAAGGACTGTCAGGATGCGATTGACTATATAAAACCTACGAAAACTTATACGGTCAACATTAAAGATGCGGTTGATGCGAGTGTT
Organism: Lysinibacillus sp. Bpr_S20; assembly: GCF_023337835.1. Lineage (NCBI taxonomy): Bacteria > Bacillati > Bacillota > Bacilli > Caryophanales > Bacillaceae > Lysinibacillus > Lysinibacillus sp. Bpr_S20. The sequence continues at coordinate 50,896 of NZ_JALNLQ010000016.1, forward strand.
AGCGCATTAACGAATGCGGGTATTAAACTAAGCGATTTTGCCAAAGGGAATGAAAAGGCACGTGAGCGAATGAAGGTGCAGTATTCTATTGCTGCCATGAATAATGCTGTTGTACTAGGGACGGATCATGCAGCGGAGGCAATTACAGGTTTTTACACAAAGTATGGGGATGGCGGTGCGGATTTAATGCCAATTTTCCGTCTTAACAAGCGTCAAGGTAAGCAATTGCTAGCTGCGCTTGATTGCCCAGAGCACTTATATTTAAAGGTACCGACTGCAGATTTAGAGGAAGATCGTCCTTCATTACCAGATGAAGTAGCACTTGGTTTAACGTATGACCAAATTGATGATTATTTGGAGGGGAAGGAAATCCCTGAAGAAGCTCGTAAAACATTAGAAGGGCATTATTTACGTTCTCAGCACAAACGCCATATGCCAATTACAATTTTCGATGATTTTTGGAAGTAATCATATTTGCGTTATCAGAAGTTATGATGGTAGTTATTAAAGATATGCTAAATAGATAAGTTGATTGGAGTCGCCCAGTCTTCACTCCAATGGAATACGTTTTTTATAAATATCATCTCCGATTCTAGGTGATGAGCCGTTAAATAGTTGGGAAAAGAGTTATAAGAAAAAGTGATGAACACTTTTGAAAATAGCTCTTTTCTCTTATTTTTAAGAAATTTGGTTCTGTATTATTAAGTTTAAGCATATAATGTCGATACATATACCTATACAGTTGATAAAAAGTGAAGGAGGGGTAATGATTTATGAGGACTTCTAGAGTAAGTTCGACGACTAGCAGTATATTTCGTAACGAACAACAGTATTTACATGCCGGAGATTTAAGTCATAATTTCGGACAAAATCCGAAGCGACAGTTTAAAAATAGTTTGCAAAAGAATAAAGATAAAAAGCATATAAGTAACACTCGACAAATTCAACAGCAACAACCAAATAAAGTAACGGCTAGTTATATTGACGGTGCTTACGATTTACAAATACGCAATGAATTAAATGAAACTGCCGTTAAGCTAAGTTTAGTCAGCAAGCAAAAGAAGTTTCTCAATAGTTACCGTTCTTCTATCTAACATCATAAATCGAACTCTCTACATCATTCTAGATGTAGGGAGTTTTTTTATTAAATTGAAAAAAGTGAAATTTTGTCAATGGAATATTGTTGCTGTCGTTTCGCTTTGCCGAAGGGCGATAAATATGACACCCTAATCACATTACCTATAATCTAAATGATTAAAAAATGGAAGTTATATTTTTCATTCAAAATATTTGAAGTCGAGATGTTCAATGAATATTCAAGGTAATTTTTCCAATACTTCACAGCTATTTTTAACTTATTTCACAACTTACCTGTAAAGTAGTTATTGGTAATAGAAAAAAGAATTTGGGGGAAGTAATTGTGAAAAAAATATGGTTACCTGTACTAGCAGCATCATTTTTACTCGCGGCTTGTGGTACAGAAAAAGCAGAAGTTAAGAAAGAAGAAACGAAGCAAGATGTTGCGGCAAGTGATACAGAAGCTAAGGATAAAACTAAACAAGTCGCTTCATTAGTGGATCCACGTTTACAAGAGCCAAAAGAAGGTACAATGTGTGAAATGTGTAATATGAAAGTATATTTGAAGGACGAAGATATGGGGGAATTCTCTACTCAAGCAATAAAAGAGGATGGAACAGTTGCCTTTTATGATGACATTGGCTGCTTAGTAAATGCAGAGGTGGCAAATAATGAAAAGAACGAAAAATTTGTACGTGATCATATCACAAAAGATTGGGTAAAGGTTGAAGATGTAACAATTGTTAAAACCGATCTAAAATCACCAATGAACTGGGGTTATATTTATTTCACCAATAAAGCTGATGCAGACAAATATATCGCTGACAAACCTACTGCGCATGTAGAGGAATTACAAAAAATTAAAGACGATGCATTAGAACGCCGTAATAAGAAAATGAAAGAAAAAGCAGAAAAAGAAGCCAAAGGTGAATCTGATTCTATGCATATGGAAGAAAAGAATCATGATGGTCAAAGTCATTAGTCGAATGGACTAGGGGGAATTCCTCTAGTCTTTTCGTGCTGGATTGGGAGGTAAGAATCGGTGAGAAAAATAGGGTTTGCCTTATTGTTTTTTCTATTCATGAGTCAGACAGTGTATGCCGATTTCGATGTGCAGGAGGCCATCAATGTAGCAAAACCTGGGGATGTCGTTCATATTCCTGCTGGTCGTTACCAAGGCGATTTTATAGTGACAAAACCAATAACACTACAAGGCGAGGAAGGAACTAAACTTGCTGGCGTAAAAAATAACCCAGCACTACGAATTGAAAACACTGCTAATGTCACTGTAGAAAATATAACGCTATCAGGGAAAAATAAAGCGATTGTTGCAAGTACTGTAGATGGACTTGAGCTACGAAATATACAAATTAAAGATATGCATACAGGTGTCCATATACAACGCTCCAAAAATGTACACATACATGATATCAATGTAACTGGTAGCGAAGGTCATTATGCCAAAAAAGGTAATGGAGTAGCTATCTTTAAGAGTGAGGACATCACCATTGAAGGCAATACGATTGAGCAAGTACAGGACGGAATTTATGTAGAGGAGGTCAAGCATATTGTTGTTCAACATAATAAGGTGACAAACAGTCGTTACGGTACGCATTTTATGTATACAAGTGATGCTAAAGCACTTTTTAATACATATGTTCATAATGTGACGGGTCTTATGATAATGATGACAACAGACATACTCCTTGAGCGTAATACAATAGCTAATCATTTTGATTTTAATGGCTACGGTATGCTGCTGTATGATGTGCAGCAAGCAAAAATTAAAGATAACACAATCAAAAATAACCGAACTGGTATTGCAATGCAGAAAAGTTCAACGATCCAAATAGAAGCAAATGATTTTCAGATGAACCAAACAGCCATTGAAGGGTCAAAGGCAAGTGAAGACACAATGGCTAGTAGTAATAACTTTACAGGAAATATTTTAACGGCACGCTCAGATCCCCAAGGTTTTCAACTAGTTAATAATTATTATGACGATTACTCCGGGATTGACTTAAAAGACAACGGTATCGGTGATACGCCATATGTGGCCGTATCAAGTTTTGGTCAATGGATGGTACGCCAGCCTGTTTACCAATATTTCGTGGCATCTCCAAGTGTCATGTTACTAACATCGCTGGATCAGCAAATTAATAAAACTGAAAAGAACATACTTGTTGATAAGACGCCAAAATTGGCAGTGAAGCAAGTATCCGAAAAGAACAAGATAAATGTGGTGCAAATGCTCGTAGGATTATTCTTAACGTTAAGTAGTTTATGGCTATGGAAAAGAGGAATATCACAATGAAAAAATGGATGATGATTGTAATGCTAAGTTGTGGGGTGTTGATAGGCTGTGGTGAAAGAACTTATGAACCTCGTGAAATAGTGAGTGAAACCGATGTTTGTAAAATTTGCAATATGAGTATCGTTCACAACGAATATGCCGGTCAGATCGCGTTAAAGAATGGTGATTATGAAATTTTCGATGACATTGGTTGCCTAATGGAATATATAGAAGCAAATGGGGAAGATGAGATAGGGGCTGCCTATATTAAAGATGCAACAAAAAATGAATGGATTGACGTTTTTAATGCCTCTTATGTGTACAGCAAGGATTATTGGACTCCGATGAACTATGGGGTAGTTGCATTCGATTCGAAGAAAGCGGTACAAGACTGGATGACGAAAGAGGGAGAAGGTCAACTACTTGCCTATAAGGATTTACATGATTTTAAATGGGGGATCCATGAGTGATGTACAGTATGCTTATTAAACTAGAATTAAAGCAAATGCTCAGAAGTCGCTGGATGCAACTTGTAGGTGTACTTTTTACATTCGTTTTTACAGCTATCATTGTCATTCAACAAATGGCACTACCCGATGTAGAGGGCTTTACACGACAGACCGCTTCATTTTTAAACGTATTGTTGTTTTTATTGCCTCTGTTTATATTAACGATCGGTAGTATGAGTGTAGCTGGTGATGTGGAATCAGGCTGGTTTTCATTATTAAAAACATATCCGATGACACGTAAGCAATATATTGCAGGAAAGTATATTGCCTCTGTGATTGCTTTTTTATTGGTCGTTGTCGTGGCGTTTGGCGTAATATTAGCGCTTGGTGGATTTCTCGGTGGCGTGCGTTTGCCATTTATTTTTATTATTTTAACTTTGCTTTGTATACTCATTTTTGTGTCATTGGCCATTGCAGTAGGAGCCTTTGCGAAAACAAGATTATTTGCACTATCGTTATCACTTGTGTTTTGGTCTATTTTTTTACTGCTAATTTCTTATGCTTTAATGGCAATTGGCACTGTCGTGGCGGGGCATGTTCTTCAAAAACTGACGATTATAGCGATACATATTAATCCTGTGGAGTGGCTGCGCTTTGGCTACTTTATTTTTACAGATCAGGCTAGCGTACTTGGACCTGCATTTTATAAAATTACGCAGTTTTACTCGTCGCCACTAGGTTATGCAGTATACGTAGCTGTGACATTGCTGTGGATAATATGTCCGTTAGCTTACGCTAGATTGCTTTTAACTTCTTTCAGTGAAAGAAGTTAAAGCCTCCGGTGGATTGTGGACGCAATTATGCCGAGGCATGATGGATAGAAAGGGGATAAAAGATGATGCTATTAGAAGCAAGGAAGTTATCGAATATCTATGATAATAATAGAGGTCTTCATGAAGCCTCCTTTTCTTTGCAGACGGGGCGTATTTTAGCTCTTGTAGGAGGGAATGGTGCTGGAAAGAGTACTTTAATTCGCCTACTAACTGGGCAGGAAAAGCAAAAATCAGGAGAAATAATATGGCATAAACCCCAAGCTATTCGGTACATGCCTGACGATGTGGACTTTCCTTCTATGTTAACCGCTGCAGAAATTTTGCAGCTCCTCGCTTCTCTAAAGAAAGTGGATAAAAAAGAGCAGGAAGATGTACTAAGGCGTGTCGCTTTATGGGATGTTCGTAAGCAAAAAGTGAAGCATTTCTCAAAAGGGATGCGTCAGCGGCTTAATCTCGCTCAAAGCTTACTAGGTGAGGGCTCTTTGCTTATTTTAGATGAGCCAACGAATGGTCTTGATCCGTATTGGATTGCAGAGCTGAAAAAAATGATGCTTGAGGAAAAAACAAAGGGCTGTACTGTCATATTTTCTACGCATTTACTTGCTTTTGCGGAGGAAGTAGCGGACGACGTGTTAGTTTTACATGAAGGAAACATACTTATTTCGGGTGAGATAAAGGAAATGCTTTTACAAGAAAATTCATCATCCTTAGAGAATTTATGGTTAAAAAAATTAAATCTGTAACATTTTGATAGGTAATGACGTTATACTAAAGATAGGTTTGTTTGAATTGTATTCAAGCAAGCCTTCTTTTTCATGCTGTAGGTTATTACTTTTCTCACTAAGTGCTCGAACTAAAGAGATGAAGCGATGAAGGAATGTTTCATATAATTGTGTTACTAAACATATTTCGTTATTCTAAAAATAAGTTAACATACAATTCGAACAATTTATGAAAATGAAATAGGAGGTTTTTGATTGATGAATTCACAAATACAAGATGTGTTAGAAAATATAGAAAAAGTAATGATAGGCAAAAGAGAGGTTGCAGAGCTTAGCATAGTCGCCTTGCTGGCAAGAGGGCATGTCTTGCTTGAGGACGTACCTGGTGTCGGTAAAACAATGATGGTGCGAGCGCTTGCAAAATCCTTTGATGCACAGTTTAAAAGGATTCAGTTTACACCTGATTTATTACCATCAGATGTTGTAGGGGTATCTATCTATAATCCAAAAACGTTGGAATTTGAGTTTCGACCTGGTCCGATCATGGGGGATGTAATTTTAGCTGATGAAATTAACCGTACCTCTCCAAAAACACAATCTGCTTTACTGGAGGGGATGGAGGAAGCATCGGTTACTATTGATGGTAAAACCGTAACCATCAGTCAACCATTTTTCGTTATGGCCACACAAAATCCTATTGAGCATGAGGGAACTTATCCGTTACCAGAAGCGCAGCTAGATCGTTTCTTACTGAAAATAAAGATGGGCTATCCTTCGAGAGGCCAAGAAGTGGAAATTCTTCGTCGTGCTGAACATGGGAAACCGATTGAAAAAATCGAAGCGGTGTTAACGGTTGCACAATTAAATGAATTGCAGGAACTTGTACAGGGTGTGTATGTTGAAGATTCCGTTAAAAACTATATGGTCGAACTAGCGACTCAAACAAGGGAAAATAGCTATGTATATTTAGGTGTAAGTCCTCGCGCAACGATTGCGTTAATGAAAGCTTCACAAGCTTATGCATTTTTGAAAGGACGTAGTTATGTAACTCCTGATGATGTTCAATATTTAGTGCCTTTTGTTTTTAGCCATCGTTTAGTATTAAAACCAGATGCTCGTTATGATAACGTAACAGCAGAGGAAATTATTGAGCGCATTATTGCGAAAACACCTGTGCCGACAAAGAGGTTTGCAGAGCAATGAAGAAATGGCAAGCTTTAATAGAGAAAAGTAAGCATTTCTTATTAGTATCTTTGTTAATGATCATAACGTTTTGTTATGCCATGTTCCAAGGTGGGTTTGTCAGCTGGTTTGTGTTTTTTACGGTTAGTCCTTTTTTGTTATATGCATTTATTTTCTTATTGGTGAAAGAAGAAATTTTGCTAGTGGAGCGCAAAATTGAGCCTTCCCATGTTGAGTGTGGACAATCTGCTAAGGTTACAATTACGGTAGAACGAAAAACACGCTTTCCGTTTGTTTATATGATGATGGAGGAACTTGTGGACAGTGAAGTCCTTGTTCAATCGAGGGTGCAAGGAACGAATACCATTAAGTTCGTGGGCTTCAGGAAAAAATTTAGTTGGAATTATATACTGGAAAATATGTCCCGTGGCGAGCACCGTTACTTAGGTGTTAATATTGTTTTCTGTGATTTTTTTGGCTGGGCGAAAAAGCGAGTTACGGCAAAAAAGGAACAAGTCATTTTAGTTTACCCTAGAGTACGCGAGATGAGGTATGCCGCGCTTCAAACAAAATATGATGTGGGTACAATGATGTCACCTTATTCAATTGTTAAGGATACATCAATGGCTGTTGGTTTACGTGAGTATGTTCCAGGTGACCGTTTTTCATGGATTCACTGGAAATCATTTGCGAAAACACAAACGTTGAAATCTAAGGAATTTGAAGATCGTCAATCACAGGAGTTAATGTTGGTACTCCATGCCGGAAAGTCTCCATTATTTGAAGAAAAAATAGAGCTTGTAGCCTCGATGCTACAAACAATTGTCGAAGAACGTGGAGATATTTCATTTGTTTCAGCTGGTTCTAAGACGAAGGTGTTTCCGATTATCCAAGGTAATAAGCAGCTAGACCAAGTAATGCATCATTTAGCTGCTATAAAACCTGCTGAAACTGTCAAATTTCAATTACAAGATCAGCAAGTGTTTAAGCATGTTGCAACATTGTTGTATGTTACGAGTGAAGTATCGGATGAATTACTCCATTCTCTTGCCAATATGGTGAAAGGCTGTATTTGTTTTGTAGTAGCAGAGCAGCCACCTATGCAAACAGAGCTGGCAAAACGTTATAAACAAATTCAAGTTGTACATGTAAATCCAACAGATTATTACCACTTGTTCACGGAGGTGATGAAGCCGTGAAAAAATCACTAGGAAATTTTATAGAATTAGCACTAGCATACGTAATTATTTTTCTAATTTTACGTGAATGGCTTATTCCTGTAATGCAGCTAACCAATACAGGCTTAGTTCATTTATTTTTAGTGTTTATCGGTTTATCATTGGTGCTTAGCTTATTTCAAGTACATCCAATGTTGTCGGGATTATTGAAATTCGGTTATATAACTTGGTTTATAGTGTTTGTTTATAGTGAAAGTCCCTTAATATCTGGACAGACAGTACCATTTTTAATGCATGAATGGAAATGGAATATGACGACCATTCTTTCGGGCGATTTTGGACAAGTCTCGGATTCATTTAGAACGGTGCTATTCCTTGCGCTTATTTGGATGTTAATATACCTCATTCATCACTGGATAACTGTGCGAAAAAATATATTCTATTTCTTCGCGTTAACTGTATTCTTTATCGCTACACTAGATACGTTTAGTGACTATGATGGAACGGTAGCCATTGTTAAAGTTATTGTGCTTGGATTAATCATGACAGGCTTGCTTTTTGTGAAGCGTTTATGGCTTCAAACGGATGCACCGAGCAATGTAATAGGAAAGTGGAAATTAGCTATTCCGATGATCGTTGCGGTAATGCTTGTCAGTGTAGTGGCATTCTTTTTACCTAAGACAGGCCCGACTTGGGCAGATCCAGTACCTTTTATTAAAGGTGTCGCAGGGCAAGGGAATCATGGAGCAGGTGAAAAAAAAGTTGGTTACAGCGAGGATGATAGCCGATTGGGAGGACCGTTCCAAGGTGATGATACACTGATTTTCACAGCAACTTCCCGTGATCGCCATTATTGGCGCATTGATACAAAGGATACTTATACGTCGAAAGGATGGATTCTTTCAGATGGGAATTTTGGCAAAAATGTTTATGAGAACAATACTCCTATCCAAACTTCATTGCAAGTTGGATCTCCTGAAAATGAACGTCAAATTAAAATAGACATGGCTGCCCCAATGCCATTTTTATTACAAACGTATGGCATGATATCTGTTTCTGCTCAAGATTCACCACTGTTTATTCAAGATGAACATACTGAAAAAATAGCAATAGAACAACAGAATGGCGAGTCAAAATTATTGTCTAACTATACGCTCTCTTATAGTGAGCCTGTATATAGCATGGAGCAACTTGAAACGTCTGAACCATCTACGTTAGCAACATTAGATCCTTCCTTTGATCGTTTTTTACAATTGCCAAATACACTGCCGCAACGTGTGATGAATCTAGGGAAAGAAATCACGCAGGATAAAGCTTCGGTATATGATCGAATAAAAGCGGTTGAAAAATATTTTTCAACGCATGGCTTTAGATACGATAAAAAAGAAGTAGCAATCCCGGCTGAGGGTCAAGATTATGTTGACCAGTTTTTATTTGATACTAAAGTTGGCTACTGTGATAATTTCTCAACATCAATGGTTGTCCTCCTACGTTCGGCGGGGATACCCGCACGTTGGGTGAAAGGCTTTGCGCCTGGTAATCCTGGTCGAATGTCAGATGGTTTACAGGAGTATCGAATTACAAATGATAATGCACATTCTTGGGTGGAAGCGTATGTACCTGGAACAGGCTGGATGGAGTTTGAACCGACAATTGGTTTCGCGGGGAATGTAAATATTGATTACGATATTGAGCAAGACACACCTCAGCAGGAGCAAGTACTGCAGCCAGAAATAAAACAAGAGCAACCAAAGATGGAAGAGCAAGAGCCGAAGAAAGAAACTGCTAGCTCAACGTCGTTTAGTTTTGATTCTGTATGGACATGGGTGAAAAAGCTTACTTATGTGTGGATAGGGCTAGCCATTTTGATGATTATTGCTGGCATTGCTTTGTTTATGCAACGTAGAAAGTGGATACCTAAAATGCAAGTACGAGCATTTCGTAAAAAAGAAGCGGATTGGACAACTTTTGATGCTTCATACAATGCTTTAACGAAGCAATTATCGCGTATTGGATTACGACGTAAAGATGGCGAAACATTGCGAGCATTTGCTACAAGAGTAGACGAATCGTTAGAGACAGAAGAGATGCAAAGACTGACTGATGTATATGAACAACTTATTTATGGTAAGGACAGACAAGAGGTCGACTTTGTTAAACTGAAAGAAAGTTGGGAATATTTAATCAATCGCACTATCAGTTGATTTTGATGGGTACAAAGAGTAAAATGAAAAAAATTATATATGATGAGGATTGCTTTCATATAAGTTCGATAATAAGGTTCGGATGTTTCTACGAGATCACCGTAAATGATTTCTCTATGAAGGTGGATGTTTTGGTTAGGTGAGAAGGTTAGTAAATCACTTTTCTTTGCTACGCATTCGCCTTTATAAATCAAGAGCTTATGAACGCGTAGGAAGTTTTTACTTTCGTACGCGTTTTTCTTTGAACATATGTAAAGTTCCTTTAAAAATAGTAGAAGAGGTGGAAATTTTGTCAGCAAGCCCTTTATTAGAGCAAGAAAAAATCGTTGTTCTTGATTTCGGTAGCCAATTTAACCAATTGATTACGCGTCGTATCCGTGAATTTGGTGTTTTCAGTGAGTTACATCCCCATACGATTACAGCAGAAGAAATTAAAAATATGAACGCAGCAGGTATCATCTTTTCAGGTGGTCCAAACTCAGTTTATGACGAAAATGCTTTCCATGTAGACCCAGCTATTTTCGAATTAGGTTTACCAATCCTAGGTATTTGCTATGGTATGCAATTAATGGCCCATACGCAAGGTGGTAAAGTTGAAGGTGCTGAAACACGCGAATATGGTAAAGCAGAAATTAAAGTAACAGCTTCAAACAAATTATTCGGTGACTTACCAACTGAACAAATCGTTTGGATGAGCCACGGTGACCATGTAACAGAAGTTCCTGCTGGCTTTGAAGTAATCGCAACAAGTGCTGCTTGTCCTATTTCAGCAATGGCAAATGTAGAACGCAAGCTATATGCAGTACAATTCCACCCAGAGGTACGTCACTCTGTATATGGTAATGACTTATTACGTCAGTTCGTATTTGACATTTGTGAAGCAAAGGGCGATTGGTCAATGGCAAACTTCATTGAACTTGAAATCGCAAAAATCCGCGAAACAGTAGGCGACAAAAAAGTATTATGTGCACTTTCTGGCGGTGTAGACTCATCAGTTGTTGCGGTTCTAATTCATAAAGCAATTGGCGATCAATTAACTTGTATGTTCGTAGACCACAACTTGAACCGTAAAGGTGAAGTTGAGCAAGTTATGAAAACATTCACAGAAGACTTCGACATGAATCTTATTAAAATTGATGCACGTCAACGTTTCATGGATAAACTTGCGGGCGTTTCTGATCCAGAACAAAAACGTAAAATTATCGGTAACGAATTTATTTACGTATTCGATGAAGAAGCGGCTAAACTTGAAGGCATGGACTTCTTAGCTCAAGGTACGCTTTACACAGATATCATTGAATCTGGAACATCAACTGCTCAAACAATTAAATCACACCATAACGTTGGTGGTCTTCCAGAAGACATGCAATTCCAATTAATTGAGCCACTTAACACATTATTTAAAGACGAAGTGCGCGCATTAGGATTAGAGCTTGGCCTTGACGAAAAAATCGTTTGGCGTCAACCATTCCCAGGCCCTGGTCTAGGAATCCGTGTACTTGGTGAAGTAACAGAAGAAAAACTAGAAATCGTACGCGAGTCTGATTTCATCCTACGTGAGGAAATCGCAAAAGCTGGTCTTGATCGCGACATCTGGCAATACTTCACGGTATTACCTGACATCCGTTCAGTTGGTGTAATGGGTGATGCACGTACGTATGACTACGCAATCGGTATCCGTGCGGTAACATCTATCGACGGTATGACTTCTGACTGGGCACGCATTCCTTGGGATGTACTAGAGAAAGTCTCTGTCCGCCTAGTAAATGAAGTAAAACACGTTAACCGCGTACTGTATGATATTACATCTAAGCCACCAGCAACTATCGAGTGGGAGTAATCCCCTTATCTGATTTCAAAAAAAGCTAGTCTGAATTTTTTTAGACTAGCTTTTAATTTCCTTTTTCAGCATTAAAAATAGGAAAAGTACACCAATTTCTACGATTAACGAAACAAAAATAATATTCAGATGGAAGAAAATTACACTTATTAGGATTGCTAAACAAATAAATATTGAGCTATATCGATAACTTTTAGATTGATAAAAGAATGAATACGGTAACAAATGTGCCCCGTAAATAATTGCGTATGCAGGTAAGACCCACATAGGTGCTTTAAGTAATAGAAGAATACAAATAAATAAATATAAAATTTGATTGTTTGTTGCAATCAATAGTCCATTAATCAATGGATTTTCTTTATAAAGTAAATCAACATTTAATATTTTGGCACAAAGAGTTGAAACGGGGAACAGCAATGCACCACAAGATAAAACACCAATATTTTTAATCATTAAATCTAAAGGCAGCAATGCGATTACTGTGATAACTCCCCAAATAAATATAGAGGCCATTATAAAAGGAAGTCCCTTCTTTTGTTTCTGCGAGATATCATTTAATAGTACTTGTAAGCTAGTATTGAGGTTCATTTTAGTCTCCTTAATTTTCAAGCGATCTGTTCAAACTATCCGCTATTTTTTTATTTTCATATTTTGAGAAAAAATAAAATCCGATGATATGACCAATCATCGTTATCACTAAAATTAGCAATAAATAAGGTTTGATAATTTCAAATGCTTTCAGTGAAAAAAGATATACACTTCCTATGCCACAGAAAAAATTCAAAAAAGTACTAATAGTAATTTTAGATGTTACTTTTAATGTTGAGTAGTTCCACAAATATGGATAAGCGATACCAAAAACAATCCCCAACAGCACGCTAATACCAATTAAATTCCAAATGTAAAGAAAGTTGACTATTTCTTCGTGAAGATTAAAAATAGTCATTAAAAAAATAATCCAAATCAACCCCAAAAATGAAACGTATAAAAAGCTATTTTTTAAATCTTTTATCATATCAATTTCTCCTTAATAGATTTTGCATAATGTCTACTGACAATATACTTATTTTGTTGTTTTGTAATAACTTCCAATCTAGCATGACTTCCCGAAGCAAATGAGTGTATTTGATTCAAATTCAAAATCATTGAATTATTGATTCTAACCAATCCGAAAGACTCCAAGTAAGATAATTCTTTTAAAATCTTATTCAGCAATAGTTCTGTACCATTTATTAAAAAGATTTTGGTGAAATGACCGGATGCTTCAATTGCCTCGATGTCTTTGAGTTCAATCATAACCTGACGATTTGTTTTGAAATCTGTTGCGCTCAATGTTATAGATTGAAAAAAACGCTGTTCAATTGTCGAAAGTAATTCTTTATTCGATGGGTTACTGATAATCTCGATTTCAGAAGATGGCTGATTGTTTTTCCAAATGTAGTTGAATTTCATGTGGATTTTCCTTTCTGTTTTAAGCGTAGCAACACTGCTCAAAATTTACGATGATTTTTCGTTTTGTTGCAAAAAAAATAGACTTTGTTACATTCTTTCAGCAAATGTCTTTATGGAAGATGAATACGGATTTATTAAGTTACTTTTCAAGGGATAGGCAAAACCCGGTGAAATATTGTAAGTAGGAGTTGGGAAGTAGAGGATGTTAAGTCGTAATATATTACAGTTCTTGGAATTCTTTCTTTAAGGATAATACTTTTGGAGCGTTAGGTATAGTAAACTAATATAAATGGGACTCTATGTCGTTGTTTAGGGGGATGAAAATGGAGAACAATATTGCGATGATTCATACACTTGCTGTTGGGATGCCGAAGGAATTGCATTATAGTAATGGGCGCTCAATGATGACAGGGATTGAAAAGCGAAAAGTACAAGAAGTTTATTTGTCTGTCCGTGGATTTGAGGGGGACGATGTAGCAGATAAAAAACATCATGGTGGTCCTGACCGTGCCGTTTGTTTATATCCTGCTGAGCATTACATACAATGGGAACGGGAACTAGGTAAACCGTTGCCGATAGCAGCATTCGGTGAAAACTTAACAGTCACGAATATGTTGGAAGCGGATATTTGTATTGGCGATATTTATAAAATTGGTGATGCTGTCATCCAAATTACCCAAGGACGTGTACCATGTAGTACGATTGACAAATATACTGAGGCGAACATATTACTCAAACGCTTAATTGAATCAGGTTATACTGGTTTCCTTGCACGTGTACTAGAAGAAGGGACAATCTGTGCAGATTCTAAAATTGAATTAGTTGAAAAGCACCCTGCGCGTGTTTCAGTTTTGCATTGCAACGAAGTATATTTTAAAAATAAGGACGCACTTGCGATGAAACATATACAAGCAGTTGATGCATTAGCAGAAGATTGGAAACAAAAATTAGAAAAAAGAATTCAGGCCTTGCAAAGTAAAGTGATGAATTAAGCATAAAGAAAGAAGTAAAAATCCTCTGGAATTCAAATGAGTTCTAGGGGATTCTCTATTTTATAACGATAGATAAAACGTTCAGTCTTAACCTATTAATACAATGATTTTTTTTAAATGTGAACATTAAATAAGAATTTTACACGAACTTTCGTATAACTTTTCTTAAAAATGTTCGGAAATAGGGTTGAAATCTAAAAAATGAAATGATATATTACGATTGTAAATTAAATATGTCGTCGTATAATGTCGGGGATAAGGCCCGTGAGTTTCTACCAAGTTACCGTAAATAACTTGACTACGATTTTAGTTATATATACCAATGTATAGACACTAATTAATTTCTCACAATAATTGTGATGAAATGTATCGTAGACATGCGACTAGTAGAGTAGTCAGTGTGTCTTTTTTGTTTTCGATATTGAGGACGACCATACGGAGGATTTCTTTAAAATGAAAAAGTATTTCATGTTCGATGAATTAGGAACTACTTATCGCCGAGAAATAATAGGTGGTATTACTACATTCCTTGCTATGGCTTACATTTTAGCTGTTAACCCTGGTATGTTAGAAAATGCAGGAATGGATAAAGGTGCTGTATTCGTAGCTACAGCATTAGCAGCAACAGTCGGTTCTCTGATTATGGGTATATTCGCTAAATTCCCAATTTCACTTGCTCCTGGTATGGGCTTAAACGCATTCTTTGCCTTCACTGTTGTTGGGGCTTACGGTATTCCTTGGCAGACTGGTTTAACAGGTGTTTTCTTCTCAGGTGTTATCTTTATCATTCTTTCGTTAACGGGTATTCGTGAAACAGTAATTAATGCAATTCCAGTACAACTGAAATATGCAGTTTCAGCAGGTATTGGTTTATTTATAACATTTGTAGGTTTACAAGGAGCGGGCATTATTGTAAAAAGCCCAGCTACATTGGTGACTCTAGGATCATTCACCGGCGCAACTTTACTAGCTGTATTCGGGATTGTCCTTTCAATTATTCTTATAATTAAACTTCGTAGTGTTGGTATTTTCCTAGGGATGGTTATAACAGCGATTGTTGGTATGATTACAGGTGTGATTGAACCTCCTACAGCAGTTGTTTCAGCAATTCCGAGTGTGGATTCTACATTTATGGTAGCTTTAAAACCTATTTTCCATGACTTCGGTTCATTATTAAACGTTAAATTTTTAGTTGTTGTGTTAACATTCTTGTTTGTAGATTTCTTTGATACAGCAGGTACTTTAATGGCAGTGGCGACACAAGCAGGATTAGTAAAAGATAATAAATTACCACGTGCAAGCCGTGCGTTAATGGCTGATGCTCTTGCAACAACAATTGGTTCATTATTTGGTACATCAACAACTACAGCATATGTAGAGTCTACTTCTGGTGTAGCAGCAGGAGCGCGTTCAGGTTTCTCTGCTGTTGTAACTGCAATGCTATTCCTGGTTGCATTATTCTTCTCACCGTTACTTGCTGTGGTAACTCCAGCAGTGACAGCACCAGCACTAGTTATTGTAGGTGTTCTGATGGTATCTTCATTACGTTTAATTGATTGGGATAAATTCGAAATTGCAGTACCAGCTTTCTTTACAGTAATAATGATGCCTCTTGGTTACTCAATTGCTACTGGTATTGCGATAGGTTTTGTATTCTATCCAATAACAATGCTTTTAGCAGGTCGTAAAAAAGAAATTCACCCTATGATGTACGGATTATTCTTTGTCTTCCTTGCATACTTTATCTGGGTACGCTAATTAAATACAGATTCGAACTATAAAGAGCACCTCGATTGTTAGAAACGAAACCTAACAATTGCAGGTGTTTTTCTTATTAGAGGATATAAACGATCTCAATGTAAGAAAGCTAAGCTTCATTAATTTATATCGGAGAGGAATCAAGAGGGATTGAATTGCTCGATTAAATTTTATATGTTGATTTCTATTTTATAGAAGAAACTCCTTTTCAATTAGTAAGAATAGTTTTACTTTAATAATCCACTTGCAAACTTACTATTAAGGTGATATATTTATAAACGTTGTTACGAAACACATAACAATTTAAAAAATACTAACACAAATGGTTGACATAGAGTTAACGCCGTGTTAAAGTATAGAAAGTCACTTAATTGTGACGAATTAATGAACCTTGAAAACTGAACAAGCAAAACGTAATCAATAAAGTTTTCAGTAACTAACTTTGAGTTAGTGAACGAAACAAAATTTTGGACATCAAACATGATGCCAGCAAAACAATTTGAGCTAATCAAATTTCTTTTTATGGAGAGTTTGATCCTG
>NZ_JALNLQ010000017.1:0-59342 GCF_023337835.1 Lysinibacillus sp. Bpr_S20
AGGTAGATAGGTTCGAGGTGGAAGTGTGGTGACACATGGAGCTGACGAATACTAATCGATCGAGGACTTAACCAAAACGTTTGAAACATTCAATGCACCGTTTATCCAGTTTTGAAAGAATAAATTCTTTCATATGTCTAGTGATGATGGCAAAGAGGTCACACCCGTTCCCATACCGAACACGGAAGTTAAGCTCTTTAGCGCCGATGGTAGTTGGGGGCTTCCCCCTGTGAGAGTAGGACGTCGCTAGGCACAAAGCGGCCACTGAGAAATCAGTGGTTTTTTTGTTGTTTTGCAATCTATACCCTAAAAAATGTTAGAATGTAAATTGATTCAAATTAACAATATAGGGGTGAATTGAAATGGCAACAGGGTTATATAGAGAAAATATTCAAATTGAAAAAGCAAAGCTACAGGAATTTATTCAAGATAAAGGGGAATGGGCTGTACTAATACCGGGTTATTTACATCATGAATTTCCAAATGAACAAAATATGATTTGGGTATTTCAAGGCGATTTCGGAATTATTCAAAAAGCCGTAAAGGTTGAGCTTAAATGCAAGGAGTCCAGTCCTCATCAGGTTATGTTTGATTTGGTAGGTTTATCCGATCCGATAAATGGTGATGGTTATTTTGAAATTACACAAAATCAGGATGGTACATGTCAGTTAGTAGGCAATTTAACGATGAAGGCAAGTGGCTTCTTAGCAGGAATGATGAATCCAATATTAGAAAAATTTGTACCGCAATTAGTAGAACAGCTAGTACAAAGGATGGCGGTAAAGGCTAGTATTTAGTATGTGTAGAGAAAATTGCAGTTAAGTACGCTTTAAAATAGTATCTACTAAGGAAAGTAAAAGGATCATTGCTATTAGGTGCAATGGTCTTTTTATGTTTCATCACCAAAAGTTCGATATGACAATTTACTAAAATGTTAACGTCGGAACTGAGACCAACCCACATTATCTTGTGATTTTTGGTATAACTTGACAGTTCTTTTTATGAGTCTTATATTTGAGTATATACTCAAACATTAAAAAAGGTGGTGGAAAGGTTTGGCGTCAAAGAAGGATAAAATCTTGGAGGCATCATTAGAGCTTTTTACTAAAAGGGGCTTTACCGCGACGACTACTAAAGAAATAGCATTAAAAAGCGGAGTAGCAGAGGGGCTTATATTTTATTATTTTAAAGATAAAAATGGGCTTCTTAATTATCTTATTCGTGAATTTTCATTTATTGGCTCGCTACAAAATGAGATAAAAGCTCTTTCTATGATGGAGCCATATCCAGCTTTAATTAAATTTGGCCAATTATATGCCAATTTTTTATCACATAATAAAAGCTTTTTAACTTTTATTTGGTCCCCGGAAATAGTACGGAACACGGATGTTAGTAAGGATATTGTAGATTTTATAAATACAATGAATGAACAAGTCAGTTCATTTTTGATAAGAGCTTCTTTATGTAGTGTAGAAAAAAAGACAGTAGAAACGGCAGCTTCGATGTTTCTTTCAACAATATTAACGCATGTTTTAGTTGAAGAAAGAAAAGCAGAAAAAATGCCAATTGGAAATAATGATTATATTGAAGAGGTAGCGATGTTTCTTTTAAAAGGAATGCAAATTGTATAAGTAGATTGTAGTGGAGATCGAACGTCACCAAGAAAGTGCCCAATCGAAACGAAAGTTAACACACGTTATTTGCGAGGAACTATTTTTTTGAAAAACATTTGAGTGATTACTCAATAGAATTTAAAAAGGAGGTATCATTATGGAGCAATGGATAAATATTCAAACACTTATTTGGCTATTCCCTATTATGTTCATTTTGCATGATTTTGAAGAAATCATTATGGTTGAAAAGTGGTTAAATAAGAATTCTACGATTTTGTATGAAAGACTGCCGAAGAAAATTGCTGATCGAGTTATGAAACAGTTCTCGATGTCGACAGCACAGTTTGCCGTAGCAGTAATCGTTATATTCATGTTTGTAAGTAGTTCCACTTTTTTAGCAAATCAATATGTACATCAAGGGCCATTTGGAGATATCTATTTTTTCACTATTGTTACGCTAACCTACTTTTTACATGCATTCACTCACCTTGCACAATCTGTTTTTCTTCGTGCCATTACACCAGGTGCACTTACATCTTTGATAATTGTCATTCCATACAGTTTAATTTTGTATCGTTCGTTATTAATCAATAAAGTCATAACATGGGACATTATTTTCGTTAGCTTGCCATTTTGTCTTTTATTGATCCCTGTTGCATTACTAGCACATTGGATCGGTAAAAAGGTTATCTGAATTTCACTTTATTTATAGCGATTCAGCAAATGTTTTTGTAATGTAAGTGTTATAATTAAATAAGAATATAACGGAAATGGGTGTTTTGTTTTGCAAAAGAAAAAGCCGATTGTAGAAGGCTTAGAGCGCTTTCGACAACAACAAAATATTTCCTTTCATGTCCCAGGACATAAGCATGGCGAACTGTCCCATCTTCCTCAGCCCTTTAAAGATGTCATGCGATATGATGTGACTGAATTATCAGGTCTTGATGACTTACATCACCCAGAGGAAATAATATTAGAGGCAGAAAACTTATTGGCAGATACATATGGGGCGATGAAAAGCTTTTTTTTAGTAGGTGGATCTACAGTTGGAAATCTAGCGATGATTTATGCCACATGTAAAAAGGGTGATACGATTATTGTCCAACGTAATGCACACAAGTCAATATTTCACGCAATTGAGCTTGTTGGCGCAAAGCCTGTATTTGTTTCCCCACTATGGGATGAACGTACATTAACTGCCACACATGTTTCTTATAAAGATTTAAAAGAAGCAGTTGATTTTCATCCAGAGGCTCGGGCAGTAGTTTTAACGTATCCTACTTACTATGGTATGACATCTAAAGAAATACAGCAGCAGATTGCCTATTGTCATGAGAAAGGTATTCCTGTCTTAGTGGATGAAGCACATGGAGCGCATTTTAGTGCCTGTACTTTATTTCAACCATCAGCATTGTCATTTGGGGCAGATATAGTAGTACAGTCTGCACATAAAACTTTGCCTGCTATGACAATGGCATCCTTTATGCATGTTAATTCTAACTTCATCGATGTCGACAAAATAAATCACTATTTACGTATGCTGCAATCTAGCAGCCCATCCTATCTTTTATTGGCTTCTTTAGATGATGCACGCCATTATATACAGACATATATGGAGAGTGATGGTGCATATATAATAGAGAAAAGGAATCAATGGGTAGAGGCATTACGAGCTATTGGCTCTTTGGAAGTGATTGAGGTAGACGACCCTATAAAATTATTATTACGTGTTGATGGCTATAGCGGTTTTCAATTACAAGAAGCATTAGAAGCAAAGCACGTATATGCAGAACTAGCAGATGCGAATCAAGTATTGCTTGTGCTACCTTTGTTGAAACAGGGGCATACCTATCCATTTGCAGAAATACGTGTCCGAATTAAGGATGCTGTAACATTGTTATTAAGTACACCAAGGTCCGAAATAGTAACTGCTTCGCAAGCAGCCTATAATTTTGTAGCTATTACGGAACCAGCCTATACATTTGATGACATTGAAAAGGCGGAGAAAGAATGGTTACCATATATGCGAACAATGGGCCGTATCTCTGCTAGTATGATTATTCCTTATCCACCAGGCATTCCATTGCTTGTTCCGGGCGAAAAAATAACAGTAGCAAAGCTGAGTCGGCTAGAAGAGTTACTGGCTACTGGTGCAACGTTCCAAGGAAATCACCGTTTAGAAGAAAAGATGATTGAGATCATTAAATAGTTGGAGGCAATAACAGCATGAATTGCAATTTATTTATTACATTTGAAGGTCCTGAGGGTGCTGGAAAAACAACAGTTATTCAAAAAATAGCTGAGCGACTTGCAGAAGAAAATATTGATGTTTTAGCAACGAGAGAGCCTGGTGGTATTGAGATTGCTGAGAAAATTAGGAGTATTATTTTGAACCCTGAACATACAGCCATGGATGAACGTACAGAAGCGTTATTATACGCAGCGGCGAGAAGTCAGCATTATTTTGAAAAAGTACGACCTGCATTGGATGCTGGTAAAATGGTTATTTGCGATCGATTTATCGATTCTTCATTAGCATACCAAGGATATGCACGCGGTATCGGCGTAGATGAAGTATTATCCATTAATGAGTTTGCAATCGGTAAGAAGTTACCCGATATGACCATATTATTTGACCTTGCTCCAGAGGTTGGCTTGGCACGAATTCATGCTCATGGAGAGCGAGAAGTAAATCGCTTAGATGTTGAAAGTTTAGCTTTTCATAAAAAGGTTCGGGAAGGATATTTACAGCTAGTAGAGCGTTACGCTGATCGTATACATGTCATCAATGCGGACCAAAATATTGAGCGTGTTGTTGAAGATGTATGGTCATTAATATATGAAGCAATACAGTAAATGCATGAAGTTGTCTAACACAATGTGATATAATGGTAACATCTATAATTTTATCTTCATTCAACGAATGTTTTCTGTGCGCAAGCGAAAAGATTTGATGGGTATGGATATTGTTCATTTTCAGTAGATACCTAAAAACCTACTGAAATAAAGGAACTTTGGTGGATGTCACGGAACCGGAAAGGTGTTCTTTGTGCAAGCATAAAGCCTGATCCGGACACCATTATGCTGAGGCATAATTGATAATGGTAACTAAAATTTATTTAGATGAATTTTATCAAAGGGGTGAGTGCGAATGAAGTTAGTCGTAGCTGTAGTGCAAGATCAAGATAGCAGCCGTTTATCGAATGCTTTAACGAAAAACCAGTTTCGCGCAACTAAATTAGCGAGCACAGGAGGATTTTTACGCTCTGGAAATACGACGTTTCTTATTGGGACGGAAGACTCTCTTATACCCAAAGTTTTAGATATTATTCGTGATAATTGTCGAGCACGTGAACAAATGGTTGCACCTGTTTCGCCTTTAGGAGGGAATACAGATTCCTATATACCTTATCCAGTGGAGGTAGAGGTAGGAGGAGCGACAGTTTTTGTATTACCAATCGAACAGTTTCATCATTTTTAGATCATTGCCACATTAAATAGAAGTAAAACACAATATATGTATTTGATATAGAAGGCAAGTGGGGGCGAAACAGCTTGAAGATCAATCAAGATATACGTGTCGGGTTAAATACTAATCGTAAAGAGCCACTGCATAACAATAATCAAAATAACCGATTTGGAGATATGGTCGTCAAGCAAGGAAGCAAATTGCAAACTGAACAGCTTACACGACTGCTAGGAGATATTTCTACAGCAGGTGACCGTGTTGCAAGATCACGTAATTTACGAGAACTTGCTCGTTTTAAAATGCTTGTTAAACGATTCCTACAAGAAACTGTAGAGCATGGTATGGATTTAAAGCAATCGCATACATGGAATCGTTTTGGTGAAGGAAGACGCTTAAAAATTATCGAAACTATTGATACGCGTCTTGTAGAGCTTGCGCAAGATATTTTAGATGAAGAAAAGGAAGCAATTGACCTACTTGATAAAATCGGTGAGATTAAAGGCTTATTAATTAATTTGTATATGTAAAACCCGTGTCTCGTTCTCTTGTAGGCGCGGGCTTTTTTCAAATCAATTCAGCAGCTAATTTATTTGCTGAATGACACGAAACTAATCTATCTGCTCTAAAAACGCAGATGTTTCTGTACTAAAATTGAGCAATGGAAAACAATTATGCTATGAGTGTAATTGAAAATAGGAAGGAATTTATATATATGGCCAAGAATGTTGAAGAGCTATTCACACTACAACCAGTCGTAATGAAGCAGCTTCAAACGATTTTTGACAAAAATAGATTAGCGCATGCATACATTTTTGATGGCGAAAAAGGGACAGGCAAAGTTGATATTATGCAGTTTTTTGTTAAATTAATGCTATGCGAGCAACCAAATCAAAATGTTCCATGTGAAACATGTCGAAATTGCAGACGTGTTGATTCGGGTAATCATCCAAATATTCATCAAATTTATCCAGAAGGCCAATTTATAAAAATTGATCAAATACGTGAATTAATTGCAGAGATGAAGATGATGGGGGTTGAAGAAGGACGTAAGATTTATGTGCTTCACCATGCAGACCGTCTCAATATTGCCTCTGCAAACATGATTCTTAAATTTTTAGAGGAACCTGATGGTGAGGTAACTGCGATTTTGTTAACAGAGCAAATGCAGTCAATTTTACCAACGATTCGTTCTCGCTGCCAGCATATTAAATTTCAAAAAATGCCTCGACACTTATTGTTGAAGCATTTGCAAGATCACAACATTTCTTACTCGATGGCTTCTACAGTGAGCATGATGACGAACGAGCTCGAAACAGCTATGATTTTAGCAAATGATGAGCAGTTTGCACATGCTCGAAAAACAGTGTTAAAATTAGTAGAGGCAATTCGTCAGAATGTACATGAAGCAATGCTTGTTGTACATGAAGAATGGTTGCCACTGTTTAAAGAAAAAGGCGAGATGGAGCAGGCATTAGATTTACTACTATTTGCTTACCGTGATATAGTGTCAATAAAAGCTAATCCCGAAGCAGCTTGTACTTACCCAGACATGTTACAAACATTTAAAGAAGCTGCGTTACATTCGACTTATGAACGTCTATCTAGTCAAATGGAGTCTATTTTACAGGCACGTTCATCTTTACAGCGTAACATGAATAGGACGTTAATGATGGAGCAGTTAATGCTAAATCTGCAGGAGGGATATACATTTGTATAATGTAGTGGGAGTCCGTTTTAAAAAAGCGGGTAAAATATATTATTTTGATCCAGCATCATATCTACTAGAGGACAGTCAGTATGTCATTGTAGAGACAGCTCGCGGAGTGGAATATGGTAAAGTAGTTGTCCCTCAAAAGGTTGTAGGGGATAATGATGTTGTATTACCACTTAAACAGGTTCTACGACCAGCGGATGAGCGTGATCGTATCCAAGTAGAGGAAAATGCAGCTGAATCAAAGCGAGCATTTGAACTAGCAAGTACAAAAATCATTGAGCATAATTTAGAAATGAAGCTCGTTGATGTTGAATATACATTTGATCGTAATAAAATCATCTTTTATTTTACGGCTGAAGGGCGAGTTGATTTTAGAGATCTTGTAAAAGATTTAGCTTCGGTTTTTAGAACACGTATTGAGCTTCGCCAAATTGGTGTACGTGATGAGGCGAAGTTGTTAGGCGGCATTGGTCCATGTGGCCGGATGCTTTGCTGCTCAACTTTTTTAGGAGATTTTGAGCCGGTTTCTATTAAAATGGCTAAAGATCAAAACTTATCTTTAAATCCATCCAAAATTTCAGGTCTTTGCGGTCGTTTAATGTGCTGCTTAAAGTATGAAAATGATGAATATGAGGAAGCAAAAGAGGGCATGCCAGACATTGGTGAAATGGCGATGACACCAGATGGCCGTGGTAAAGTTGTAGGTTTAAATGTACTGGAAAGACTTATTCAAGTATATTTACAAGAGCAGGAGCGCACAGTCGAGTATACACTAGAAGAACTGCTAGCATGCGAAAAAAATCTTATTTAAGATAGAGAATTGGACGAGGTGGCTTGGGTGAAGGACCGTAATTTCTTAGATACCGTTATGGAGTTCGAACAACAGCTCGAAGCAATGCAGGAGCAATTTGGTGCATTGAAACAATTTGTAGCGTTAATGATGGAGGAGCATAAGGCACTCGAAACAGAAAATCATCACCTTCGTACACGGCTGGAAGAACTACTTTCGAATGAAAACTCCGTACAGGCTACTGATGAGAAGAAAGAGAATTCGTTAGATATTGGCGAAGGTTATGATAACCTAGCACGTTTATACCAAGAAGGCTTCCATGTTTGTCATGTTCATTTCGGAGGTTCACGTAAAGGTGAAGACTGTCTGTTTTGTCTATCATTTTTAAATAAACAAAATGTGTAATAGAAGGCTGATTCCCACTATGGTGGTGTCAGTCTTTTGTTTTGTATAGTAGGAGGAAGAAACATGGAAAATTGGTTGAAGGGTGACGAACGGTTAGACTATTTATTGGCTGAGAATTTACGTATTATTCAAAGCCCTTCTGTCTTTTCGTTTTCATTGGATGCAGTACTACTTTCAAAATTTGTCAATGTCCCACATCATAAAGGGAAAATTGTTGATTTGTGCTCAGGAAATGGTGTAATTCCACTTTTTTTAAGCGCCAGAACAAAAGGGCATATAACAGGAGTAGAAATTCAACCACGTTTATTTGATATGGCTGAGCGAAGTATCCGTTACAATAAGTTAGAAGATCAAATTCATATGGTCCTCGGTGATGTGAAGGAAATTCCTAAGGAGCTTGGTATTGAAAAATATGATGTTGTAACGTGTAATCCGCCATATTTTTTAGCACATGAAGCAAGTGATAAAAACTTAAGTGAGCATTACGCTATAGCGCGTCATGAACTATATTTAACATTAGAGGAATCCATACAATCAGCAAGTAAATTGTTAAAACAAGGCGGAAAGGCTGCTTTTGTTCATCGTCCTGGTCGGTTATTAGATATTGTTACGGCAATGCGTGCAAATCGTTTAGAGCCTAAACGTATGCAACTTATTTACCCGAAAGAAGGTAAGGAGGCCAATACATTATTAATAGAAGGAATTAAAGATGGTAAGCCTGATCTAAAAATATTACCGCCCCTGTATGTTTATAACGCGAATAATGAATATACAGCAGAAGTGAGAGAAATCCTTTATGGAAAAGAACAATAGCCATTATTTTTATGTATTAGAATGTGCCGATCAATCCTTTTACGCAGGCTACACGAATAATGTAGACAAGCGTGTCGGTGTACATAATGCTGGTAAAGGTGCAAAATATACGAGAGCGCGAGGACCAGTAGAATGTATTTATGTAGAGGAGTTCGATACGAAACAAGAAGCGATGCGAGCAGAATATGCTTTTAAACAGTTAACACGAAAGCAAAAGATGAAATATATAGGGAGGGATGACGCATGAAATCTCAGAAAAGTACAATGCACGGTCATACAGGTTGTTTATATTTAGTGGCAACGCCTATTGGTAACCTAGAGGATATGAGTGTACGTGCGCTACGTATTTTAAAGGAAGCAGATATTATTGCAGCAGAGGATACACGTAATACAAAGAAACTATGCAATTACTTTGATATAGAAACACCACTGATAAGCTATCATGAACATAATTTAGAGGTGGGTGGGGAGAAGCTATTAGCCTTCTTACGTGAGGGAAAAACAGTTGCATTAGTTAGTGATGCAGGTCTGCCTTGTATTTCCGACCCTGGTGCAGATATAGTCGAAAAAGCAATCGAACAAGACTTTCCCGTTGTACCGGTGCCAGGCCCTAATGCTGCAATATCAGCATTAATTGCTTCTGGACTAACGCCACAGCCATTTTTCTTTTATGGATTTTTAAATCGAGGGAAAAAGGAGCGACGACAGCAATTAGAGCAACTAAAAAAACGTCAGGAAACTATCCTGTTTTATGAGGCACCTCATCGTATCAAGGACACTTTGAAAGATATGGAAACTATTCTCGGTAATCGACGGATTGTGTTAGCTCGCGAGTTGACTAAAAAATTCGAAGAGTTTTTACGTGGTACGTTGGTTGAAGCAGTGGAATGGTCACAAACAGAGGAAATTCGAGGAGAATTTTGTATTGTCCTTGAAGGAAACGACAATGCCGAGGAAGAAAGTAATGAAGAAGCCTATTGGGTTACAATGTCTATCATTGAACATGTCGATTATATTATTAATCATACAGGTGTAACATCAAAGGAAGCTATAAAGGAAGTTGCAAAACTACGTCAAGTAGCGAAGCGAGAAATCTATAATGAATACCATAGTTAATGTAAAGAAAGAGGTAGCCTTAATAGGGCACCTCTTTTTTGTATAGCTAATCAATTAGGTTGTTGATCCCAAGGAAAGCACCCTGTCGGAACGGAAATCAACCCCACGTTATGGTAAGGAGCATAAACTATTTAATATGATAAAAAATACAACCTTAATCTTAAAAGGTCTGACATGGACATTATAAGGCACTTAAGAATTGGTTATATTATATTTATCTTTGATTGATAAAAACAAAACACCCAAATCACTGTGTTTGATTTAGGTGTGTAGATCAAATTATTTTTTTAAGTTAGATTGAATTTCTTTCACTAACATTTCTGCGCCTTCTGGGCTTAAAATTAATTTGCCTCCAACTAAACGGAAGTTATCATCAGATACTTCACCAGTTACAGCACATGTCATGTTAGGCATATATTTTTTTAAGATGATTTTGTCATCATCCACATAGATTTCTAAAGCATCTTTTTCTGCAATACCTAATGTACGGCGAAGTTCGATTGGAATTACTACACGTCCTAATTCATCGACTTTACGAACGATTCCTGTTGATTTCATAATTATTTTTCCTCCTAATGTTAAAAGTTATATCGGTATTTCGTCAAATTTCGACATAAATTCTTTGTCTGATAGTTATCATACCAAGTAATGCCATAAACGTCAATTAATTAATACACTAATATTATTGTTTCAAAAAAATTTTTTGAGGAGAAAACAGATATTTTGGTTTTTTTAAAAGGTTTTTATTATATATTTTGATTTATAGTAAAAAAGATTCTTGTTTAATACATTAAATGGATTGATTATATCATTCGACATTTTTCGCGCGGGATATATTATCAATCAACTATGCCGAGGCATCATGGCGTCCAAAAACGGCTTTATACTTAGCCTGCGTGAGGGTCGACATGATGTCGGTCATTTCGGTAATGTCACAGGACGTAGCGTTTTTACCGATGCAGGTTAGTTAGCCAAATCATCGCATGGATGCGATGATTTGGCTAACTTCCTATATAAGAGTTCCTTTTCCGATTCCATGACACCGCTGAAAGAAGTTGAAACGAATTTCGTACTTAGTTAGAATAGATAGTATACTGTGAAACAATGGAGGCAGTTCTTGTGAGCGAACAAAACAAAACATTCTATATAACAACCCCTATTTATTACCCAAGTGGGAAATTCCATATTGGTACAGCGTATACAACTGTAGCATCAGATACAATGGCACGTTATAAACGTTTACGTGGTTATGATGTACGTTTTTTAACTGGAATGGATGAGCATGGACAAAAAATTCAAGAAAAAGCTGCAGAAGCGGGCAAACATCCTCAAGAATACGTGAATGAAATTGCAGATGCTGCAAAAAAACTTTGGGCATTAATGGACATTTCATACGATGACTTTATTCAAACAACGCAAGAGCGTCATACGAAAACTGTCGAAAAGATTTTCCAAAAGTTTTTAGATAATGGTGATATTTATAAAGGTGAGTATGAAGGTTGGTACTGTACACCATGTGAATCATTTTTTACGGAGACACAATTAGTAGATGGTAATTGTCCAGACTGTGGTCGTCCAGTACACAAAGTGAAAGAGGAATCTTACTTCTTTAATATGAAGAAATACGCAGATCGTCTTTTAGCTTATTATGAAGAAAACCTTGGATTCATTGAGCCTGAATCTCGAAAAAATGAAATGATTAATAACTTCATTAAACCAGGGTTAGAAGATTTATCTGTTTCAAGAACATCATTTGATTGGGGCATTAAAGTTCCGGGAGACCCTAAACATGTTATTTATGTATGGGTAGATGCCTTAACTAACTATATTACATCACTAGGTTATCTGTCTGAGGATGAAACATTATTCAATAAATATTGGCCGGCAGATGTACATGTAGTTGGTAAAGATATCGTTCGATTCCATACTATTTATTGGCCAATTTTCTTAATGGCACTAGATTTACCACTTCCGAAGAAAATATTTGCTCATGGTTTTATCATGATGAAAGACGGTAAGATGTCTAAATCAAAGGGCAATGTTATTTATCCGGAAATGTTAATAGAACGTTATGGCTTAGATGCGACACGATATTTCCTATTGCGTGAGTTACCATTCGGGTCTGATGGTGTATTTTCACCAGAATCTTTTGTTGAACGGACAAACTTCGACTTAGCAAACGATTTAGGTAATTTATTGAATCGTACTATTTCAATGATTAATAAATATTTCGACGGCATTATTCCAACTGAAAATCTTCAATCGACAGAATTTGATGCGGCTTTACAAGACCAGGCTGAATCGGTACGTATTAAATATGAAGAAAGTATGGAAAAAATGCAGTTTAGTGTCGTTTTAGCAGACGTATGGACGCTTGTTTCGAGAACGAATAAATATATAGATGAAACGCAACCGTGGGTGCTAGCAAAAGAAGAATCAGACAAGCCAAAATTAGGCGCCGTAATGCGAAATTTGGCAGAGAGCTTACACCAAATTGCTGTCATGTTACAACCATTTATGACATCTACTCCCAAACGAATCATCGAACAATTAGGCTTGGATGACAAATTCTTAGCATGGGAAACAATTGAAACATTCGGCAATACTATTCCGGCAAACATTAAAGTGGTAGAAAAAGGTATTCCAATTTTCCCTCGTTTAGAGAGTGAAGTTGAAATTGAGTATATCCGTGAAGAAATGCGTGGTTCAGTGAAAACGCCGCAAGTGGAAGAATCAAAAGTTGAGCAAAAACCTGCGGATATTCCAGAAATTCCTGAAATTACTATTGATGATTTTATGAAAGTTGATTTACGCGTAGCTACAGTAATAGCATGTGAAACTATTCCGAAAGCAGACAAATTATTAAAGCTTCAAGTGGATCTTGGATATGAGCAACGCCAAGTGGTTTCAGGTATTGCAAAGTTTTATTCGCCAGATGAATTGATTGGTCAAAAAGTGATTGTGGTCACTAACCTAAAGCCAGTTAAATTACGCGGTGAATTATCTCAAGGAATGATTTTAGCCGGTGAGAAAGATGGAATTTTAAAATTAGCATCGGTTGATCAAAAACTAGAAAACGGTGCAAAAGTAAAGTAAAAAATTTTTGGAAGGCCTGCTGAATGGAAAAAGTTCAGCAGGCTTTTAAAATCCGCTTTGAAAATAAGTAGTTTGTTATCTTAAAATAATTTATACACATTATTCATTCGGGTTTTTTAGGTATATAGTAATAAGCGTGATGTCTGTGGAATGCGAAATGTTATAATACTAAATCGTTTGTAACAAATTTGTAACACTGACGAAAAATATGAAATAATAATTTTTAATAAAATCTATGTTAGGAGAATGACGATGTTTATTGATACACATGTACACTTAAATGCTGATCAGTATGAAGAAGACTTACAAGAGGTTATAGATCGAGCTCTCGAAGCTAAAGTAGAAACGATGGTTGTTGTTGGTTTTGATCGCAAAACCATTGAAAAAACAATGCAACTGATTGAACAATATGATTTTGTTTACGGCGTCATTGGTTGGCACCCAGTTGATGCTATTGATTGCACACAAGAAGATTTAAATTGGATTGAGGGATTAGCAGCACATCCGAAAGTAGTGGGTATTGGTGAAACTGGATTGGACTACTATTGGGATAAATCCCCGAAAGATGTTCAACAAGCACTTTTCCGCAAGCAAATTCATTTAGCGCAAAAGCTAAATTTACCAATCATTATTCATAACAGGGATGCTACTGGAGATGTTGTCCAAATTTTACGTGAAGAAAACGCTGCTTCCGTGGGAGGTGTCATGCATTGTTATAGTGGCAGTGTGGAAACCGCGCATGAATGTATTGCTATGAATTTTATGATTAGTCTTGGTGGACCGGTGACATTTAAAAATGCACGAATGCCGAAGGAAGTGGCGACAGAAATAGCTTTAGAGCATTTGATGATCGAAACAGATGCTCCGTATTTAGCGCCTCATCCATATCGAGGAAAACGTAATGAGCCAGCTTTAGTGCCTTTAGTTGCAGAAGAAATTGCTCGTTTAAAAGGATTAACGATTGAGGAAATTGCACAGGCAACGACAGCCAATGCGAAAAAATTTTTTAGGATTGACAATTAATTAGCTGAGATGCCTCCAATACTGAGTTTGTAGTTGGCTAAAAAGATATTGTCAATTTTCTTTGAAGTACATTCGGGTTGACAGTGCCAAATCTAGTACGTATAATCCAACTTTGTATTAAGGAGGCGTTTTTTCATGTCAAATAATTCCATGAAAAACTTGTTCTTAGGATCATTGAGGAGTAAGCAAACAGTGATAAGCATTATTTCACTTGTCCTGTTTGTATCTGTAATTTCATTTGTACTTTATCAAGGTACTAAAAAAACCGTAACGCTTGAGGCGAACGGAGAAACAGTCGAAGTAACAACACATGCCAAAACCGTAGAACAATTATTACAAGATCAAAATATAGACGTAGCAGAGCATGACAAAATATCACCCTCTCTGAACACCAAAATTGCTAATGGGTTAGCAATTTCATGGGAACAGGCAAAAGAAGTAACAATTTCAGTTGATGGAAATCAGTCAAAAGTTTGGACAACTGAAACACAAGTGAAAGACATTTTGAAAGAAGCGAATATTGACGTATCAGAGCATGACTCATTAGCTCAAGGTCTAGATACAGAAATAGGAGCAGACAACAAGATCGATATTCAAAAAGCGTTTCAAGTATCGCTTGTCGATGGCGTAAACGAGAGACAAGTATGGTCCACTTCGACTACGGTCGCTAACTTTTTAAAACAACAAGGAATTCAACTAAATGAATTCGATCGTGTCGAGAATAACCTGAAGGACGTAATATCTCCGCAGAGTAAAATCACAGTAGTTCGCGTAGAAAAGGTTATCGATGTAGTGGAAGAATCTTTAGATTTCGCAATTGAAAAGAAGCAGGATGCTTCTTTGGAAAAGGGAAAACAAAAAGTTGTAGCAGCAGGCCAAAAAGGATTAATGACTAAAACTTATGAAGTTGTTAAAGAGAATGGTCAAGTTGTAGCTAAAAATCAACAATCTAAAAAAGTTGTAAAAGAACCGCAAACGCAAGTGGTTGCAGTAGGTACTAAAACTGTAGTAGCGAGTGCAGCGACTGTATCACGTGGTTCATCAGAGCCAGCTAGTGGTAAAGAATTTTATGTAACGGCAACGGCTTATACACCTAATTGTAATGGCTGCTCGGGGATATCTGCGACTGGCATTAATTTGAAATCAGGCTCTGGTTTGAAAGTAATTGCTGTAGACCCTTCTGTTATTAAGCTTGGCTCAAAAGTTTGGGTTGAAGGTTATGGAACAGCTATTGCAGGGGATACTGGCGGTGCAATTAAGGGTAATCGGATCGACATACTTGTACAATCTGAATCCCAGGCTAGTAATTGGGGAGTAAGGAAAGTGCGTATTAAAGTATTAAATTAAAAAAATTGTAAAATTAAAACAAAATGTTTTTCACTATTAGTAGCTTTCCTGTTTTGACTGGCGGGAAAGCTTTTTTATCTTTTTTTAATAAATAGTTCTAAAGGATAAAGCATAGTAATATCTACATAAAGTAGGCTGTAACGGTCACTATACAGTCTGCTAGAAGGCGAATAGCCGTGTATTTCTGTACAAATCATACAGTGCAGTTGTAAAATGGTCTGAAGATAAGGTAGAAAAGAGGAGCCTTTTTGCAAATAAAAGAAATCATTGTTGTAGAAGGAAAAGATGATACAACAGCTATTAAGCGAGCTGTACAAGCAGATACTATAGAAACAAATGGATCGGCTATTTCAGAGGAAACACTGAAGCGAATTCAACATGCACAGGATAAAAGGGGCGTTATTGTTTTCACTGATCCAGATTATCCAGGACGTCGGATTCGTGCCATTATCGAGGAACGTGTAAAAGGTGTAAAACACGCTTTTTTACCGAAGGCTAAAACAATTGCGAAAAACGGTAAAGGATTAGGCATTGAGCATGCAGCAGATGAAGATATACGTGAGGCGTTGCAACATGTCTATACTCCTATAGAGTTTGAGCCAACTACAGATGATATTACTCTCGAAGATTTAATGACGGCACATTTAATTGGCCATCCACAGGCAAAAATTCGCCGTGATCGTCTTGGGGAGATTTTGAATATCGGTGCGACAAACGGTAAACAACTTCATAAAAGATTAAAAATGTTTCAAATCACAGAAAAGCAATTTGGTGCGGCAATCGCACAGTTAGATCAGGAGGAAAACGATGCATAAGGATATTGCAACACCAATTAGAACACAGGAAATTTTAAAGAAATATGGATTTTCATTCAAAAAGAGCTTAGGTCAAAATTTCTTAATAGATCCGAACATTTTACGAAATATTGTTAGTCATGCAAATTTAACTGAAAATAGTGGTGCAATTGAGGTTGGTCCTGGCATTGGAGCATTAACAGAGCATCTAGCAAGAAGTGCAAAAAAAGTGGTATCTTTTGAAATTGATCAGCGGTTATTACCGGTATTAGAAGACACACTTAGCCCATATAATAATGTATCTATTGTACATTCAGATATTTTAAAGGCAGATGTCGCTAAGGTAATTCAGGAAGAGATGCCAGGTATTGACGATATCATGGTTGTAGCGAATTTACCTTATTATGTGACGACGCCGATTTTAATGAAATTACTCAATGATCGTTTGCCAATTCGCGGTTTTGTAGTCATGATGCAAAAGGAGGTTGCAGATCGTATTTCGGCTAAACCTGGTACGAAGGAGTACGGTTCTTTATCAATTGCGATTCAATATTATGTTAAGGCTGATATTGCCATGACGGTTCCGAAAACTGTATTTATGCCGCAGCCAAATGTAGATTCTGCAGTGCTCCGTCTTATTAAACATGATGAACCCCCTGTAAAAGTCATTGATGAGGACTTTTTATTTGTCGTGACTCGTGCGTCGTTTGTACAACGACGAAAAACAATCTTCAATAATTTACAATCAGGTTTACCAAATGGTAAGGTTCACAAAGAAAAAATTATGGATGCTTTGAAAGCAGTAAATATTGAACCAACACGTCGAGGAGAGACCCTTACGATTCAAGAGTTTGGAAAATTAGCCGATGCACTATACCCTACATTTGTAAAGTAAAAAATTTTTGTTAACTTTTTTGAGTATACGTAAAAAAACATGTTTTTTTTATGAAAAATAAGTTGACAATATTTATTAGAGGCTGATAAAATATTATATTTTGTTGACATTTTTGGGCGAATCGCTTATACTGTTTATTAGTGAGGTGTAAGCGAAAATGCCAAAAACTTTAGCGGACATTAAAAAGTCGTTGGATTGTCATTTGGGTAAACGTTTGCAGTTAAGAGCAAACGGAGGTCGCAAGAAAACGGTCGAGTGTGCAGGGGTATTGCGTGAGACATATCGCGCTATCTTTGTAGTTGAACTTGATCAAGAAGACAATACGTGCAAGCGCGTATCGTATAGTTACACAGATATTTTAACTGAAGCAGTAGAGATTACATTTTTAGACGAAGCAAAAGCTGCTATCGCAAAATAGTTTCTAGTACTTATTTCTATATTTCGAAACACTCATGTATGTTAAAAACTACATGAGTGTTTTGCGTTTTCTGGGACATACTAAAATCGTCAGTTGTTAAAGGAGGAGTTTATATGCCTAGAAAAGGTATCATGTCACCTCGTTTAAAAGAAGAGATCGCTAAAGAGCTTGGATTTTATGATGTTGTGCAACGAGAAGGCTGGGGCGGCATTAAAGCTCGAGACGCTGGTAATATGGTCAAACGTGCCATTGAAATGGCTGAAAGAGCAAATAGTGAGCAAGAGCATAATAAGTAGCCTCTTTGTGAAAAAAGACCACTTATTATTTTGAATCTTTATCTGCAGGGATGAAAACTTCCTGTAAACACAACAAGGCAACTGACGAGAGAGAACCGTTACACCAAATGGGGTATACGGTTCTTTTTTTCCATTTTCGCTTTCCCATTATGGTAAAATAAAATGAATAATCTTGTGAAAGATAAACGACAGGTTTATCTTCATTCAGAAAATGTTTTATATAGCGAAGTGAACGCCAGCTACTGATGTTTTGTAACAGTTACAGAAGACTCTTACATTAGAGATTCAGTGATTAAAGTGTCAGCCAACATGCAAACCTAAATTGAAATGGGAGCATTGTATATCTGTGCGAAGGCGAAGCATCAGCCAATTGCGTGAATGCGTAATGGATAAGTGTAGCTATAAGGAGGAAGAAAGATGCTTTATGTAAAGGCGCCTGCAAAAATAAATTTAACATTAGATGTACTTTATAAAAGACCAGATAATTATCATGAAGTAGAGATGGTCATGACAACAGTGGATTTAGCTGATCGTATTTGTTTAGAATCTAGAGAAGATGGCGTAATTGAAATAATTTCGACTGATAATTTCGTACCAAATGATCACCGAAATTTTGCTTATCAGGCAGCGCGTCTAGTTAAAGATACATACGGCATTGGACAAGGTGTATCCATTACTATAGAAAAGGAAATACCAATCGCAGCAGGATTAGCGGGTGGTAGTAGCGATGCGGCTGCTACACTGAAGGGTTTAAACGAGCTGTGGAATTTAGGGTTATCTATAGATGAGTTAGCTGAATTAGGTGCGAAAATTGGCTCAGATGTTTCATTTTGTGTCTATGGTGGCACAGCATTAGCAACTGGACGTGGAGAAAAAATTCAGGAATTGCCTGCACCTCCAAACTGTTGGGTAGTATTAGCTAAGCCTAAAATAGGTGTATCTACTGCTGAAGTATATGGAGGATTAAAGGTTGACGGGTTAGAGCATCCAAATACGAAGCAAATGATTCATGCTATTGAAAAGGAAAATTATGAACTACTGTGTGCATCATTAGGAAATGTTTTAGAAACTGTAACATTTAAGCTACATCCAGAAGTAGTAATGTTAAAAGAACAGATGAAGCGCTTTGGAGCAGATGCAACATTAATGAGTGGAAGCGGTCCGACCGTGTTTGGTTTGGTGGATAGTGAAGCTCGAGTAAGTCGCATATATAACGGTTTACGTGGTTTTTGTGAAGAAGTATATGCTGTTCGGATTTTAGGTGAGCGAAATACGCTTGCTTAAAACCGCAAATTTATGTTAATTTTACCTATAAATATTCGTGTTTAGGAGAGGGTCGCATGAAATGGAAGCGTAGTGAACGACTAGTTGATATGACGTACTATTTACTAGAACATCCACATCAGCTGATCCCGCTAACTTATTTTTCTGAACTATATCAATCTGCAAAGTCTTCCATAAGTGAAGATTTGACGATTGTAAAAGAAACTTTCGAAGAAAAAGGAATCGGGTTATTGATGACAGTACCGGGCGCTGCAGGGGGAGTTAAGTATATTCCTAAAATGTCCGAGGCTGAGGTCCGTTTAGTTATTGATGATTTAAAGGCGGAGCTTGAGCATTCAGATCGTTTGTTACCAGGCGGTTATTTATTTATGACGGACTTACTCGGCAATCCAGATTTAATTAATCGAGTTGGAAAGGTATTTGCATCCGCATTTGCCGATCAACAAATTGACGTCATAATGACTGTCGCAACAAAAGGGATTTCTATTGCCCACGCCATAGCAAGACATTTAAATGTACCAGTTGTTGTTGTCCGAAGAGATAGTAAGGTAACTGAAGGCTCTACAGTCAGCATCAACTATGTATCTGGCTCTTCCAGAAGAATTCAGACAATGGTATTATCAAAAAGAAGCATGAAGAGTGGACAACGCGTGCTTATTACCGACGACTTTATGAAGGTCGGTGGTACAATGAATGGCATGAAAAATCTATTAGAGGAATTTGACTGTCAGCTTGCTGGGATTGCAGTACTTGTAGAGGCTGAACATGCAGATGAAACTTTAGTAGATGATTATTACTCATTAGTGAAGCTTCATGAGGTCAATGAAAAGGACCGTACAATTGCATTAAGTGAAGGTAACTATTTTTCTAAAAGGGGAAATGACAAATGAAAGTAGTAGCAACAACAAATGCACCAGCAGCAATTGGACCGTATTCACAAGGAATTATTGTAAATGGCATGTTTTATAGCTCAGGTCAGATTCCATTAACAGCAACAGGCGAATTAGTGGAAGGTGATATCACTGTTCAAACAAATCAAGTGTTTGCTAATTTAAAAGCAGTTTTAGCAGCTGCGGGCTCTTCTTTGGACAATGTTATTAAAACAACTGTTTTTATGAAGGATATGAACGACTTTGTTGCAATGAATGAAGTATATGCTAGCCACTTTGGCGATCATAAACCAGCTCGTTCAGCAGTAGAGGTTGCGCGTCTCCCAAAAGATGTAAAAGTAGAAATTGAAGTTATTGCCATCGTTAAATAATTTTTTAAGCTCACTAGAAGAGAAGGTTAGCTCTTTTAGTGGGTTTTTTTATCTTTATTTAAGAAATTCTTTTTTGTGCAAAAAGCGAAGCGGCAGCAAAAAAGGTTTTCAGATCAAGGCAACAAAACTGTCTAAATATGTTGTCATACCATCTGAAAGGGTAACATTGTAAGGGCAACAGACAAACAATTGTCAAAATTTACGTAAATTAAAGGAAATATTATACTGATGAGTATTCAAATTTTTTAGAAAATTTGATAGACTATAAAAAGGAAAATATTCGGTAATTAGAATATTATTTTTCATTAAGGCATCTAAGAAGAGAGGTGGTGAGAAAATGGAAGTCACTGATGTAAGGTTACGTCGTGTACAGACTGATGGTCGCATGCGTGCGATTGCTTCCATTACACTCGACAATGAATTCGTAGTTCACGATATTCGCGTGATCGATGGCAATACAGGTTTGTTTGTTGCTATGCCAAGTAAACGAACTCCAGACGGTGAATTTAGAGATATTGCGCATCCTATTAATTCTACTACTCGTAATAAAATTCAGGAGATTATTTTAAACGAGTATCATAATTCAAGCGAAGCGGAAGTAACGGAAAAGGCAGAAGAATTAGAAGGAATTGGCGTATAGTTATTAAGAGCTCTTCTTAATTGAAGAGTTCTTTTTATTTTGAGAATAAGAGAAAATGAGCAGTTTTAGGACATACATATTAACATTCGAGCATAAGGTGCATTTGATTTGGAAATTCATCTTTTTGTCAAGTCGACATGCCTTGAAAATCGATGGATTTTGCTATATAGTCATAAGAGAAAATGAGCGTATTGGAGGACTTACAGATGAGCAACATTTTTGCTGTCATTTTGGCTGCAGGTCAAGGTACACGTATGAAGTCCAAATTATATAAAGTGCTCCATCCAGTATGTGGGAAGCCAATGGTACAACATGTGGTGGATCATATTCAAACGTTAGATGTGAATCGCATCGTAACGATTGTAGGACATGGTGCTGAAAAGGTGAAACAACAGCTTGGCAATAAAAGCGAGTATGTTTTACAGGCTGAACAGTTAGGGACAGCTCATGCTGTACAACAGGCTGAAGCAATTTTAGGTAGCGAAGAAGGGACAACATTAGTTGTCTGTGGTGATACACCACTTATCCGCCCTGAAACGATGCAAGCTTTGTTCGAACATCATCAAGCAAAGAAAGCTAAGGCAACTATTTTAACAGCTATTGCTGAAAATCCAACAGGCTATGGTCGTATTTTACGTGGCGACAATGGACAAGTGGAGCAAATTGTTGAGCAAAAGGATGCTTCAGCAGAGCAGCAACTAGTGAAAGAGATTAATACTGGCACATACTGCTTCGATAATAAAGCGTTATTTGAGACATTAAAACTTGTGAAAAATGACAATGCACAGGGTGAGTATTATTTACCTGATGTCATTGAAATTTTACAAAAACAAGGCGATGTCGTTGAAGCATATGTAACGGAAGATTTTGAAGAAACATTAGGTGTTAATGATCGTGTCGCTCTGTCACAAGCAGAGGCGCTAATGCGTACAAGAATTAATGAAAAGCATATGCGTAACGGTGTCACAATTATTAACCCAGAAGCAACTTATATCAGCGCAGATGCAATAATTGGTCCTGATACTGTCATCCAGCCAGGTTCTATGATTGAAGGTGCAACTGTTATTGGTGAAGAATGTATAGTTGGGCCTAACACACAAATCATAGATAGCCGTATCGGTGATCGAACTACTGTGCATTCTTCTGTTGTCCGTGAAAGCGTTATAGCAGAAGAAACAGCAATTGGACCTTTTGCAAATATTCGACCACTTTCTGATATTGGTAGCCATGTGAAGATTGGTAACTTTGTAGAAGTGAAG
Source organism: Lysinibacillus sp. Bpr_S20 (assembly GCF_023337835.1). Lineage (NCBI taxonomy): Bacteria > Bacillati > Bacillota > Bacilli > Caryophanales > Bacillaceae > Lysinibacillus > Lysinibacillus sp. Bpr_S20. The sequence goes on from NZ_JALNLQ010000017.1 coordinate 22,234, forward strand.
AAAAGTAAGCTAGATAATGGCACGAAAGTATCGCACTTAAGCTATATTGGTGATGCTGAGATCGGAAGTAATGTCAATATTGGCTGTGGTTCCATTACAGTAAACTATGATGGGAAAAACAAGTTCCAAACAATTATTGAAGATGATGTATTTGTAGGATGTAATACTAACTTAGTAGCGCCAGTGAAGGTTGGAAAAGGTTCATTTATTGCAGCAGGATCTACAATTACAAAAGAAGTTCCTGAAGATGCACTTGCAATTGCTCGTGCAAGACAAGAAAACAAGCCGAATTATGTAAGCAAATTAAATTCAAAATAATTATCAACTAAACAGGAGGCCATCATGCCGTATCATTATGCAAACTCACAATTAAAAATATTTTCGCTTAACTCTAACAATCCTCTTGCTCAAGAAATTGCGCAAGAAATGGGTGTTGAATTAGGTAAATCTTCTGTTAAGCACTTCAGCGATGGAGAGGTTCAAATTAGCATTGAAGAAAGTATTCGTGGTTGTGATGTGTTTATCGTGCAATCTACTTCTGCACCTGTAAACGAACATTTAATGGAGCTTTTAATCATGGTAGATGCTGTAAAACGTGCATCTGCTCGTACAGTAAACGTTGTAATGCCTTATTATGGCTATGCTCGTCAAGACCGCAAAGCAAAAGCGCGTGAGCCAATTACAGCTAAATTAGTAGCAAACTTACTTGAAACAGCTGGTGCAACACGTGTAATCGTTTTAGATTTACATGCACCTCAAATTCAAGGTTTCTTCGATATTTTAATCGACCACTTGATGGCAGTGCCTTTATTATCTGATCACTTCAAATCAAAAGGTATCCCAGAAGATGAAATCGTTGTTGTTTCTCCAGACCATGGTGGTGTAACACGTGCTCGTAAAATGGCAGAACGTTTAAAAGCACCTATTGCAATTATTGACAAGCGCCGTCCAAAACCAAACGTTGCAGAAGTAATGAACATTGTTGGTAATGTTGACGGTAAAGTGGCCATCTTGATTGATGATATTATTGATACTGCAGGTACGATTACAATTGGCGCGGATGCATTACGTGCAGCTGGCGCGAAAGAAGTTTATGCTTGCTGTTCTCACCCTGTATTATCAGGTCCAGCGATCGAGCGTATCGAAAACTCTTCAATTAAAGAGTTAGTTGTAACAAATACAATCCAGCTTCCTGAAGAGAAAAAATCTCCAAAAATCACAGAGCTTTCAGTAGCTAAATTGATGGCAGATGCAATCTCTCGTGTATATGAAAACAAATCTGTAAGTACTCTATTTGATTAATATATAAATAAAGAAATTTCAATATGTGACTTATTAAGGACAAATCTACGTTTGTAAGTAGATTTGTCCTTTTTCTGGGTCCTTTTGTTTGAATTTTCTTTTAAAAGGTTATATGGTAATTGTGACTTAATAATATTTATACTATTTTATGAAAAATAGTTTAACACCTAAGGTTGGGATATATTTTGTTAAAACGTAAATCACCCCCACGTTTGGGTGATAAGCTAAAATGTAGGTAAATATTATTATAGCCTTAACAAATGTCATTGAAAGCAGTGACATTTAATAAGGCGTAAATAATTTTTCTTGGAAGGGGAATATAGATATGAGTACAGTATTAAGTGTTAATAAGCGTAAAACTGGGCATCGTTCGACATTAACCCAACTTAGAAAAGGGGGAGCCATTCCTGCAGTTATTTACGGCTATAATTTAGAATCGACCCCAATTTCTATTTCAGAGAAGGAATTCAGAAAATCTATTCAAAAGAATGGACAAAATGGTGTGTTTTCAATGGAGTTAGATGGGAGAAAAGTGAATGTTGTTGTCTCAGAGATTCAACAATGCTCTATGAAAGATGCAGTAAATCATATCGACTTTTTAGCAATTAATATGTCCGAAGCGATAGAAGCGGAAGTGCCTATTAAACTTGTTGGGGAGTCGGTTGGTATCGGTAAAGGCGGCATATTAATGCAACCTAATCTTGATATAAAAATTAAAGTAAAGCCAGCAGACATACCGGAAGCTATTGAAATTGACATTACTAAGCTTCAAATTGGTGAATCCATTACGGTAGCAGATATTCGAGATATGATTAATTTTGATATTATCAGTGAAAGTGATCATACATTGGTAACCATTATGGCTCCAACTGCAGTCGTTGAAGATACGGCAGATAGTACGCAGGAACAAGCGTAAAAAATATATGTGAAGGAAAGGCTACTAAGGAGGCAAACTTCTTTAGTAGCCTTTTGTATTTATAAAATTCAACAATGGAGGACATTTAATTAAACGTCCTCGTGCTTTAGCTTCTTTAATTAATGACACGTGTTATTTCACCGATATTAAGATCGAGCCGTTATGGAACTTTTACTTTCAAAAACTATACAAACTGCTTTCTTCGTGTATGATATGGTAAAATAATGACTATTAGATTTGAAAGAAGAGGGGTACTTATGAAAATTATCGTTGGTTTAGGAAATCCAGGTAAGCCTTATGAGCATACCAGACATAATATTGGCTTCGATGTTATTGATGCATTAGCTGAAAAATGGGGTACACCTTTAACTAATTCAAAGTTTAATGGTATGTATGCAACTGTACATCGTCCTGAAGGAAAGGTTCTACTTGTTAAACCTTTAACATATATGAATTTATCGGGGGAATGTGTTGGGCCCCTTATGAACTATTTTGATATTGATGTGGAAGATTTAATTGTTATTTATGACGATTTAGATTTAGAAACAGGGAAATTACGCCTGCGTCAAAAAGGTAGTGCAGGAGGACACAATGGTATTAAATCATTAATTCAGCATCTGGGCACACAAGAATTTAATCGCATACGTGTTGGGGTTAATCGCCCACCAGCTGGCATGAAGGTAGCAGATTACGTGTTATCGAAATTTTCAAAAGAAGATCAAGCTATCGTTGGCGAAGCTATTGAAAAGTGTGTGAATGCTGTAGAAGGATCTCTTTCAAAGCCATTTCTTGATGTGATGAATCACTTTAACGGATAACAATTTAAGTTAAAGTGTAATGTGGATATTAAAGTTGTCTAAGACGAACTTCTTTCAGCAAATGTTTTTGGTAGCGAAAGCGAAGCGCCAGCTGCAGATGTTTTGGTAGCGAAAGCAAAGCGCCAGCTATAGATGTTTTAGTAGCGAAAGCAAAGCGTCAGCTATAGCTAATTAAATATACAGTATAGTCTTAAACACAATGCGAAAATTATTCTCTATATTTAAGGACGCCAAGGCAAACTTGGAAGTGCATAATCTGTTTTAGAAATGTCTATACTTTAAGTAGTAAGTTGCTTAAAGGAGGATGATTTGGAGATGTCAGTACGCTATCGATGTCGGCATTGTGAAGTAGAAATAGGAACACTACCATTTGATGCAGATGATACAATTCGAAAACTTCATATTTTCGAATTGGGTGAAGCGGATGATTATGTTGAGAAAGATCAACATGGACAAACGACAGTTCACTGCATTTGTGAGCAATGTGAGGATTCGCTGAAACAATATCCAGATTATCACGCACTCAATAAATGGATTCAATAATTGGAGGGATGCTTTGGCGCACATCACGTGCGTTCAAAGCTTTTTCCATTTGACTTGTCACGGAATCGGGAAGGAGCTCTTATATAGGAGGTTAACCTAAAACCATCGCATCCATGCGATAATGGCTAACTGACTGCATCGGTAAAAACGCCACATCCTGTGGCATTACCGAAATGGCCGACATCATGTCGGCCCTCACGCAGGTCTATGCATAAAGCCGATTCCGGACGCAATTTTAAAATACTAATAAAGATGCGTATGTATAGTACTAGATTACTAGTAATGGCGAATAGAATTATGCGCTGAAAGGAGCTTTTGACAGTGGAAGTTTTACGACAGCTTGTGGGGCAGGACAAACATATCACATCATTTTTACAGGAGATTCAGAGTGGCCATTCTGCAACACAGCTTATTACAGGATTAACTGGAAGCGCGCGCCCTGTAATGGTCGATGCGTTATTCGAATATGTAAAAAAACCGATTTATATTGTATCTCCTAATCTATTGCAAGCACAAAAAATGGTTGACGAGCTGGCGGGACTTTTAGGTGAGGAGCATGTTCATTATTATCCTGCCGATGAGTTTATTGCTGCAGATTTGTCAGTTGCCTCTCCAGAGTTACGTGCTGAGCGAATCGCAACACTTGATTGCCTGGCTAGAGGTGAAAAAGCTGTTTATGTGATACCGGTTGCGGGCTTACGCAAAATGATGCAGCCTAAAGAACATTGGCTACAGTATTTTTTGCAAACAGCAGTAGGTGAAGATATTCAGATAGATGAATGGTTGCAAACATTAGTAGAGATGGGGTACGTACGCAATTCGATGGTGACAACACCTGGAGAGTTTGCATTGCGTGGAGGCATATTAGATATTTATCCACCATATTTAGAGTCGCCAATTCGCATAGAATTATTTGATACGGAAGTGGACTCGATTCGAACATTTTCTGCGGATGATCAACGTTCCATTGATAAATTACCGGAGGTTCGTATCCTGCCTGCGTCAGAAGTTATTTTGACAAAGGAAGAAAGAATGGCTTTGGCAGGTCGTTTAGAAGCGGCATTAGCAACAAGCTTAAAGAAAGTTAAAAAGCAGGAGACTAAGGAGTTACTGTATCAGCATATTCAATACGATATTGAATTGTTACAACAAGGTAATTTACCAGACTACGTCAATAAATATGGTTCGTTATTGTATGAGAAAACAGCCTGTTTAGGAGATTATTTTGTACATGATGGCATTGTGCTGTTTGATGAACTTGGGCGTATTCAGGAGGTTATGGATGCCTGGGAACGTGAAGAAGATGAATGGTTTTTATCATTAATCGAAGAAGGGAAAATGGTGCATGATGTAAAGCCAGCATTCTCTTTGAAAGAAATTCTAGCAATGCTGTCTCAGCAGAAACTATATTTCTCATTATTTTCACGAACATTTGCGGGTGTATCTTTTACTAAGACGACGAACTTTTCTTGCAAGCCAATGCAGCAATTCCATGGACAAATGTCATTATTACAAAGTGAGGTTGAACGCTGGCTACTTGGAAAGTTTACAGTACTGATTGTTGCGAGAGATAAAGATCGTGTTAAGCGTGTACAGCAAATGCTAGAGGAATATGATATTCATGCGACAATTGGTAACCCGACAGAAGCGGGTATTTATATTGTGGATGGCTCATTATCTAGCGGCTTTGAATTACCGCTACAACGCTTGGTAATTGTCACAGAGGATGAGCTATTTAAACAACAGGCAAAGAAAAAAGCACGTCCTCAAAAAATGACAAACGCAGAACGTATTAAAAGCTATACAGAAATTAAACCGGGTGACTATGTCGTTCATGTACATCACGGTATTGGGAAATATATAGGTTTAGAAACATTAGAGGTAAATGGTACACATAAGGATTATTTACACATTCGATACCGTGCAGACGATAAGTTATATGTTCCAGTAGAGCAAATCGATTTAATTCAAAAATATGTAGCATCTGAAGACCGAGAACCGAAGCTACATAAATTAGGTGGAGCAGAGTGGAAAAAAGCAAAAGCGAAAGTATCCTCTGCTGTACAAGATATTGCGGATGATTTAATTAAGCTGTATGCGAAACGTGAAGCAGAGAAAGGTCATGCATTCGCGATTGACAACGACGATCAGCGCAGTTTTGAGGCTTCATTCCCCTATGATGAAACCGAGGATCAGTTACGTTCAATTATCGAAGTGAAACGCGATATGGAGCGTGAGCGTCCGATGGATCGTCTTGTTTGCGGAGACGTAGGGTATGGTAAAACAGAGGTAGCGATTCGTGCGGCATTTAAAGCAATCCAAGACGGCAAGCAGGTAGCTTTTCTTGTGCCGACAACGATTTTAGCGCAGCAACATTATGAAACGATTCGTGAGAGATTCCAAGACTTTGCTATCAATGTCGGTCTCTTGTCTCGTTTCCGCTCAAAAAAAGAGCAAACGGCGACGTTAAAGGGTTTAAAAGAAGGTCAAGTTGATATTGTCGTGGGAACGCATCGAATTTTATCTAAAGATTTATCGTTTCAAGACCTTGGACTGTTGATTGTTGATGAGGAGCAACGTTTTGGTGTTACGCATAAAGAAAAAATTAAACAACTAAAGACGAATGTCGATGTATTAACGCTAACGGCAACGCCTATCCCAAGAACACTTCATATGTCGATGGTAGGTGTTCGTGATTTATCGGTAATTGAAACGCCACCAGCAAACCGTTTCCCTGTGCAAACCTATGTAATGGAGCATAGTGGTGCATTAGTACGGGAAGCAATTGAGAGAGAAATGGCGCGTGGTGGGCAAGTATTCTACCTATACAATCGCGTAGAAGATATGGCACGTAAGGTTGATGAAATTCAAATGCTTGTCCCAGAGGCGCGTATTGGGCATGCACATGGCAAAATGACGGAATCAGAATTAGAATCTGTCATATTAGCCTTTTTAGAAGGTGACTACGATGTGCTCGTAACGACAACTATTATTGAGACGGGTGTAGATATACCAAACGTTAACACATTGATTGTTCATGATGCTGATCGAATGGGCTTAGCGCAGCTTTATCAATTGCGTGGGCGTGTTGGACGTTCTAATAGGGTGGCGTATGCTTACTTTATGTATCAGCGTGATAAAGTTCTAACAGATGTAGCTGAACAAAGATTACAAGCGATTAAAGAATTCACAGAGTTAGGTTCCGGATTTAAAATTGCTATGCGTGACTTATCTATTCGTGGGGCTGGAAACTTACTTGGAGCGCAGCAACATGGCTTTATTGACTCCGTCGGTTTTGACTTGTATTCACAAATGCTGGAAGAGGCGATTGCTGAGCGTCAAACAGGTGTGAAGAAAGAAGAGAAGCCTGATATCGAAATTTTATTGAGTGTTGATGCGTATATCCCGGATGTATACATTCCTGATGGCTATCAAAAAATTCAAATGTATAAACGTATTAAAGCGATGGATCAAGTGGATGAGTATAGTGAAATCATGGAGGAATTACAGGATCGTTTCGGTGATCTTCCAATTGAAACAGAGCGTTTACTGCGAATTGCACGTATGAAGGTATGGGGCTTAAATACAGGTGTATTATCTGTAAAAGAAAAACAAAAAATCATCACAATATTGTTGTCTGAAGAAGGTACAGGACAAGTTGATGGCGGTAAAATTGTGGAAGAATCCATGAAATTTGAACGTGCTGTCGGTTTTGGTATGGATGGTATGCAATTGAAATTAACGATTGATGAACGAAAGTGTGGGAAATATCAACCCTTTGATATTTTAGAAGAAATGATGCATATTATCGCAAACGCAAAAAAACAATAATTGAAGAAAAGCTGATCTTATCTCAATATGGATAATGATCAGCTTTTATTGTCAACAAAATGCCAAGGAAATCTTTGAGAATGTTATGTAGCTTTATCTTCATTGATCGTTTTGAACTATAGACTTTGTGACACTTTAGAGGGTAACATTGCGAATTGAGACTCAAGAGCTAGATAGCAGGGAAAATAAGGGTAAAAGTATCACTTTGTATGAAATTTCATTTGTAATAAACATTCTTTTGGCATATTGACGATATGGTAAAGATTGAATTAATATTATTTCCTGGTAATTTTTTTTTATTATAATTTTATTTATAAAAATTTGTTTTTGTGGCTAATCTAAGGTAAGTTGATTGAAAAAATTCTACATGTTAAAGTATTTGCTTAGGTTTTTAAGGACTTTTTGAAAATATTGTTGGATGTGAAATCCTTTTTCTTCAGTTTTTGCATAGATTGCTTCATAAAAAACCATACTAAAATTGAAAAAAATTTCATTGTAGCGAAAGCGAGGATTAAGAATGAAGGCAACAGGAATTGTTCGTCGTATTGATGATTTAGGGCGTGTGGTTATTCCAAAAGAAATTCGTAGGACGCTACGTATTCGTGAGGGTGACCCGCTAGAAATTTATACAGACCGTGAAGGCGAAGTCATTTTAAAGAAATATTCTCCAATTAATGATTTGGGAGAATTTGCAAGAGAATATGTAGAAACATTATATGAAACGTTAGGTACTCCAGCATTTGTAACCGACCGAGATGAAGTAATTGCTGTCTCAGGAATCGGCAAGAAAGAGTATATTAATCGTCGCATTACATCTTTTGCGGAAAGTTTTATGGACGAGCGTTCAACAAAAATAGAAAAAATGGAAACAACTATCGAGATTGTTCCTGGGCAATATGAACAAGTAAAGTCTTATTGCGCAACACCTATTATGGTAAACGGCGATCCAATCGGCTGTATTATCGTGTTGTCTAAGGTACATTTTGTTGGTGAAGTTGAAGTGAAAGTTGTAGAAACAGCTGCTAACTTCTTAGCTAAACAAATGAATAGTTAATCAGAATTGAAAGTTATTGCGCTGACCTTTTAGGCTGAACAATAACTTTTTTTTGTACATAGTTTTATGGTAGTCCTATCAAGCGCGTCAAACTTTGGAGATATGCTATACTATTGGCATTGTTAAAGAAGGAAAGAGGGCAATTTATGTCGGAACGTTTTGGCATGAAAAGCTACATGAAAGGCGCGGCTTTACTTACAATTGCTGCTCTTATTGTGAAGGTTTTTAGCGCAATTTATCGTGTGCCTTTTCAAAATCTTGTTGGGGATGAAGGATTTTATATTTATCAGCAGGTGTATCCAGTTATATCTATTTTTGTTGTATGGACATCTAGTGGCTTTGCAGTAGCGATATCTAAAATGCTTGCAGATAATGATTGTATTTTAGATCCACTAGAGCGAAATCAAAAACGAAACGGTATAATGCGTATTGTTTTTCGCTTTTTAACAGTACTCTCGTTATTGTTTTTTGTTGTTTTATTTAGTGGTGCTGAAATAATTGCGCAGCTTATGGGCGATACTCAGCTTGCACCTTTAATACGGACGGGTTCATTTATAGTGCTTGTCATGCCGGCTCATGCTATTTTAAAAGGCGGCTTCCAATCGAGAGGCATTATGGAGCCAATTGCTTATGCGCAAGTCCTAGAACAGGCTGTGAGAGTATCTGTCATTTTAGCAGGAACATATATCATTATGAAGACGACAGAATCACTATATAGTGCTGGACAAATGGCCATAATAGGTACAGTTATTGGTGAAATTGTAGGCTTTTTATTACTGGCGTGGATCTTTAAAAAACGTTTTGGTCTAGTTAAAAATAAGAAACAACAGCCACGTATTGAGAGTTTTCCAATTATTAAAGAAGTTACATTGCTAAGTTTAAGTGTAAGTATGAGTGGCTTGTTGTTGCTTGGCTATCAGTTAGTTGATTCCTTTACAATTTATTCACTATTAATCGAAGGTGGAATGGATCAGACGGTAGCAAAGGCAACAAAAGGCGTTTATGATCGTGGGCAGCCGTTGGTACAGCTCGGAGTTGTTATTGCTTCTTCACTTTCACTCGCTATTGTGCCACTTGTCGCGCATATGTCAAAAAAACAGGAAGGCCGTAATTCCATTCCGTTTATACAATTAACGTATAAAGCGTCAGTGTTATTTGGGTGGGCAGCCTCTTTAGGTTTAGTACTTGTTATGCCTTACATTAATGCCATGCTCTTTAAAACAGATTCACTGTCAGGAGTCCTTATGGTATATGTATTACAAGTTGTGCCTTTGTCGATTATTTTGACATTTACAGCTATTTTGCAAGGCTATGGGAAATTAAAAAAGCCGGCCTTATTTTTGGTTGTTGGTTTTATACTAAAAATAATATTGAATGTGCTGACAATTAGTTTATTTGGTGTAGTAGGTGCGGCTATTGCTAATAATGTGGGTCTTTTGTTTACTGCCCTCATGCTTATTTTCTATTTAAAAAAAATTACTGCCATTCAATTAGCGCCAGTCAACTTTTATAAAAAAGTGGGGATCGCATCACTTAGTATGGCAGCTGTAGTGCTAATTTGGCTGCAGTTTATACCATCGTTGCTAAACCAATTTTTATCGCCTCGATCTGTCGCGGTGGTAGCAGGTTTTACAGCAGTATGTTTAGGTGCATTTGTAATGGTCACAATAATTGCTAAGTTACGAGTGCTTGCCGAAAAAGAGTGGTACTTACTACCGTTTGGGCGGAAAATGGCAGTTTATCAATTATGGTTAAATCAGAAGAAGTAGGTGGATTAATTGAATACTTTAACAGTTATTGGTCTAGGTGCGGGTGATTTTAATCAGCTGCAAATGGGTGTCTATAAAAAATTAAAAGCGGCTAAAAAATTATATGTTCGCACAGTAGATCATCCTGTATTAGAGGAATTATCGGCTGAGGGCTTACAATTTGAAAGTTTTGACGCAGTCTATGAAAAACATAATTCATTCCAGCCGGTATATGAAGAAATTGCAGAAAAACTTGTAGCTGCTGCAGCAATCGAAGATGTCATGTATGCTGTCCCAGGACATCCACTGGTTGCTGAGCAGACTGTACAATTGCTTATTGATGCTGCAGATGAGGGGAAAGTAAAGCTAGTTATAGAAGGTGGACAAAGCTTCTTAGATCCAATATTCGGCGCGTTAAAAATCGACCCGATTGAGGGCTTTCAACTGCTGGATGGCACTAGCTTTTCTATGCACGACATTAACATGCGTCAACATATTTTAATAGCTCAAGTATATGACACATTCAGCGCATCGGAAGTAAAGCTAACGTTAATGGAGAAATACGATGACGAATACCCTGTCACAGTCGTTACAGCAGCCGGCTCGTCACAGGAAAAATTAGTGACGGTACCACTTTATGAGCTTGACCAAAGTGTTGAGGTGAATAATTTAACAACCGTATACGTGCCACCTGTGAAATCACAAGAGGACGCTTTACGAGACTGGACAACCTTCCGTCAAATTATTGCTGTTTTACGAGGTCCGAATGGCTGTCCGTGGGATCAAAAGCAAACACATGAATCATTGAAAAAATATTTACTAGAAGAAGCACATGAATATTTAGCTGCAGTAGATGCGGAGGATGACTTTGCAATGATTGAGGAGCTTGGAGATGTACTATTACAAGTATTCCTTCATGCGCAAATCGGAGAAGATCAAGGTTACTTTACATTGGAAGATGTATTGGCTTCAATAAGTGAAAAAATGATTCGTCGACACCCACATGTATTTGGAGATGTATCGGTGGAAGATGCTGAGGCCGTTGTAGCAAATTGGGAAGTTATAAAAGCAGAAGAAAAAGGTATAAGTGAAAAACCGCTATTAAAAGAGGAGTACCGGGCGTCCTCTGCCCTACAAACAGCCTATAATTATCAAAAAAGAGCTGCGAAAGTAGGGTTTGATTGGCCTGATGTAGATGGCGCGTGGGACAAGTTTGCAGAGGAGTGGCAGGAATTTCGCCATGAGGTGACGAAAGGTACAAATGCGTCACGTCTAGATGAATTTGGAGATGTCTTGTTCACACTTGTGAATATAGCGCGTTTTTACAAGTTATCTCCGGAAGAGGCTATGTTACATGCGAATGAGAAGTTTGCGAGCCGCTTTGGTTACGTGGAAGCAAAGGTAAAGGAAAGTGGAAAGTCATTTTCTGAATATACATTAGAACAATTAGATGCTTTTTGGAATGAAGCAAAGCAGCTAGAAAAGGAGTAAAAGTATGCGATTGGATAAATTTCTAAAGGTATCACGTTTAATTAAACGTCGTACATTAGCGAAGGAAGTAGCAGATCAAGGCCGTATTACGATTAATGGTAAGATCGCGAAAGCTAGTAGTGCTGTTAAAGCTGGCGATGAGCTAGCTATTCGTTTTGGACAAAAGATTGTGACAGCACGTGTAGAGGAATTGCGTGATACTGTGAAAAAAGAAGACGCCGCAAAAATGTTTACGATTTTGAAGGAAGAGCGTCTTGAAAAAATTGAACCTGAATTTATTGATGATGAGGATTAATTAAATTTAACTGCATCTCGTTAACAATAGTGTTGGAGTCTTCTGAAGTTGTCGTTGGCTTTTCCATAGATAAAAGTGTAGCAACTTAAATAAAGTTGTCATGCTTTGAAGGTTGTCCGCATAAAGTGAACAGAAGCTAGGACGACTAAAGGAGGAAGAAAATGACGCTACATCAAGAAAGTAACCGTTACACAATTCCATCTGGAGAGCATATTTTAACGATTCGTAATCGTAAAAGAATGGACATGACTTCTGTAAAATCAATTGAACGCTTTGATCAGGAAGAGTTTTTTATTAAGACGTCCCAAGGGCATTTGTTAATCCGTGGAGAAGAACTGCATATCGTTCATCTAGATGTTGACAAAGGGTTATTGACACTCGAAGGAACTGTAAAAACCTTGCAGTACGACGAAGAGGAAAGTGGCTTCTCGAAAGGTTTCCTTCATAAGTTGTTTGGATGATTGTTAGTGAACAATTTGTTCAGCTGTTAGTCATGGTTTTGAGCGGTATAGCAGTCGGATTCATTATTGATAGTGTAAGGCTCATTGTTTTTTCAACTCCAAAAAGGTCAAGCCTTCGAAGATGGATGATGGTATTTGAATTACTTACCTGGATTCTGCTCGGAGGTCTGACATACTATTTATTATTTTGGCTTAAAGATGGCGCTTGGCGGGCTTATGACCCGCTAGCGCAAATAGCCGGAATTTTTTTGTATCAAACGTTTTTTCAAACTTTTTTACGTTTCGTAGCAAGGATTTTAGTGAATATAACATGGAGACCCCTATGGTTCATCATACGATTAATAAGTACTATCATTCGACAAATTTTTAATTTCTTAATAAATATTGTAGCATTTGTTATAAGACCTTTTGTCAAAATTTATTCGTATTTGTCCAACACTTTTTTTAAAAAAATTCGATTTATCAAGTATAATAAAAGACAACAATAATTTTCGGAGGTGCGGGCATGACTATCCGTCGTTCATCAAAAGATGGCCAACAAAACTATACTAAACTTGATAATGACTATGTCCGTAACACGGATAAAGCTATAAATCGTAAAATTCAAGTGCGGAAACGGAAAATGCGCCGTATTGCTTTTTTTGCGATTGTACCAGTCGTTATTATTGCCTTTCTCTTAAATGTACTTTTCAATCAAAATGAAACGTTAGCTGCAAAAGAGCAGAAAAAGATTGAAGCGAAGGAACATCTTTCTGAATTGAAAGATGAGCGAGATTCGCTAAATCTTAAAATTAAACAGCTAGAGAGTGATGAGTATATTGCAAAGCTATTACGCAAAGATTATTTTCTATCCGAAAAAGGTGAAATAATTTTCATTATACCGGACGAAAAAGATAAAAAAGGCAATATACCGGAGAAAAAAGATAAAAAGGACAGTGTATCAGAAAAGAAAGGTAAAAAAGAAGACTGAAAAGCTATGTATTGTTGACACACTTTTATTGTTATATATAATGAAAAGAGAAGCTTATTGCAGTAAAAAGTTTGATTAAATTGATTACATGACTCAAATGAGTCGCTTAATTTTTAAGGAGGAGCATTTTTTTTATGTCAATTGAAGTAGGCAGCAAGGTACAAGGTAAAGTAACAGGAATCACAAATTTTGGAGCATTCGTTGAGCTGCCAGACGGCAAAACAGGCTTAGTACACATCAGTGAAGTTGCTGACAATTATGTAAAAGATATCAATGAGCATCTAAAAGTTGGAGATGAAGTTGAAGTAAAAGTGATGAATGTTGAAGCGGACGGAAAGATCGGTCTTTCAATCCGTAAAGCAAAGCCTCAAGCAGAGAGACCAGAGCGTCCAGAGCGTCCAGCACGTCCACGTCGCGATAATCGTTCTAATGATCGCAACGATCGTCATCAGCCAAAAGAGAATTTTGAGCAAAAAATGGCACGTTTCTTAAAAGATAGTGACGAACGTCTAGCAACGCTTAAACGTGCTACAGAATCAAAACGCGGTGGTCGTGGAGCTAGAAGAGGGTAGTTTGCTGACTGTTTTAATCGTAGAAAAAGTGTATTAAATAGAGTAGGGATTAGCTTGTTATAGAGCTAATCCCTTTTTCGATGCTTAAATTTAAGGTTTCAATAATTAAACACTCCGTGAAAAATAGACACTACATAAATCTATCTAGTAATAAGCTTTAAAACGCCTAGAACGTGGATGTCGGTCTTTTTTTCTTTTTAGGAGCTGATGGGGGTGCCTGTTCCGTAAGTTTGTCTGAAGACTTTTCGGCAGGATGGACAACCATTTTGACAAGTAAGAATACACCGTAAACACTAACAACTAATCCGGTGAGGAGTAAAACTATTTGAACAACAAATGGTAAATTAATAAGAATGGATACGAGAATAATCATAGAGCCGCTTCCGCAAATTAAAGCGGCTTTAGTTAATGGATCCAAAGGAAATAAACCTCCTAGTTAACACGTTCTTTTCATTATTAGTATGCCATATTTTTAAGTTCATCACCATAACTTGGATGGATTCCTATATACTTTGCGCTTTCCAAGGACCTGCTGGAAACAACAGTATTTTGTTTGTGCGAAAGCGACAACAAAAAATGGGGAATTGCTCACGAAACCACCAGTTTGCAAAAAAAATAGGCGTCTCAGAAATTATTCTGAGACGCCTATTTGAGATGACCCCTACGGGATTCGAACCCGTGTTACCGCCGTGAAAGGGCGGTGTCTTAACCACTTGACCAAGGGGCCTACTATGGTGGCGGCCGAGGGGATCGAACCCCCGACCTTACGGGTATGAACCGTACGCTCTAGCCAGCTGAGCTAGGCCGCCATTAAGATTATGGAGCGGAAGACGAGGTTCGAACTCGCGACCCCCACCTTGGCAAGGTGGTGTTCTACCACTGAACTACTTCCGCGTTTTGTTTTAAGCAACAAAATAAATAATACATGCCTTTGTTACTAACGTCAAGTAGTTTTTATAAAAAAATTAATAAAAATATGCTTTTATTATTTTTTAAAAGATTTGCTACTAAAAGTATTTTCTTTAAGTAGTTTCATATGCGCTTTCCTAGGGACGAGGGGAACAAATGCTTTCTGTGCGAAAGCGAAGGTTTAGCTAACGTCCTTTATGCTATTACCCTCGCGTGGGGTTTACTAAATGTCATCCGCAACTTTTAGTGATGAGCTCTTTTTGAGGAATTTATCAAACTTTTTGTTCTTAAGTAGAAAACTATTGGCGTAATTGCTGACTGTCGCATTTTTGACGAAAAAGGGAGCCCCAATCAATGAAAAAGTGAGGATAAACATGTAAAAGCCTTCACTTGACATAAATGTAGAAACGTATTTTATGAACGACAGTGGCGTTTAGTTGTGTGATTTTTCTTAATTTTAAAACAAATATCGTGGTGAAAGATGTTTCTAATTTTTTTAGCTTCTCGTTTTTGTAGAAATTGTTGCCATATCCCGTATTTATGCATATGTATTAGTCGAAATGTTTATATTTTTATCTGTCACCGTCAGACAATCTTTCCATTCATAATTTCTTATAATAGCTCCAAAAGTGCGGAAAGGGGATAGTAAATTGACGAGTATTGAATGGTATAACACGGCAAATGTAGACGAACAGAAGTTAGGAATTAAAAAAAGGCAAATAATAATAGGCTCTTTATTTTTTTTAACATCCTTCTTTTTAGCTCAGTCTGTTGTATTTGAAGCGGCAGTACCTTTCTCGGTTCCTTTTTGGGCAATTATTCGAACGAAGTATAGGGAGTATGCCAAATATGTTTTGCTTGGTAGTTTGACAGGATGTTTTTTCCTTGGTCTTGGACAAGTATTCATTTTAGCATTACAGATTGTCATGTATGAATGTATAATGCGCTTCCGTTATTGGCAGCTACCGCAAAGTATAGCAGTATCGTTAGCGGTACTCCTTGTGCAGATAATGTGGCAGGGAGTTATGTATCAAGGTTTACCTCCGGTGCTTGTGCAATTTTATGTAGGCTGCGAAGCCGCGCTAGCGCTTATTATGACGCTATTTATGCAAGTGTTGTTTATCAATTCACATGAATGGTTTACGAGTCACTGGACTTATGAAAAGCTGGGCTCTGGATTAGTTGTATTTGCTGCTATGCTTACAGGGATGCAAGCGGTTGTCATTAGTTATTTTTCACTCCCTATTTTTTTATTACAATTATTCATTTGTTTTGGTGCGTTGGTTGGAAGTGTACCATTAGCGACGGTTATCGGAGCCGTACTCGGCACTCTTATCGGTGTTGCGAAACTTTCATTTACGGGGATGCTGTCTGTAGCCACCTTAACAGGATTGTGTGCCGGGATGGGGGCCCGTGTTGGAAGGTTTGGTGTGGCAATTGGCAGTATTTTGCCAAGTGTGTTTTTTTTATTTTATGATGCAACATTGCCGTTAGATAGCGTTTATTTTACATCGATTGCTGCTGGGAGTATCGTTTTTCTAACTATCCCAAATAAATATTCTGAAAAGGTACGGGACAAGCTGTTTCCTCAGCGTGAGGAGGTCTTACTCGCCCGCCAAAATTGGTTAACAGAGCATGTTACATTTAAATTAGAGCATTTTCAGCATTTCGTACAGTTTATGAAGGAGCTTGTGTTTGAACGTTTTATGACGGCTCCGATAGAAGAAGCGAAGGAAGTATCACCGATGAATACATGCTTAAGTTGTTTCCGCTATGATCGCTGTTGGGGTGCGCAAACTAATGGAATGGACAAACTTATGACAGACTGGTTTCATATGAAAGGCCTTGGAAAGGATTCTGGTATTCATCGTGTCGAGGAACAAATACGCTATAAATGTGTGAAATCAACGAAAATTTTCGAGGAGTTGGAAACAGAGCTGTACAGAGAGCGCATTAATGGTCAGTATTTTCATGGTAAGAAAATGATTGCGCTTCAGCTACGTGATATGAGCAATCATCTAAATCAGTTAATAGCGGAGATGAAAGAAGAGACTATTTCATTCGTTAGTGTAGAAAAGGACATTACACAGCGATTAAAAGAAGCACATATTGAATGTTTTCAGCTTGATGTGCTTAGTAATAAGCCAGGAGCACGAAAAATTGTTTGTGCCTTAGCACCAGCACGAGTCAATTGGGAGGAAGACACAACTGTAGCTGAACGGATGATATTGCCGATTTTATATGATATTTTTGAAGAACCATTTGAAATTGAAAAAGTAGTAGCGAGTGATATACCATTTCGTCACATTCAAGTAAGCTTTAGATCAGCTATTAGCTTTGAAGTAGAGTATGATATATATAGCATGTCTAAAGATGCGACACTATATTCTGGTGATTCCCATGCATTATTTCAATTACATCCAGGGTTATTTGCAATTCTATTATCAGATGGTATGGGGCAGAGTAAAGAAGCACAACATGAGAGTAGAAAGTTAATACATTTAATGCGAGAATGTTTAAATTACAATATGAACCCAGAGACTGCGATGCATACGTTGCATTATGTCATGTCCTTAAAGCAGCAGGATGATATGTATGCAACGCTTGATTTTGCACTTGTCGATTTACAACACGGTGATTTGTGGTCTTGGAAAGCTGGAGGAATGTCCACGTACATTTTACGTGGGAAAGAGGTGCTGAAGGTTGAAAGCAATGCAGCGCCTGTAGGTTTTTTATCCATTTCAGCAGTCGAGGCTGAAAAAAGAAAGCTTAAAGCCGGCGATGTGATTTTGATGCACTCTGATGGATTATTTTCAAGTGTTGATGATTGGGACGAGCAAGAAGAGGTATTTTTAGCTTATGCACAGCAAGTAGCAGGCACTACTAAAACCATCCAGGAAAAACTAACAACAATTATGCAATCCTTCCAATCTTACTATGACATTGAAGACGATTGCACGGTATTGATGCTAGAGGTTACACATGTTGTACCTACATGGGCTGTGTTTAGGCCAGTTCAACACTCTATGAGCAATTCATCATAAAAGAGAACGAAAAGGGGAGGAGAAGCGTTTGTCATTTGAATTAAAGGTCAAAAAATTTATCGAAGAAGAGCAATTATTACAGCAAGACGACCATCTTCTCATCGCCGTTTCGGGTGGAGTGGATTCAATGGCTTTGCTCCATTATTTTGTGAAAACAAAAGAGCAATGGGGCATTACAGTGGAAGCTGTACATGTTGATCATATGCTAAGAGGTAAAGCATCTGCTGAGGACAGAGCTTTTGTCCAGAAATATTGTGATGAGTATGATGTCAACTTATATGCAAAGGCAATTCCGATACCAGAAATTATGGCTTTAGAAAATGGAAATACGCAGCTTATATGTCGTAGAGAGCGGTATCAATATTTTAAAGAGGTCATGAAAAAAAACGATGCTAGTAAGCTTGTAACTGCACATCATGCGGACGACCAACTGGAGTCAGTATTAATGGCCTTAACAAAAAATGCAACGATAAATAGTATGCAAGGTATACGTTCACAACGTATTTTTGAAGGAAAAACATTAATTCGTCCGTTTTTAACGGTTACAAAATCAGAAATAAGGGAATATTTACTTAAGCAAGGTTTAGATTATCGGGAAGATGCTAGCAATGCTAAGGACACATATGTACGCAATCGTTTTAGACATCATGTGGTGCCTTTGTTGGAGGCAGAAAACCCTAGAGTAACAGAGCAGATAGTCCATTTTACAAAACAATTGCAAGAAGACGATGCCTATTTAATGACGTTAGCAGAAGATGTATTTTCTAGAACAGTAAAAAGAATAGACGGAAATACATATAGCATGGAAATTAAGGCTCTTCAATTGGTACCACTTGCTTTACAAAGGAGGCTCATTTTAATACTATTAAACTATCTTTACAAAGATTCAAATACGATACAAAGTTATGCTTTATTGACTTCAATTTCAAAGCTTTGTGATACAACAGCAGGGTATGCTGAAGTTCACTTACCAGAAGATTTTATAGCAGTTCGCCGTTATGGAAAATTAACGATTCAGAAGAAAGAGCCATTAGAAGGTCAAGCTTCTCCTGAGAAAAAGATTATTTCGACTGCTAGTGGGTGGACGACGCTGACAAATGGTGAACGTTTATGCGTAGTCGAGGTGCCTGATTTATCGTCTGAAATGCTGACGGATACTGCACAACTTTTTTATTTTAACGCTAGCAAACTTAAACTTCCGCTTCATGTTAGAACACGTAAGGAAGGGGATAGAATGCTGTTAAAAGGAATGGATCAGCCAAAACGCTTATCTCGCCTTTTTATAGATGAAAAGATTCCTTTAAATGAGCGAAATAGCTGGCCGTTACTGATTTCTCAATCTGATGAGGTCGTAGCGGTAATTGGTGTGCGTATGGGAATGTTTTTTTCAACTTCTCCGCAACCAAACGATGATACAGTGCTCATCGTAGACTAAGGTCTTTGTAAGATCTCACCGCAAATGGTTGAACATTTTTTTAAACACTCGAGGAGGAATCAATATGTTACAAAATGACATCGAAAAAGTTATGATTACAGAAGAACAATTGCAAGAAAGAATCGCTGAGTTAGGAGCACAATTGACAGAGGAATACAAAGATGCATTCCCGCTAGCAGTTGGTGTTTTAAAAGGGGCAATGCCATTTATGACAGACTTGATGAAACGTTTCGATTCTTTCATTGAGCTTGATTTTATGGATGTTTCTAGCTATGGCAATGCTACAGTTTCATCAGGGGAAGTTAAAATTTTAAAGGATTTAAATACAAGCGTTGAGGGACGTGACGTATTAATCATTGAGGATATTATTGATAGCGGCTTAACATTAAGCTATTTAGTAGATTTATTTAAATACCGCAAAGCAAAATCCATCAAAATTGTTACATTGTTAGACAAACCATCAGGTCGTAAAGTAAACTTAGCTGCTGATTATGTTGGTTTTGAAGTACCAGACGGTTTTGTTGTAGGGTATGGTTTAGACTACGCTGAAAAATACCGTAATTTACCGTATATCGGTATTTTAAAGCCAGCAGTTTATTCTTTCTAACGAGTAAGAAGTTAACGTAAGAACAACAGCTATGAAAAGTAAGAGCCTCCAGCGAAGGTTATAGATTTTTAGTTTTTTTAACCATAAATCAACTACGCTGGAGCATACTTGATAAATAATATTTTTTGATTTCGACAAAAATCGTACGAATCTTTTTTTATGTAGGGCTTTTCGTTGTATGATGAAATCAGGATATGTTAAGATTTTACTTATAATTTTTCTGTTGTAATGAGGAGGCTGGAGATGAATCGAATATTTCGATATACCATATTCTATTTACTGATTTTCTTAGTGATTATCGGTATTTTTGGTACTTTCAATGGTGGGAAATCACCAACGAAAGAGTTATCTTATACTGAGTTTCAAGAAGCTCTAGATAAGAATGAAATAACAAGTGCTACAATTCAACCTGATAAATCAGTATACATCGTTGAAGGTTCAATGAAGGGGTATGAAAAAGGGGAAAGCTTTACTACAAACATCCCTCGTGAAAACCAATCTTTAATGGACCGTATCGATAAGGCTGCTAAGGATAAGAATAGTAATATTACATTTTTAACAGCGCCAGAAACAAGTGGATGGATTCAGTTCTTTACAGGGATTATTCCTTTCATCATTATCATTTTCTTATTCTTCTTCCTAATGAGTCAATCTCAAGGTGGCGGTAATAAAGTAATGAGCTTTGGTAAAAGTAAAGCCAAGCTTTATGACGACCAGAAGAAAAAAGTTCGTTTTACAGATGTAGCGGGTGCAGATGAAGAGAAAGCAGAGCTTGTAGAGGTTGTTGATTTCTTAAAAGATCACCGTAAATTTACTGAAATAGGTGCTCGAATTCCAAAGGGTATCTTACTTGTAGGTCCTCCTGGTACAGGTAAAACATTACTTGCACGAGCAGTAGCAGGTGAAGCAGGCGTACCATTCTTCTCGATTTCAGGTTCTGACTTCGTAGAAATGTTTGTCGGTGTCGGTGCATCACGTGTTCGTGACTTATTTGAAAATGCAAAGAAAAACGCACCATGTATCATCTTTATCGATGAAATTGATGCGGTAGGTCGTCAACGTGGCGCAGGTCTTGGTGGTGGCCATGACGAGCGTGAACAAACACTGAACCAATTGTTAGTTGAAATGGATGGTTTCGGGGCAAACGAAGGTATTATTATTATCGCTGCAACAAACCGCCCAGATATTTTAGATAAAGCGTTATTACGTCCTGGTCGATTTGACCGTCAAATTACAGTAGGACATCCTGATGTAAAAGGTCGTGAAGCAATTCTAAAAGTACATGCGCGCAACAAGCCTTTATCAGATACTGTGGATTTAGCAGCTGTTGCTCAACGTACACCAGGTTTCTCGGGTGCGGACTTAGAGAACTTGTTAAATGAAGCTGCACTTGTAGCTGCTCGTAAAAGCAAACGTACAATCAATATGGCTGATATCGATGAGGCATCAGACCGAGTAATTGCAGGTCCGGCAAAAGCTAGCCGCGTTTACTCAGCGAAAGAGAAGAAACTTGTATCGTTCCATGAAGCCGGCCACGTAGTTGTTGGTTTAGAGCTAGATGAAGCAGATACAGTACACAAAGTAACAATTGTTCCTCGTGGCCAAGCTGGAGGTTACGCAATTATGTTACCGAAGGAAGAACGTTTCTTCACAACAAAACAAGAACTACTAGACCGTATTGCTGGACTACTTGGTGGTCGTGTGGCAGAGGAAATCGTACTTGGTGAAGTATCTACTGGGGCACATAATGACTTCCAAAAGGTAACGAGTATTGCACGTGCCATGGTCACTGAATATGGTATGAGTGAAAATCTTGGTGCAATGCAGTTTGGTTCAAGTCAGGGTGGGAATGTATTCCTTGGTCGTGACTTTAATTCAGATCAAAACTATTCTGATTCAATCGCTTATGAAATTGATAAGGAAATGCAAAAAATTATCGATTCACAATATGAGCGTACTAAACGAATCCTAACTGAGAAACGTGCATTACTTGATTTAATTGCTAACACATTAATGCAAAAAGAAACATTGAATGCGCAAGAAATTGAGCATTTACGCGATCACGGTGTCTTACCTGAACCAGAGGTAGAAAAGGTTGTAGAAAAAGCTCCTGAAGCTGAGACTCAGCCAATATTAGATGTTGTTGGTGAACCAGTTGTTAAGAAAGAATTACTTAACAATGAACCAAATCCTACAACAGCTGATTTACCTAAAGAGGACAGAGGGCTGAATGATACATCAAAAGGTATCGATGAAAAGCGTGATTAATGTAGAGAAGACTGTTTACGATGTAAGCAGTCTTTTTCTTTGCCTTTTTTCGGTATTAGGTATTACGATAGAACCTACATTGCGCAACTGCGTAATATAGGTTCTTAAGTGTTTTGGGGCCAAAATAGATAGGAGTGTTGAAACGTGAGAAATGTAACATTGAATAATGGTTTAGAAATGCCGTTAATCGGCTATGGTGTTTTTCGAGTACCTGAAGGTGATGACTTGGCTGAGGCTGTAAAAACAGCTATTGCAAAAGGTTACCGTAGCATTGATACAGCTCAAGTATATCGTAATGAAGAAAGTGTTGGACGGGGAATTCGTGCAGCGATTGACGAGGGCTTAGTAACACGTGAAGAACTATTCGTAACATCAAAAGTTTGGAATGATGGACTCTCCTATGAAGAAACACTTGCAGCTTATGATCGTAGTTTGGAGAAATTAGGATTAAATTATTTAGATTTATATTTGGTTCACTGGCCAGGTATAAATACAAATTATGTTGATGTTTATAAAGCACTTGAAAAGATCTATCAGGATGGACGTGTACGCTCAATCGGTGTGAGTAATTTCCATGTCCACCATTTAGAAAATTTATTAAAGGAAACGTCGGTTGTTCCTGTTATAAATCAAATTGAATTTCATCCGCACTTAACGCAAGAGGAAGTACGTGCCTATTGTAAGGAAAAAGGAATACAGGTAGAAGCATGGTCACCACTTATGAATGGTTCTTTGTTAGAAGAATCAATGATTCAGCAGCTAGCTTCTAAATATGGCAAAACACCAGCACAAATCGTGTTACGCTATGATGTACAGCATGGTGTAGTCACTATTCCAAAAACAATGACTCCTGCACGAATGACTGAAAATCTAATGGTCTTTGACTTTGCATTAACAGAGGATGAAATGGCTCAGTTAGATGCACTAAACGATGGATTACGTTGCGGACCAGACCCAGAAAAATTTAATTTTAAATAATTTTCATACTAAAAAAGTAATTTGATTTCCGTTCCAGGCTACCCACTTTCCCACGGGAGTCGAGTAGCCTTCCACTCCAATTTGTGCAATTTAAGAATGAACGCTATAAATAAAGGGATTCACGCACAGTTTTGTGTGTGAATCCTTTTTGCTCTTCGGAAGGTGGATGTCGATAAAAATTAGAAGTTAGGTGATAAAACGTGAAAGTTGGTCGATAAAATTCAGAAGTTGGTAGATAAAACGTAAAAGTTGGTCGATAAAATTTAAAAGTTGGTCAATAACTCCTGAAAAGGTTCCGCTCAAACTAAAAAGTTGGATGTCATTTTGTTTAAAACGTATGTCATGCGGATAAGTTGATTGAAGTGGAGGCTGGGTGACTCCTTGGGGATCAGCAATAGAGGAACGAAGGCTAAAATCATCACATCCTGTGATAACGCCTTCGTGACCAACATCGGTGCTGTTGCTGTCGCTACGCTTTCGCACAAACAAAACCCTCTGCTGCCGCTACGTTGCACTACGCTTTCGCGCAAAAGACATCTGTTGGCCCGAGACCCTGGAGCGAGCAACGCGAGTGAAGCGGCTCATCGGACGCCCCCAGGAAGCTCTGCTCTGCGCGAAAGCGAAGCGTCAGCGGCAATGTTTTATCTGTGCGAAAGCGAAGCGACAGCAACAAAGCACCCAGCCGGAACGGAAATCAACCCCACGTTTTGGTGATAGGAAATAAATTATTGAAAGGAGATACCCATGATGAGGGTGACTCCATTTTGTAGTGAGATGAATGCTATTTCGTAGGAATAAAAGTGTGGTATCATTTTCTAAAGTGTTTTAACTTTACATTTTGTGCATGAGTATGCATTGTTTTAGTTGTATCAATTGCATAGTGACAGGTACAATTACGATGAGGGGCAATAAATAGGAGGCATCGACCATGATTTTAGTTTTAGATGCAGGAAATTCGAATATCGTATTAGGTGTCTATGATGACAACGATCAATTGGCTTTCCATTGGCGTATGGTGACAGACCTTCATAAAACAGAAGATGAATACGCAATGCAAGTATTATCTTTCTTTAATCATGCAGGCATTTCATTTGAACAGATTACAGGCATTATTATATCCTCTGTTGTACCACCGATAATGTTTTCGTTAGAAGCGATGTGTCAAAAGTATTTTCGCAAAAAACCACTCGTTGTAGGACCAGGTGTGAAAACAGGATTAAATATTAAATATGAAAACCCACGTGAAGTTGGGTCAGACCGCATAGTGAACGCTATTGCAGCGCTTGATGTTTATAAAGGACCACTGATTATCGTTGATTTTGGTACTGCTACAACATACTGTTATTTAAACGAAAAAGGCGATTATATGGGCGGTGCTATCGCTCCGGGTATTTCGATTTCAACAGAGGCGCTCTATACACAGGCAGCTAGATTGCCGCGTATTGAAATATTGCGTTCTACACATATTGTTGGAAAGACAACCGTATCTGCTATGCAGGCCGGAATTTTTTATGGCTTTGTTGGACAAGTTGAGGGAATTGTTAATCGCATGAAAGCACAAAGTAAGGAAGAACCTTTAGTAATTGCTACTGGAGGATTAGCGAATTTAATTGCTGGGGAGACACAAGTTATTGATGTAGTCGACCCGTTTTTAACATTAAAAGGCTTATATAAGCTATATAAACGTAATCAATAAGAAATGAGGGACTTTTCATTTATGAAAGACTATTTAGTACGAGGTTTAGGGTTTAACGGACAGGTTCGCGTTTTTGCAGCTTGTACAACAGCAACTGTAGGAGAAGCGCAACGTCGTCATAATACATGGCCTGTTGTATCGGCTGCCCTAGGCCGTTCTATGACTGCTACGGTGATGATGGGCGCTATGTTAAAGGGTGAGGAAAAAATCACCGTTAAAATTGAGGGGAACGGTCCAATCGGTCCAATGGTAATTGACAGTAACGCGCATGGTGAAGTTCGTGGCTTTGTAACAAATCCTCACGTTCATTTCGATTTAAATGAGCACGGCAAGCTTGATGTTCGAGCAGGTGTTGGAACTGAGGGTGCATTAACAATCGTAAAAGATCTAGGCTTAAGAGATATGTTCTCTGGACAAACACCGATTGTATCAGGTGAAATTGCTGAGGACTTTACTTACTATTTTGCTACGTCAGAGCAGGTACCTTCGTCAGTTGGATTAGGCGTTTTAGTAAACCCTGATAACACAATTCTGGCAGCTGGTGGCTTTATCCTTCAATTAATGCCAGGTTGTGAGGAAGAAACAATCAATGAAATTGAGCAGCATCTTTCTACAATAGAGCCTGTTTCAAAAATGATTGAAAAAGGTTTTACACCTGAACAAATTTTAGAAGCTGTATTAGGAAAAGGTCATCTACAAATTTTAGATTCCATGCCGGTAGAATTTAAATGTCAATGTTCAAAAGAGCGATTTGGTGCAGCGATTTTAGGGTTAGGGACACAGGAAATTAGAGAAATGATTGAAGAAGATGGTGAAGCAGAAGCAGAATGTCACTTCTGTTTAGAAAAATACTACTTCTCAAAAGAAGAGTTAGAAGGATTTATCGATGAGCTCAACGCGTAATCGACGACCTGTAACCACTACAACACCCAACCAAACGCCCTTATTGCAACGCCGTCTTAAGACAAAACCGGCTTTAACAGTTATTGCAATCTTATTATTAGGAAACATTTTATGGTTCATTACTTGGTTAATTCCTAATAAAGACCAGGAAATAGGTAGCGACGAGCAAGTCGCTACCGTTGACGGGGATAGTATTACACGTCAACAGTGGATGGTTGCCATGGAAGAACGCTATGGTAAAGAGACGTTACAAAATTTAGTGAATGAATCGGTAATGGAGAAGGCAGCTAAAAAGTTTAAAATACAAGTAACGGATAAGGAGATTGATTTAGAATTAGCCTTAATGCGTTCTGCTCAAGATAAATTTGATACTGCGATGCAAAACCTTTCTTCAGAGCAGCTGCGACAAAAAATCCGCTCACAGCTTATTTTGGATAAGGTACTGACAAAAGATGTGGTTATAAAAAAAGGTAGTATTAAAAAATATTATGAGGAAAATCAGGCACTGTACAATACGAAGACAAGCTATCGTACGAATCTTATAGAAGTGAATTCAAAAAAAGCTGCTGAGGAAGCATTAAGTGAAATAAAAGATCCCGCTGATTTTTCGGTGCTAGCACGTGAAATTTCAGTAGATAGTGCGTCAGCTAGCTTAGGTGGAGATATTGGTTTCCTTACAGAAAATCAAGAAAATGTCGATCCTGCCATTTTAAAAGCAGTAAAGGCTTTAAAAGCAAATGAGGTTAGTAAAGCATTTAAGCTTGCTAATGGTCATTACGGAATTGTACAAGTTCAAGAGATAACAGAAGGACAATCCTTTACATATGACGATGTGAAAGAACATATTGAACGTGAGCTCGCGTTAGAGCAATTGCCACAACATGTTACACCGGAAACGTTTTGGTCTGAATTTAATGCAACTTGGTATTATGGTGAATCGAAAAAAGGTAAATAACAGATTGCTCTGAAATGAGTATCAATTATGGCATAACATAATTGTAGCCTGCAGATCGAAGGCTTTAACTTCTTTCAGTTCACCATCTTTAGAGGTGGGAGGCTTCTGTATCTGTCACTAAGCTCTTTCGTTACAAAAAAACATCTACTGAAAGAAGTTAAAGAATCTGCAAGATATCTGCGGGGAAAGTGAGTCAGGGGAACCCCTGCAGACGTTTAGCGTCAATGGAGTAACGTCACCCCTAGGATATTGAGCAGATTTTTATTTCCCTTCATTCGCATATGTCGGTTAAAAATCTTATGAAGAATTTCGACAAGATGAAAAGGTTTATGGAACGATGTCAATAAATATTCTGAAAATATAAGTTATATTTATTGACAATCGAATGGAAAAATTGATAAAATCAAAATTAAGTAAAACCTATAAAAATAGTAGGGATTAGGAGTGGATTGATATATGAGTAGATTAGCAAACTCAGTAGCTGAATTAGTTGGTAAAACACCAATTGTTAAGTTAAATCATGCAACAGGTGAAAACGAAGGTACTGTTTATGTAAAATTAGAATATTTTAACCCGGGAAGCTCAGTGAAAGACCGTTTAGCTTTAGCGATGATTGAAGCGGCTGAAAAAGACGGTACATTAAAGCCAGGTGGTACAATTATCGAACCTACTTCTGGTAACACGGGTATTGGTCTTGCGATGATTGCTGCCGCTAAAGGTTATAAAGCGATTTTAGTAATGCCAGAAACAATGAGCTTAGAGCGTCGTAACTTATTACGTGCATATGGTGCAGAGCTTGTATTAACACCTGGGCCAGCAGGTATGAAAGGGGCAATTGCAAAAGCAGAAGAATTATCTGTTGAACAAGGCTACTTCTTACCACAGCAATTCACGAACCCAGCTAATGCTGTTGTTCACCGTTTAACAACTGGTCCGGAAATTGTAGAAGCATTTGATGGTTTAAAATTAGATGCATTTGTTGCTGGTGTCGGTACTGGTGGTACAATTACGGGTGCGGGGGCAGTGCTAAAAGAGAAATATCCGGATATTGAGATTATTGCGGTTGAGCCAAAAGATTCACCAGTGCTTTCAGGTGGGCAACCAGGGCCTCATAAAATTCAAGGTATTGGAGCTGGCTTCGTACCAGAAGTGTTAGATACAGATGTCTATTCTTCTGTAGCCCCGGTTGAAAATGAGATTGCTTTCGAGGTAGCTCGTAAAGTAGCGCGTGAAGAAGGCATTTTATGCGGTATTTCATCAGGTGCAGCTATTCATGTTGCGATTGAAGCGGCAAAACGTTTAGGGAAGGGCTCGAATGTTCTTGCAATCGTACCTTCTAACGGAGAACGTTATTTATCTACACCTTTATATCAATTTGAAGACTAATCTATTTGTTCGTAAGGCTCCTTTAAGAGGAGTCTTTTTTTGTTGTTATTTATATCTTTCCGAATGTAGAAACATACAGTGCTTAAATTGAAAAATATTCGCTTCCAGGCAATATTCACGTTAAGATGGAATCACATCATATGACTTAAAGGGGAATAGCAACTTGAAGACAATACTGACGAAAACAATATCGATGGATGCAGACTCGTTTTTTTATAGTTATAAGAAGCAAACAGAAGCAGAACAAGCACATGTATTTTTAGAAAGTGGACGCGGAGGGAATTTTACAATAGCTGCTTGGAATCCGCTAGCTACAGCACAATCGATCGAGAATGGTTTGCTTGTAAATTGGCGAAATGGTGAGATGGAAAATTTAATCGGTGAGCCTCTTGCTTTGTTAGAGAAATTAGTGGAGAACTATCACATTTTATATAATGCGGAGCTTCCTGTTTTTCAAGGTGGAGCTATCGGATTTGTTGCATACGATTATGCTCGTAAAATTGAAATGTTACCTAATAATGCTGTAGATGATCTACATATACCAGATATTTATTTTTATATTTTTGATTGCTGGGCAGTACACGATGCGAAAACAAATAAAGTAACGCTTATGAAGCTAACAGACTGTAATGTGAATTTGGAAGAATGGGCTAATGAGTGGCAAGTGGCCGCACAAGAAGGACTGCTTAGACGTAAATTTGAAAAAACAAGCGCTGTAGAAATAGTAAATGACGAAAGTGAATTATTAGTATCATTTGCTGGAACTGCCTTTGAGGAAGCGGTAAGTAAAATCCAAACATACATAGCGCAAGGTGATGTATTTCAAGTGAATTTGTCAGTACGTCAATCTAAAAAGTTAAAGGCGACTGCTATGGATGTATATGAAGCATTACGTGCATTTAATCCTTCACCGTACATGGCTTATATAGAAGCTCCGGATTTTGCTGTTGTTTCTGGTTCTCCTGAGCTTTTGGTGAAGCGTCACGGTAATGAGTTGTCTACTCGACCAATCGCTGGTACACGACCTAGAGGAAGATCCGAGGAAGAGGATTTAGCATTAGCGCAGGAATTGATTGATAACGATAAGGAACGTGCTGAACATGTAATGCTTGTTGATTTAGAGCGTAATGATTTAGGGAGAGTATCTACATACGGGACGGTTGAAGTAGATGAGTTCATGGTAATTGAACGCTACTCACATGTGATGCACATTGTCTCCAATGTACGAGGAGAAATAGCTGAAGGGAAAACCAATGCAGACGTTATCCGTGCTATGTTCCCGGGTGGGACAATAACGGGTGCACCGAAAATTCGTACGATGGAGATTATTGAAGAATTAGAACCTGTAAGACGAGGATTATATACGGGTTCAATTGGCTGGCTAGGCTTTACTGGTGATATGGAATTTAATATCGTTATTCGTACAGCATTTGTTAAAGATGGAGTAGCGCATATTCAGGCTGGAGCAGGGATTGTTATTGATTCTGTTCCGGAAAGAGAATACCAAGAATCTTTGAATAAAGCGAAAGCAATGTGGCAAGCAAAGGCAATGGCAGAGGAGCGAGCAAAATGATTTTAATGATTGATAACTACGATTCTTTTACGTATAACCTTGCACAATATTTCGGGGAGTTTGGCCATGAATTAGTGGTCAAGAGAAACGATGTATTGACAGTGAAAGATATAGAGCGGCTTGCTCCAGATATGATTGTTATTTCGCCAGGCCCATGTAGCCCGAATGAAGCGGGTGAAAGTCTGAACATTATTAAGTATTTCGCGGGAAATATTCCGATTTTAGGCGTTTGTCTTGGCCATCAGGCTATTGCTCAAGTATTCGGAGGGAATGTTATACGGGCTGAGCGTTTGATGCATGGTAAAACATCACCGGTGTTACATGATGAAATAGGTTTGCATAAAGGGATGCCAAATCCATTTGCCGCAACACGCTATCATTCGTTAATAGTAGAAAAAGAAACATTACCGGCGTGTTTTGAAGTGACGGCATGGACAGAAGAAGGCGAAATTATGGGTATACGTCATAAGGACTATCCAATTGAGGGAGTGCAATATCATCCTGAATCGATTATGACGGAGCAAGGTAAAAAACTTCTACGCCAATTTGTAGATTTGTATGTTGGGGGAGCAAAGTAGATGCTGTGCTGGATGAATGGAGACTACATGGCGGCGCAGGATTTGCGCATTTCACCATTTGATCATGGATTTTTATACGGGTTAGGCTTTTTTGAAACGTTTCGAACGTATAAGGGAAAGGTGTTTTGCTGGGAAGCGCATATGGAAAGGTTGCAAAACGCGCTTTCTCAATATCGTATTCATATGCCGTATGCTGAAGAGGATTTGTTAAAGGTTGTTCAACAATTAAATGAACAGGCCAATGGACAGGATGGGTATTTCCGTATAAATGTCTCAGCTGGAGAGCATAGTATAGGTTTACAACCTACTGAATATAGAAATCCGAATATTATTGTTTTTCGCAAAGAATTACATGATACACCTCGAGGTATGGAAAAAAACGCACAATGGCTTGTAACACCGCGTAACACACCTGAAAAAGGGCTCCGAGTAAAGTCGCACCATTATGGCAATAACGTTCTTGGACGTTTTGAGATGCCATCTTTAGCGCAACAAGAGGGCTTCTTTTTAACGGAAGAGGGCTTTGTTGCTGAAGGGATAACATCAAATATCTTTTGGGTGAAAGATGATATACTATATACGCCTTCTTTAGAGACTGGTATTTTACCTGGAATTATCCGAGCGTGGGTAATTGAGCGAGCACAATCTCTGGGGATTAAGGTGAAAGAAGGTTTCTTTACTAGAGAGGATATAGAGCAAAGCTCAGAGTGCTTTATTACTAACTCTATACAAGAGCTTGTTCCAATCCTTACATTAGAGAGCCAGCAATTATTAGGCAATAAAGGACCTGTTTATTCGCGTTTACATGAAGCATTTGTCAATGAAGTGGGACAAGAATAGAAGGAGAGTTAACATGCTAGAAAAATATAAAACACCATTAACAATTAACGGTATCACGTTAGACTATACAGCAGAAACTTTTGTGATGGGTATTTTAAATGTCACACCGGATTCATTTTCAGACGGAGGAAAGTACAATAAGGTTGAAGCTGCAGTTGTACAAGCGAAAAAAATGGTAGCAGAGGGTGCTAAAATTATTGATGTTGGCGGGGAATCAACACGGCCAGGTTATGAGCGTATTTCCGATGAAGATGAAATTGCGCGAATTGTACCAGTTATTCAAGCATTAGTAGCCGAAGTGCCAGCAATTATATCTGTTGATACGTATAAAGCGAACGTAGCTCGTGCAGCCATTAAAGCTGGTGCGCATATTATTAACGATATTTGGGGAGCGCAAGCTGAACCTGATATTGCACAGGTTGCTGCAGATTTAAATGTACCTATTATTTTAATGCATAATCGAGATAACACTGATTATGGTGCTGATTTCTGGATGACTGCAAAGGCAGACTTAGAGAAAAGTATTGCTATTGCCCGAAATGCAGGTATACCAGACAATCATATTATTTTAGATCCGGGTATAGGCTTTGCGAAAACTACCGCTCAAAATATAAAAATGATGCAGCATTTAGAGGATTTAGTAGCAATGGGTTATCCTGTTTTACTAGCGACTTCACGCAAATCGATGATTGGTAATGTCTTAAAGCTGCCTGTTGAGGAGCGTATTGAAGGTACAGGTGCAACAGTTGTTTACGGTATTGAAAAAGGATGTCATATGATTCGTGTGCATGATGTAAAGGAAATGGCACGAGCTACACATATGGCTGATATTTTAGTTGGTAAACGTATTTACAAGGAGGAAGCGTGATGGACTATATTCATTTAAAAGATATGCAGTTTTATGGGTATCATGGTGTTTTGGCAGCAGAAACAACACTCGGTCAACGCTTCCGTGCTAATGTTTCACTTGCTGTAGATATGACAAAGGCTGGAGAGACTGATGACTTGGATTACACGGTGAATTATGCAGAGGTTTATGCATTATGCCGTGATATCGTAGAAGGCGAGCCATTCAAGCTTATTGAAGCACTTGTATCGAAAATAGCAAATTGTATTTTAGAAACGTACCCAGAAAAGGTTAAGGGTGTTCGCGTGGAGCTTATTAAACCAGACCCACCAATCCATGGCTATTATAAAGAAGTATCGGTAGAGGTAACGAGAGGTGATTACTAATGAATGATGTGTATTTATCGATTGGTACAAATATGGGAGATCGATTGGACAATTTACAACATGCTGTTAGCCTTTTAAAAGGCAAAGAGGAAATTGAAGTTGTACACATTTCATCTGTTTATGAAACAGCTGCCGTAGGCTACACCGACCAAGCAGACTTTTTAAATATTGCTGTTCATATTAAAACGAGTTATTCATCTTCCGAAATGCTAAAAACTTGCCAGTGGGTTGAAAGTGAACTAGGACGTGTTCGTGAATTTCGATGGGGTCCTCGGATCATAGACCTTGACATTTTGCTCTTCAATCACGAAAATATTGAAACAGAAAGCTTAATTGTTCCGCATCCAAGAATGTATGAGCGAGCTTTCGTGTTAGTACCATTGATAGAAATTACGCCTGTACCAGTTGGAAAACAACTGCAAAGGGCACATGATATAATGGAACAGTTGGACTGTGAAGAGGAAGGCGTTACTTTATGGCAAGCAACAGCAGAGCTGAAAATGATGCAGTCCGTTCATTAAGTTGCTAATCCAGTGGTCAAGGATTATTGGTGTATTACCTATAATTGCATAGCATTAACGATAGATATATATAGAAATAGGTGAAAACCTATAGAAGGAGGACAACATTGAGTCAGACAACGGAGAAGCCGTTTCAAATTGGCGATATAGTCATGGACAACCGTGTCGTATTAGCGCCAATGGCAGGGATTTGTAACTCTGCTTTCCGTTTAACTGTTAAGGAGTTCGGAGCAGGGCTAGTATATGCAGAAATGATTAGTGATAAAGGAATTGTCCAAAAGAACGAGAAAACATTAGGTATGCTATATATTGATGAGCGTGAAAATCCACTTTCGTTGCAAATTTTTGGTGGGGATAAGACGACGCTAGTGGAAGCGGCTAAGTATGTAGATGAAAATACAACTGCTGACATTATCGATATTAATATGGGCTGTCCAGTGAATAAAATTATTAAATGTGAAGCGGGCGCTCGTTTACTTTTAGACCCGGATAAATTATATGAAATGGTAGCGGCTGTTGTCGATGCGGTTAAAAAACCTGTCAGCGTAAAAATGCGTATTGGTTGGGATGACGAGCATATCTTTGCAGTTGAGAACGCACAAGCTGCCGAACGCGCTGGTGCTTCAGCGATAGCTGTTCATGGACGTACTCGTGTGCAAATGTACGAAGGAAAAGCGAATTGGGATATCATTCGTCAAGTAAAGGAAAATGTAAAGATTCCTGTGCTCGGTAATGGTGATGTAGAAACGCCCCAAGATGCAAAACGTATGCTTGATACTACTGGGGTAGATGCAGTCATGATTGGACGCGCTGCTTTAGGGAATCCGTGGATGATTTATCGTACAGTTCAATACCTTGAAACTGGTGAGCTAAAGGAAGAGCCAAGTGTACGTGAAAAAATTGATGTATGCTTGCTTCACTTTGAACGCCTTATGCAATTAAAGGGAGAATCTGTGGCCGTACGTGAAATGCGTAAACATGCTTCGTGGTATTTAAAAGGTATTCGCGGTAACGGTAAAGCGCGAAAAGAGATTAACCAAACAGAAACTGCGGCAGAGCTTCGTGTATTATTAAATGGACTTGTACAAGACTATGAAGAGCTTGAATCTAAATTAATAGTACCAGGAACGAAAGAATTAATTATATAACTTCTTTCATCTGATTTCATACGCAATTATGCCAAGGTATAAAGATTAAATGAAAGAGGCGTCTCACTGTTCGTTTTGAGACGTCTATTTTTCTGTCAACATTAGTTTTTAGAATTATTAATTATTTCTTCTGTTATGGAAATTAAACCGAAACAGATGATTACAACAATAAAATTGTGTACAATAGAAATATTATGGACGTAAACGCAACACGGACAATTTA
Source organism: Lysinibacillus sp. Bpr_S20 (assembly GCF_023337835.1). Lineage (NCBI taxonomy): Bacteria > Bacillati > Bacillota > Bacilli > Caryophanales > Bacillaceae > Lysinibacillus > Lysinibacillus sp. Bpr_S20. Next base: position 56,532 of record NZ_JALNLQ010000017.1, read on the forward strand.
ATAAGGAGTGAAACAAGTGTCAAACATAGAAGAATTAAATGATCAGCTTTTGGTGAGACGCCAAAAAATGACGGCTATTCGAGATAATGGTCAAGATCCATTTGGTAGTCGTTTTGAACGTACGCATTTATCAACTGAAGTGCGTGAACAATTTGCAGATCAAACAAAAGAGCAGCTGGAAGAAAACCTACAAGAGGTAATTATTGCGGGTCGTATTATGACAAAACGCGGTAAAGGGAAAGCGGGCTTTGCACATATTCAAGATTTAGGTGGCCAAATTCAAATTTACGTTCGTCAAGATCATGTTGGCGAAGAAGCATATGAATTATTTAAACAAGCTGACCTAGGCGATATCGTAGGGATTCGTGGTAATGTATTCCGAACACAAGTAGGGGAGCTTTCAGTAAAAGCTGAAGAATTTACATTCCTATCAAAAGCTTTACGTCCTATGCCAGAAAAATTCCACGGCTTACAAGACGTTGAGCAACGTTACCGTCAACGTTATTTAGATTTAATGACGAATGAGGATAGTAAAACAACATTCATTACACGTTCTAAAATTATCCGTGCTATTCGCAATTATTTAGATAACGCAGGGTATTTAGAAGTTGAAACACCAATGCTTCATACAATAGCTGGTGGTGCAGCGGCTCGTCCGTTTATTACACACCATAATGCACTTGATATGGAATTATATATGCGTATTGCAATCGAACTGCATTTGAAACGTCTTATTGTTGGTGGACTAGAGAAAGTGTACGAAATTGGTCGTGTTTTCCGAAATGAAGGGATTTCAACACGTCACAATCCTGAATTCACAATGATAGAGCTGTATGAAGCTTATGCGGATTACAAAGATATTATGTCTCTAACTGAAAACCTTATTGCTCATGTAGCTAAAGAGGTTCTAGGTACTACTACAGTTCAATACGGTGAAGATGAGATTAATCTTGCTGTAGGCTGGAAACGAGTTCATATGGTAGATGCAGTAAAAGAAGCTACTGGTGTAGACTTCTGGCAACCTATGACGAAGGAACAAGCACAAGCGCTTGCTAAAGAGCATGGAGTAGAAGTTAAGGAAACACATGAGGTAGGGCATATTATTAATGAGTTCTTCGAGCAAAAGATTGAGGAGACGCTTGTTCAGCCTACATTTGTTTACGGTCACCCAGTAGAAATCTCACCTCTAGCAAAGAAAAATCCAGAGGACGAGCGTTTCACAGACCGTTTCGAACTATTTATCGTTCGACGTGAGCATGCAAATGCCTTTACAGAACTAAATGATCCTATAGACCAACGTGAACGTTTTGAAGCTCAGTTAGCTGAAAAAGCAGCGGGTAATGATGAAGCGCACGAAATGGACAATGATTTCATTGAAGCATTAGAATATGGTATGCCTCCAACAGGTGGATTAGGTATTGGTATCGACCGCTTAATCATGCTTCTTACAAATTCACCATCAATTCGCGACGTATTATTATTCCCAACGATGCGTCATATTACTAAATAGTTATTTCGGGTTAAAAGCAGGAGTCGAGGTGCAGAAAAGCGCTAAGACTCCTGTTTTCTATCTCTACCGGATGTTAAAATTAAAAGAATTAAGTAGAGTATTTAAATGATGAACGAATATAAGGTATACTTTTAGAGTTCTATAATTTGCACATAAAGTAGAAATAGAAATTATTAGAAGTTTAATGGAGGCTTATAATGAATTATAAAATCTTTAACAAACCAGTATTTGAACAGGCACAAGTACGCTCAGTCTCAGATGTTCTGTTAACTGAAGAAGAGCTTGAACATGGTATGAAATTGGCGGTTTCTAAGTCAGATCCAACTCTTTCTTTATATTTAGTGGATATAAACGGTCAGAAGAAATTCGATGTCCGTTGGGATGATTCCTCGGAAATTTTCAGCGGCTGGTATTCGGCATGGGATAATTTCACTTGGTGCCTAGACATTGTTGATAAACAAAGTAATTAAAATTGGTAGGTTTGTAACTTTCTAATTTTGACTACCGCATTTGAAAAGGGAGCATAGTATTGTATCTTAGTATGATTTCTTTTTTCTAGTTTTGTTTAGCAAAACAATAAGTTAAACAGTAATAAACATGAATAAGTAGGAGTCGAGGTGCAGGAGAATCACTTTGGCTCCTTTTTTTCGCAGTTAAGTATTTGTTAGAGTAACAATGTGTATTTGATATTTTAAATGCTTTACAAAGGAAAGCGTAAGAAAGTATCGTTGGAAAAGGAACTATTTTTATATTCTTCTTATTTAGTTTGTTGAGATTTATGAGAAAGAGATGTATAGTAAAACAAATATAGTGATAGCTAGAAGATTATAAGAATTATTTAGTGCTCGAAAAACCGTAAAATAGCTCACTAATTCTAAATTTATAAAAAAAGATAAATTTATAGCAAAAAACACTTGCGGTTGTATTGGAATCGTGATAAATTATTACTTGTCGTTAAGACGACGCAAGAAATGAAACGGATTTAAAAAGACATCTAAAAAAGATGTTGACATTGAAATCCTAGAGTGGTATTATATAAGAGTTGCTACTTTTGAAACGAGGTAAAAACACTTCTAAAAAAAGAGTTGACAACGAAAAACAAAAGTGTTATAATATAAAAGTTGTTGAGTTAAAACAACGACGATATGAACCTTGAAAACTGAACAAGCAAAACGTAATCAATAAAGTTTTTAGTAGATAACCTTGAGTTAGTGAACAAAACACAATTTTGGACATCAAACATGATGCCAGCAAAACAATTTGAGCTAATCAAATTTCTTTTTATGGAGAGTTTGATCCTG
>NZ_JALNLQ010000018.1:0-44475 GCF_023337835.1 Lysinibacillus sp. Bpr_S20
CGAACACGGAAGTTAAGCTCTTTAGCGCCGATGGTAGTTGGGGGCTTCCCCCTGTGAGAGTAGGACGTCGCTAGGCACTTAAATAAGTCGAGGATTTATTCCTCGGCTTTTTTTTGCGATTTTTTAGTCAGTTAATCAAAACATATTGGTTCCTGCTAATCTCCAAATGTGTTGGGAAACGAAGGGATCTTAAGGCTGATACTAAGAAGTTTTTAATTTGTGTTTGAAATGACTGATACGTATGATAGCTTACGTCTAATTTATCTTCTAAATCTGTTTATAAAAGTACAGTTAACAAACATAAGGCAAGATTGACAACAAGCAATACCGATGTTGTTTGGAAGTTCTTTCTGTAAAAACTTTATTGCATATTCAATAGAGCCTTATAATAAAAAAAGAAAGTATATTGAACAATGAGTGATCAAAATGCTTTCTTTTCCTGTAATATAGTAAACAGTTTATACAACGTTGAGGGTTTAATGAGACAAATTTCTTATTCTCCAAGTCGCATTTCATAAACAATCTTTTAATAATCTCCCTTACTTATACCTATTTAATATTTCTTCTGGGATATGACAATAATCATCTGGACATCTAGCTAACCTATCTTGATGTTCTTCTGCACTTCTCATATAGTTTGTAAGAGGTAATACTTCAACAACTATAAGGCTGTAATCATTTCTCTCACTAAGAAACGCCTTCGCCTCTTTTAAGTGTTCAGGCTTTTCACTATATACTCCTGTTCTGTATTTCTCGCCAACATCCTGTCCTTGTTTATTTAAACTATATGGGTCAATGATTTCAAAAAAGTATCCCATTAATTCTTTTATTGTTACAACTGTCGGATCAAATCCTGTTTTTACACATTCGGCGTACCCATCATAAATACCCTCAAGTGTATGACTTGTTCCATTAGCTCTTCCTGCTTCCGTAAGCTTAACTCCAGGTAAAGTTTTTATAAATGCTTGTACTCCCCATAAACATCCACCTGCAAAATATACTACTTCCATATGGACTCTCCTCTTTGTTTAAAAGTTCATTGATTTATTCCCTTTGATGTATCATTGCTTTTAAAAGCTAAAGAAAACTAGTGTATTAAAAATAAAATATAAAAAAGTGAAGTTACTATCATGCGAATGTAACTCCACTTTTTTATTGATGAGATTATTTCCAATTAAAACCCTTTTTCGCTAAGAAATCTTTGATATGGGGACGGCGTTGTTCAATTAAAAAATCTGCCATTTGCTTTGTCCAGTTATCAATTTTTCGATTGGATGAGCGATTATTATAGTATGCTTCCATTGTGTCGTTATAAGCTGGTAAAAGTTCCTCATATTTTTCTGTATTGTATTCATTTTCATGTAATACCGCGGCAACAGGTAAACGAGGTTTTACTTCATTACGACGTGCGGGAACCCCAATTGTTAAGCCGAATAGAGGGAAAACGTATTCAGGTAGATTAAATAGTTCGCTTATTTCTTCAGGCTTATTACGCACTCCTCCGATGTAACAAATTCCATATCCCATAGATTCTGCAGCAACCACAAAGTTTTGCGCGAATAATGATACATCAGCTACTCCAACAAGTACATTTTCTGCGGAATCAGCGACAATGTCTACACCTTCTAATTTGCCTGCTGATTGAAGACGTTTGAAATCTACACAGAAGACAAATGCGCCGCCAGAAGTTTCATATTGACGGGGATTACCAGAGAGCATCCCTAATTTTTCTTTTTTCTCCTCATCAGTTACCCAAATAACACTATAAGCTTGTACAAAATGTGATGTAGCCGCCATTTGAGCAGTAGCAATTAATTCTTCAATAATTTCCTTTGAAATCGGATTTCCATCATAAATACGAACTGAAGAGTGGTTACGTAATAATTCTTTTACCATCAAAAAAATCCCCTTTTCCCTTTAATATATCAAAAGCATATCACGCTTTTTCGTCAAAATCGAATTTTTCCGATGTTGAAATTATTTTTAAATAATTTGCGAATGCATAGAATTTCTCGTAAAATAAAATATTTTGTTAGTTATAGATTAAAAATTCTAAATAGTTTAAAATTATGGTGGCGGTTCATTTGGTTGGATTTCTAATAAATGGATGACTATACCAAAATGAGTAAACCGGATAGTTGGACAAAATAAAGTGGGACGGAGGAATAAGGGATGGAAGAGAAGGTGGCGAAAAAGCTTCGTAATGAACAGCTACGAAGCAAGGTTGTAACAGCAGAAGAAGCAGCGTCTTGGATTAAGGATGGTATGGTACTTGGGATGAGCGGATTTACCCGTGCAGGTGATGTTAAAGTGGTACCTCTTGCGCTTGTGGAGAAAGCTAAAAAAGAGAGCTTCCAGGTAGATGTGTATACAGGTGCATCACTTGGCCCAGAAGTTGACCAATACTTAGCGGAAGCTGGCGTTATTCGCAAACGTGGACCGTTCCAAGCGGATGCTGGTATTCGTAATAAAATCAACAGTGGTGAGATTACATTCGTTGATGCGCATCTATCACATAATGCGGAGCTAGTACGCCAAGGTATTATTGGTCCTATTGATTTTGCGATTATTGAAGCGTCTGCTATTACAGAAGACGGCTTACTAATTCCTACAACTTCAGTTGGTAACTCTCCTATTTTTGTGCAAGAGGCAGATCAAATAATCATTGAGTTGAACGTAGCTCAGCTTGATGCGTTAGAGGGTATCCACGATATTTTAATACCTGGACCACAGGGGAAGCGTGATCCAATTCCATTACAAAATGTATCCGATCGCCTTGGCACAATTGGTATATCACTAGATTTAAATAAAGTAAAAGGTATTGTGATTTCGGATATTTTAGATGCGCCATCGACAATCGTCCCTGCGGATGAAGAAACAGATATTATGGCTAATCATTTATTAAATTTCCTTCGTGAAGAAATTAAGGTAGGTCGTTTAACGACTAGCTTAAGACCGATTCAATCGGGTGTAGGCTCAGTAGCAAATGCCGTTTTATTAGGTTTTAAAGATTCAGAGTTTGAGAATTTAGAAGTTTATTCAGAAGTGTTGCAAGATGCAGTATTCGAATTAATTGATGCAGGGAAGGTAAACTTTGCATCTGCTACTTCGATCACTCTTTCCGAGGAAGTTGGAAAACGAGTTTATGGTAATTTTGAGAAATATGCAGATAAACTTGTATTACGTCCGCAAGAAATTTCTAACCAGCCAGAAATTATTCGCCGACTCGGATTAATTTCTGTTAATACAGCATTAGAAGTGGATATTTACGGGAACGTAAATTCTACGCATGTTTCAGGAACAAAAATGATGAATGGAATTGGCGGCTCTGGAGATTTTGCACGTAATGCGCGATTAGGTATTTTCGTCACAAAATCTTATGCGAAAGGCGGAAATATTTCTAGTATCGTTCCAATGGTGTCGCATGTTGACCATACAGAGCATGATGTAGACGTTATCGTAACAGAGCAGGGGGTAGCAGACTTACGTGGGCTTGCTCCAAAAGAACGGGTTGGGTGCATTATTGATAACTGCGCACACCCGGAATATCGTGAGCAATTATGGAAATATTTTAACGATGCCAATGAAGCAACAGGTGGACATCATACACCACACATTTTAGAAACAGCGCTCTCATGGCATGTGAATTACGCAAAGAATGGTACGATGAAAAACCCTGCTTTATCCAAATAATTAAGTGATAAAAAGCCTTGAAGGACTGTTGACTTGTTCCTTCAAGGCTTTTAATTGTTAATAACGTAATCCAAAATGCTCGGGTATCTCTGGAATTAGGGGAGAGACCTACGAAGTGATTAGGTAAGCCTCTGAAGTGATCAGGTGCCCCAGAGAAGTGATCAGGTATTCAAAGAAAACCCTGGATTTTTATAATAATCCGATCCATTTCCAATACGTTGCGGAAAATAGCAGAACTAGAATGTATCCAATAATCGTTAAGGGGATACCAGATTTTAAGAAATCCTTTGTTGTAAAGGCTCCTGTACCGTAGGCAAGCATATTTTGCGGTGCACTAATAGGTAAAAGGAAGCCAAAGCTAATAACGAATTGTTGTACGATCACGAAACCAACCTGATCGACATTAGTCGTTAGTGTTGAGGCTAGAACGATAAATACCGGTACAAGTGCTGATGCTAAACTTGTTGCACTTGCAAAACCTAAGTGAATAAGAATATTAAATAAAGTAACAAGCGCGATTGTTGCAAGAATCGGCATAGAATCTAAACCAAGTGAACCGAATACTTTATCAGATAACCAGGATGCACCTTTTGTATTAAGCAAGACCGTTCCTAACATTATACCTACTGCAAAGACGATAATTGTTCCCCAAGGAATATGAGGTTCAACTTGCTTCCACGAATAGACTCCGATTTTGGGCATTAATAGAATAGCGATTGCAACGATTGTGACGGTTGTCGTATCGAATGGGTGAAGTTTACCCTCTGCAGCCCAGAAAAATAGTAAAACTACAGATGTAATGATTAATCGAATTTCGGGAGCTTTTAAGGGACCAAGCTCCGCAAGTTGTTTTTTGATTACTTCTTTACCACCTTCAATATTACTTGTTTCAGGTTTGATTAGTGTAATCATAATGAAAAATAGAGCCACTGACATGATGATCGAGAAGGGGGCAGCATAAAGTAACCAAGCACCCCAAGAAATATCAACACCAAATTGTTCTTTGATGAAATTTAAAGCGACCATATTTTGAGCTGCTGCCGTCTTAATACCGATATTCCAAATGGAAACAGCTTGTACAGAGGTAATGACGAGTAAAGCAGCAAGTCGACTATCACGTGGTAGACCAAATGCCGCAACCATTCCGAGTAGTATTGGTACAACTGCGCCTGCACGTGCAGTAGCAGAAGGGACGAAGAATGCGAGTGCAATAGATACCAAAATAGCACCGAATACGATGGCTTTCGTTTTTGTCCCTACTAGTGAAAGAATCCATAGCGCAAGACGTTTATGTAAATTGGTAATTTGCATGGCTGCCGCTAGGAAAAGTGCTGCTGCTACTAGTGCAACTGCTGAATTACTAAATCCGCTCAATGCTAATTTTAATGCATCTGATGTTCCTAGCTCTCTCGTTGGATCTTCCATTGATGGAGCTAATCCTAGTAAGATGGTCACGAGAGCAATAATCATGGCAGAGCTAACGGGATAGGATACTGCTTCTGTAACCCAAAGGATGACCGCGAAAGCTAAAATAGCTAAAGCTCGTTGTCCAGCTATAGGTAAATCGCCACTGTTGGGTAAAAATGTAATTATAATTAGTGAAGCAAAGGCTAATCCAATCCAAAGAGGCTTTAAATTACGTTTCGGTTTTGCTTGTTCAGAAGTAGACATACATTTTCATCCTTTCTATAAGCATGGATATTATTTCCTATAACATCGGCTAGTAAAATGCTTTATTAAGAAAGGAATTTGTCTATTTATTGTAAAGAAAACTAGTGTGTGAAATACGCTCTATTTATAGCGATAATGGACAGTTACGAGAAAATATGTGGTCACGAAAAATACAAAAAAATCCAAAAGTTATTATTTTTTCTTTTTGAATGCAGAAGTCACTTTAGGCTCAGTTCCCTGTGTCAATCGTTTAATATTTTCGATATGCAAAATGATGGCAATACCAACAAGAAATAAGGCTATACTCGTCGGGCCTATTCCAGGAATCCATAAATATGTGGCAATGCAAAATACGAGATAAAATACAAGTACACCGACAATTAAATAGTTCGTCAGGAAAGATAAAATAACAAATAAAATGAGTGCAAATAAACCAATTTTCCAATCAATCGCAAGTAATATACCAATGATGGAAGCGGTACCCTTGCCGCCGTTGAAGCCCATATAAAATGGGAAATTATGTCCAAGAATGACACCAGCAGCTACGATGTAGGTAAAGAGCCAAGCGTGTATTTCTGTTAATTGTGTTATATCTGTTAGGTAGGCTTGTGTACCGAGAATAGCGGCAACGCCTTTACCGATATCGATCAGTGCAACTAATATGCCGTATTTCCATCCAAGGGAAAGTGTTGCATTAGATGCACCTGCATTGCCATAACCTGACTTTTTTAAGTCTACCCCGGATAAAAACTGAGCAACTTTAGAGCCGTGAACACAGCCAATTAAATAACCAACAAGAAGAAAAATGATAATGGCTTTTATCATAAAAGGTCCTCCTTTCTAAATAATAGGCTCATCAAAAAAAGTAGGGATGATATTTTTAAAACATCGTCATTGTAATAAAGTGAAGTGAAGTGCAGGAGCCCCCTGGAACCTTTGCTCTAGCGAAAGCGAAGTGCCCAATCGGAACGGAAATCAACCCTACGTTTTGATGAGAAGAGTAAACACTAAAATAGTGTATGCGTTGGTATTACGTAAAAAAGCATACAGAAGTTTCGGAAAAAATAAAATTTTAGTGTTGACAGAGAAAAAGTCTATGTTTATACTGTGTAACAACGATGGAAATTGAATCTCATACTCTTATCAAGAGCGGCGGAGGGATAGGCCCTATGATGCCCGGCAACCAGTAAGTGACGAACTTGCTAAGGTGCTAATTCCTACAGATTCTTACTTGGATCTGGCAGATAAGGGGAGGAAAACTTGCAACCGCAACCCTCTTCTTAGCTGAAGAGGGTTTTTGTTTTCTACTGAAAAATCCTCCTCATCTCCGGTACCATCGTAAAAAAATAACCATTTGGAGGTATACAATGACAAATTTTAAACCAGAAACATTGCTGTTACACGGTGGCCAAGAGCCAGACCCGGTAACAGGATCTCGTACAGTACCCGTATATCGCTCAACGGCATTTGTTTTTAAAGACACTGCTCATGCGCAACGTCTATTTGCCTTAGAGGAAGCTGGCAATATTTACACGCGAATTACAAACCCAACTGTAGATGTTTTTGAAAAACGCGTCGCTTTATTAGAAGGCGGTACAGCAGCAGTAGCACTTTCATCTGGTGCAGCGGCTATTGCGTTTTCCATTTTAAATCTAGCTGGCGCAGGTGATGAAATTGTCGCGGGTAGCTCTTTATACGGAGGTACTTATAATTTATTCGCCAACACACTACCAAACTACGGTATTAAAACAATTTTCGTAGACGAAACAAATCCAGAAAATTTCCGCGCAGCTATTACGGATAAAACAAAAGCGGTATTCGCTGAAATTTACGGTAATCCAAGTTTAAAGGTATTAGATATTGAAGCGGTAGCTAATATAGCACATGAAAACGGCTTGCCATTAATTATTGATAGCACATTTGCTTCACCGTACGGCTCTACACCGATTGATTTCGGTGCAGATATTGTTGTTCATTCCGCAACAAAATGGATTGGTGGCCATGGTACAACTTTAGGTGGCGTTGTAGTAGATGCAGGAAAGTTTGATTGGACACGTGGACGTTTCCCAGGCTTTACGGAGCCAGATGCTTCTTATCACGGTTTGCGTTATGGTATTGATACAGCAGAGGCTGCATTTGCCACAAAACTGCGAGTGCAATTACTACGCGACTTTGGACCAACATTAAGTGCAGATGCAGCATTTAATTTATTGCAGGGTTTAGAAACGCTTCATTTGCGTATTCCTAAACACAATGAAAATGCATTAGCGGTAGCCGAATATTTACGAAACCACCCATCTGTGGAATATGTAAATTACAATGGCTTAGAAGATTTCCCTACCCATGATTTAGCCAAAAAATATTTGAGAAACGGCTTTGGTTCAGTGCTTACATTTGGTATTAAAGGTGGACGTGAGGCGGGGCGTAAATTAATTGATAGTGTGAAATTATTCTCGCACGTAGCAAATGTAGGGGATGCCAAATCATTAATTATTCACCCTGCGTCTACTACACATCAGCAACTTTCCGCTGAAGAACTAATCCAAACTGGTGTAACCGAGTCGCTCATTCGCTTATCCATCGGTCTTGAGGCAGTAGAGGACATTATTGCAGATTTAGAACAAGCTATTGAACAGGTAACAGCTTCACAACAACAAGTAGAAGCTTAATAAAAAACATTGGCTAATGTTGTAGCGTTTACGTATTTTCTCATTCGATAGGCCTCATCCGGTAATGCGTAAAACGTTGCTGCATCATCCGCTCGCCTCATTTGGTGAACGTAAGGATGTTCTTTAACATTAATACCTAGTAATTTTATAAGTATTATTGACTTATTTAATTCCTTGCTTTATACTAGGAAATAAGAAAAGTGTTCGAATGGCTACCAACCTGAACCAATCCGAGGTATTTGTAGCACCGACTTGTTGATCGGTACAGCAAATCAAACTAACTTAGTTTCATAAGTGCTCCCCCACTTTTGAATATATATCAAGAGGAGTAGTTGCTCAGCCAGTAGCTACTCTTATCTACAAAACTGATGATAAAGGAGTGTTTTAAATGGGAAATGTGTATAGTGCGCAAAACATTGCATCTTATCTTATTTATGAGTTAAATGAAGGTCATGTGTTTGTGAACAACATGTCCATTCAAAACATACTTGCGTCAGTTGAGAGTAAATGGCAAGAGAGATTTGGACATTCTGCTTTTGAGGAGATTGTTTATGTCAATGAGGAAGTCTATACAGTAAAAGAAGTTTTCGAAGCTTATGAAAGCTATGGAGCAAGTCATATTCCTCTACCTGCGACAGAGTATTACTTAAAATACGGCACATTTCAATTAGTTGAACGTACGTATGCAATACCTAACTTTACGCAGGAGGAGATAATACTGGTGCAACAAGCTTTAACACATTATCGTTATAAATTGCTAGCCAAAGCTAGTTAATTATCCCTCATATATTTTAGCTCATTCTCTGCTGCTACAGGGAATGAGCTTTTTAAATAGATGAGAAGATAGACTGGCATAATTGAAAAAATTTTTTTTCATATATTTCAAAAGAACAGTTTTTATGAACGTATTTTACATACATATAATAGAAGAAAGGTATTTATTTTGGGATCATCGTCAAAAGTTGTGGATGACATTTATTAAAATTTATATCAAATATAAGTTGATTGTAGTGAAGGTAAGAAAGCGCCAGCCGCGACGGAAATCAACCCTACGCTATGGTGATGATCCTTATTTGTTTATAAAGAATCGTCAATATTTGTTCAATTATTATAGATCAAGTGAAAAATCATATAATAAAAGGGATGAAAACGATTTCCTTTGCACGTCTGAAGAAAACAAATGTCCACACTAGGGAGATTTCCCTTGTGCAATGTATGTATTTACGTTACAATTTTCTTTAAGTTGAATTTCGAATTATTTGAATTTGTGTGTTTCACGATTTTGTATCTTCTTTCAGAATATTTTTGTAGTGAAAGTGAAACGCCATGACTAAATATCTGTTTGTAGACGAAGTATTAGAAACACTGCAAACTGACCTGCTTTGTAAAGTCGGCGCACAATTCAAAATCTGTACGAATTAAGCTGAGACGAAATAATTATAATGAAACTGCGGAATGTAAGTTGGAGGGAATAACACAAATGGCAACTATAAAGGCAGCTATATTAGGATTTGGAACGGTAGGTCAAGGAATTTACCATATTTTAAATGAAAAGCGTGAAGAGCTTAAAAATAAATTAGGAATTGAGCTAGAAGTAGCAAAAATTTTAGTTACAGACACTAGCCGTGAACGTGTACCAGGGACAGCGCATTTAATGACAACTAGTATGGATGAAGTCTTAGCAGAACCAGGTATGCAGGTGGTTTTTGAGGCGATCGTCAATGAGGAGCCAGCATTTACTTACTTAAAGCGTGCTGTTGAACATAAATGTCATGTCATCACAGCTAATAAAGTAATGTTTGCAAAGCGAGGTTTAGAGCTACAGGATCTTGCAAAAGAAAACGGTGTTTTTGTAGGATTTGAGGCAACAACTGCTGGTGGTGTACCAGTTATTAAAACGATGAAAAATATTTTGCTTGTCAATGATGTTAGTCGAATTCAGGGTGTTTTAAATGGGACATCTAACTATATTTTAACGAAAATGCGTTCACAGGGCTGGTCGTTCGAAACGGCCTTAAAAGAAGCGCAAAATTTAGGCTATGCAGAGGCAGATCCATATAATGATATTTCAGGACAGGATGCCTTTAAAAAATTAATGATTTTAAGTGCGTTGGCATTTGGCGAACAACCAGATTGGGCTGACGTTGAAGTAGTTGGCATTGATAGTATTTCAGCAGAGCAAGTAAAAGAAGCCTGTGAAAAAGGCTTACGTTATCGCCATGTTGCTGAGGTTGAGAAGTTAGCAGATGGTAAAGTAGTCGCAAAGGTTGGTCCGCAATTAGTGGATAAAGAACATCCGCTTTATCCAGTTGATGACGTCAATAATGCTGTGGCATTGGATACAAATTATATTGGTACATTAACGTTAGTTGGACCTGGCGCAGGTATGTATCCAACTGCTAGTGTAATGGTTGAGGATTACGCAGAAATTATCGGTAAGCGAGCAGGGTTTGTCGTAACAATATAATAAAGAATGCCTATCACTCAACAATGTTCTACTTGTTTGAATGATAGGCATTTTTTAATCCTCATCTTTAACATCAATATCCTCTGGAATAGGTGTATTTCGCCAAATTTCAATTTCCTCTTTAATACGGTCTAACTGTTCAAAATAAGTGCTAAACTGTCCGCTATTAATCAGTATTTGATCCCCGTCGTATACTGAGCGAATACGGCCCTCGTAAACTAGTCGAAGTACTTGATCCTCTGGCATACCAAGCTCGATGGCTGTTTCTTCAATTGTTTTATACATAATTTCGCTCCTTTTGTTGTTTTTATTATAACCTCCCTTTAATAGAAAGCCTACTATGGGTTAATAAATGAAAGAAAAAGGAAAATGGTAATTGTTTGCTTTTGGATAAATCTGTATTATTAATATTAGTGGTTGTGAGGGACTATTATTACTACTAAGAGCAGTAATAATAGTCCGTTGTCTTTTTTTTCTAATTCATTCGTCTAACCGATACAACTATTTGAACAATTGATAGCATTCCTTGTTTAGAAGGGATACTATGTTATTGACATTAGAAGGATGCTTTGAGGACAAGCGATACTAGCTAATTTATATATGCTCTAAGTTGATCTACGTTTTGTTGAGGAGACTCATTAAAACCTTAAGAAATTCTTCATTTTTATAATAACTGGTTTTTAAGATTTAAAAGGTACACTATTTATTGAGAGCGAGGTGTATATCATGACGAAACTAACAGTTCTTGTAACAGACGATGATCAAGATATTCGTGATGGTATTGAAATTTATTTAAAGAATGAAGGCTACAATGTCATTAAAGCTGCTGACGGCGTAGAGGCACTCGAAAAATTAGAAAACAATGAAGTACATTTAATAATTTTAGATATTATGATGCCAAATATGGATGGAATAACAGCGACGTTTAAAATTAGGGAAGAGCGTAATATTCCAATTATTATGCTTAGTGCAAAGGCGGAGGATGGCGACAAAATTCATGGTCTGTCTGTAGGTGCAGATGATTATGTTACAAAGCCCTTTCATCCGTTAGAACTGTTGGCCCGAGTAAAATCTCAGCTGCGACGCTATGTACAACTTGGGACGTACAATGAGGAAGCAGCAAAGGTGGAAATCGACGGGCTTGTATTAGATGAAGATGCAAAGGAAGTTCATTTAGAAGGGGAGCCTATTCGATTAACACCAATCGAATATAAAATTACAGAACTATTAATGAAAAATGCAGGGCGTGTATTTTCGATAAGAGAGATTTATGAGCGTGTGTGGAATGAGGAAGCTTACAATGCAGAAAACATTGTGGCTGTACACATTCGAAAAATACGTGAAAAAATCGAAGCAGATCCGAAAAATCCACGTTATTTAAAGGTGGTGTGGGGCGTTGGCTATAAAATGGAAAAATAAAATAGAGCAGTATGCTACAATTGCAGGGTTTGTAGCAGGAGTTATTGGACTAATTTACTTTGGTGTGTACGCCTATCAGATCGTAACTGCCCGCTCTTCGGGGATGCTACAATTGCTTGAGAGAATTTTTTAGAGAGGAGTTAAAAGCATGTTGAAAAATTGGAAACCTCTTCTCGCTCTTATATGTTTAATCTGGGTAATTTTCGGTATATTTACGTTCTCTAAAGTAGGGTACCAATACATTGGGAAGTCCTATTTTCAATCCGGTAATTTCCAACAAGAACTTGATAATTTTCAGTCAGAAATAGGACCATTAGTGTTAAATGTGCCGACTGCTGAGGATTTGAAAAGTAAAATTGTGGTGACACAGAGTGAAATTGAAGAACATCGTAATTTTTATGGAACCTTAGGACAACAGATAGATAATATTAAAGCTCAATACGAAGAACGCATTCAAGAAGCTACTAATTTAAATGCAACAGAATTAAAAACAAAGCTTGAGAAAGAGCGAGATACAACCATTAAAGATATAAAGGCGAATTTTGAGGACGATGAGCATGTCCGTAAAAAAATTCTAGCCCAAAAGAATGAACTCGTTGATCAATATATAAAGGCAGTAAAAGAAGAAGCAAAGAGTTTTGTGAGAAATAATAATTACTGGTCTTATGAATTAACGAACACTGAAACAGGCAAAACGTATCGTTCAGGTGATGTTTCGGATAGTGGTGCGTACAAAATTAAGTATAATGAACAACATCCATTAACTACTTGGAATATTAGTGATAATTTAAGCCAAATTTTTTATCGAACGGATAACAGCTTGGATACGGAAAGTTTAAGGGAAACTTCTGATTACACTGGTACCATCACCATCTCTACAAAAACGGCGCAAGCAGCCAATATCTTGGAGGAATATGACCATTTTACACGCCAG
Source organism: Lysinibacillus sp. Bpr_S20 (assembly GCF_023337835.1). Taxonomy (NCBI): domain Bacteria; kingdom Bacillati; phylum Bacillota; class Bacilli; order Caryophanales; family Bacillaceae; genus Lysinibacillus; species Lysinibacillus sp. Bpr_S20. The sequence continues at coordinate 12,854 of NZ_JALNLQ010000018.1, forward strand.
CAATACATTTACTACTTCATATGGTTAACGGGTATTGTGGCAGCAATTTTTGCATGGAACGGACGTAAAGAAGTACTGCAGATGGTACGAGGTTTAAAGGAAAAAGAAGCTCTTGTAAAAATGAAAATTGATTATCAAGTGGGATTATTATTAATAAATGCATTCATCTATTTGGTAGCATCTGAAATTGCTTTTGAAGCGATTGAGTTTACTTATCAATCCAACTATGTACAGTATTTCACTAGTGTGCTGGTGAAATTGGGTGTCTTAATCATTATTGCAATGCTATTCTTTGTACAGCTAATTTGGTTGTATGATCGAGTGAATACAGTAAAGAAATTAGAAGAGAATATAAAAGCTAGCTATTTATGGTCACTAGGTGGATCAATTACGGATTTATTTTTAAATCGTTCCATTGGATTACATGCTATTGTCATGATTGGGGCAGCGTTTTTTGGTGGCGGAAGTCTTGTTGCTTTTATGCTAAGAGGGGGAGGATTCCCCTTTCTAGTATCGGGCATCTGTGCGATGATCGGTATTCCAGCTATGATTCTTTTCCTTTCAAGAATGGGCTATTTAAACCGAATTATGAAGGATACAAAAGACATGGCAGAAGGGCGTTTAAATCATGATGTCAAAGTAATGGGCAAATCACCACTTGCGGAACATGCTGAAAACCTTAATCATTTAAGAGAAGGTGTCAGCACGTCTATGCATGAGCAGGCAAAAAGTGAACGTTTAAAAACAGAGCTTATTACGAATGTTAGTCATGACTTACGCACGCCATTAACGTCTATTATTACGTATACAGATTTACTGAAAAATCCTGATATTACTGAGGAAGAGCGCCAGCAATACATTCATATCCTTGATAAAAAATCAGATCGTCTAAAACTACTGATTGAGGATCTTTTTGAAGTATCTAAAATGGCGAGTGGTAATATAGAGCTTCATCGCAGTCGAGTCGATTTAACGCAGCTTGTACAGCAGGCAGTAGGGGAGCATGAAGAAGACTTAGCACAGGCGCATTTAGATTTACGCATGACAAAACCACAGGAGCCAATCTACGCGATTGTGGATGGACAAAAATGGTGGAGATTGATCGATAATTTAATCGTTAATGTTTTAAAATATGCATTAGAAGGTACACGGGTTTATGTAACATTGAAACGTACAGCAGACGGTGATGCTGAATTCACGGTTAAGAACGTTGCAAAATATGAAATTAGTGAGAATGCCGATGAGTTATTTGAACGCTTTAAGCGCGCCGATGCTTCACGCCATACAGAGGGCTCTGGGTTAGGGTTAGCCATTGCGCAATCTATTGTAGATTTGCATGGTGCTCGTATGAGTATAGAGGTAGATGGAGATTTATTTAAGGTCATCGTTCGAATTCCAACGGCATAAAGCAAAACCAGTGGCTATTATTTTGCCGCTGGTTTTGTTATGTTGAAAATGAAATGTTTGAGGGAATCTTTATGAATATTGTGATCGTTGATCCGTCGTTATGGCGGGGTATCCGCAGCTTTGGCGGTTCTATCCACGACTTTGACAGTTCTATCCACGACTTTGACAGTTCTATCCGTCACTTTGACGGTTCTATCCATCGCTCCGGCAGTTCTATCCGTCGTTCCGTCCCATCAAACCGTCGCCTTGGCTACAATTCGTCACTCCAGGCCATCCATCCGTCACTCCGGCCAAGCTCGGACGTCTTCAGGAACGGAAATCAACCCCTCTGCGGAAGAGCCATACACCTCAATTTCACAGTTATAATCCTAAATTCTTAGCAATAATTACTTTCATGACTTCATTGGTACCTGCATAAATCGACATGACTGGAATATCACGATATCTTCTAGCAATCTTATATTCTTCCATATAACCATAGCCACCATGTAACTGCATACACTGGACAGCAAGCTCACGTGCATTTTCTGTTATCCAGTATTTTGCCATCGAAACTTTTGTCACAACATCATTTCCAGCGATATGTTCTTCTATTAAAGATTCTAAAAATGATTTGCCAAGTTCGATTTTCGTTGCCATTTCCGCTATTTTAAATTGCGTATTTTGGAAGTCGCTAATTGATTTGCCGAAAGCTTCACGTGATTTTACATAATCAATTGTTAAAGCTAGCATGTCCTCAGCGGCTGTTTGTGCGGCGATGGCTACTGCTAAACGTTCTTGCTGCAGCTTTTCCATCATATAGATAAAGCCTTTACCTTCTTCACCAAGGAGATTCTCTACTGGTACGCGACAATCTTCAAAATATAGCTCGGCTGTATCCTGTGCGTGCATACCAACTTTTTCAAGCTTGCGACCTTTCGTGAAGCCTGGTGTCCCATCTTCAATGACAAGAAGGCTAATGCCACGATGTTTTTTTTCTGCCTGAGGATTTGTCTTTACCGCAACGACCGCTAAATTTGTATGAATCCCATTTGTAATAAATGTTTTTTGTCCGTTGACGATATAGTGATCACCATCACGAATAGCAGTTGTTTGGATGTTTGCCAAATCTGAACCTGTGCCTGGCTCCGTCATAGCGATTGCTGTAATATTTTCACCTGTCACGCATTTCGGTAGCCAGCGTGATTTTTGCTCATTCGAGCCGTATGCCTCAATATAAGGCACGACAATATCGTTATGCAGACCAACGCCAATAAGGCTCGAACCTACACGCTCAAGCTCTTCTTGAATAATTACGCCGAAACTAAAATCGAGTCCGAGACCACCGTATTGCTCTTCTACTTGAGGGCATAGATAACCCATTTCCCCAAGCTTACGCCAAAAATCAAGTGGAATAAGATGATCTTTCTCCCATTGTGGATAGTTCGGCTCAGCTTCTTCTGCTAAAAACTTACGTAAGGTTTTACGAAATAACTCATGCTCTGTTGATTCGAATTTATATTTTGTCATATGAACAACACCCCTTTTTCCCCCGTACATGCGTAAATTTTCTCTTGCAATTATAATGTTACTGAAATATTCAGAAAAATTAAAGTATATTATTCATAGATTTTCTACATAATCTTATATAATTAGGTTGAATGAGGGTCTTACCATTTAGTAGGCGCTTTCTAGTGAGGGCTGTTGCATATGATTTCGTGTAATCACCTAAATTACGAAATTGTCACTTTCCTAATTAGATTGTCATGTAAATCATACGATTAAATGACAGAGGAAATGTACACTAGATATAATGAGCTAATTGGATATCCTTGTGCACTTACTTTCTTTAAGAGAAGGTTAAGTAGAATGCTATAATCATCTAAGACTATAGGAAAGTAGGGAACTGAAATATGCCTAAAGTAATTGGTGGAATTCTTTTTATAAGTATATATAGTGCATCAACTTTTTACTTAGGATGGGGATTGAGACAATGGCTTATGGCGATGGGGTGGTTCCATTATCCAATTGTCTATTGGTTTGTGCTGTATATCATTGCGTTCAGTAGTATTATTAGTAGATTACATGAGTCCTTACGAGTGTTTTCAATCATCAATAATTACTGGATGTTTATTTTTGAATACGGATTATTTCTTTGTTTGATAGCACACTTGATTATTTGGCTAAGTCCTTTTAAAAGTGTACCGATAGTTGGTGGTATGGCAATGGCGACGTTGTTTGTACTAGGTATTGTAGGTACCTATTTAGCGTATTCACCTGTAGTCCGCCATTTAGAAATAACGATGGATAAAAAGAGTAGTGAACTAGAATCGATGAGAGTTGTAGTCGCATCAGATTTCCATTTAGGTGTTCTAGCAAATAAAGGACATTTACAGCGCTTTGTTACGTTATCGAATGAAGCAAAGCCGGATATCGTTTTTTTAGTTGGGGACATTGTAGATGACGATCCTAAATGGTTTGTTAAAGAGGGAATGGCAGATGTGATGAAGCAATTAACATCTACATATGGCGTGTATGGTGTACTAGGCAATCACGAGTATTATGGTAAGAAAATCCCTGAATTTATTAAAGAAATGGAAAACGCTAATGTAAAAGTTTTGTGTGATGAAACTATTAGAATTGATAATGTGTTAGTATTAACGGGGCAAGAGGATATTACAAACAAGGATAGAACACAACTAGAGGCACTGAAGATAACAGATGACTTGCCTTGGTTTGTCATGAATCATACCCCAAATGATTTAAATACGCCTGCAAAAATGGGCGTAGACTTCCATATGTCAGGTCATACACATAAGGGTCAACTATGGCCCAATCAGTATATAACAGCACGTGTATTTGAGCTCGATTATGGTTATAAGTTGAAGGAGAAAATGCATACACTTGTTTCATCGGGCTTTGGCTTTTGGGGTCCTCCAATGCGAATAGGCAGCCGTTCTGAATTATGGGTTGTGGATATAAACTTTCGTTAAAAAAAGCGGCAGAAAAATTTCGTTGGAGTAAGGCTGATGATAAATGTTGTCTTTTGGCACAGCATTAAAAGTTGGGGATGACATTTGTTAAAAAGTATGCCATGGATATAAGTTGATTGGAGTGGAGGCTGGGCGACTCCTTGGGGATCAGCAATAGAGGAACGAAGGCTCATCGGACGCCCCCAGGAAGCTGTGCGAAAGCGAAGCGGCAGCTACATAGCGCCCAGCCGGAACGGAAATCAACCCACATTATGGTGATGTGCTCATCGTATATGAAAAAGTGTATTTTATTATATTTTAATCTGTAAAAGGTAAGGTGACAACGTGGATATTATTGAATTATTAAAGGCGCTTATTTTAGGCTTTGTCGAGGGAATGACAGAGTTTGCGCCAGTGTCGTCGACAGGTCATATGATTATTGTGGACGATATGTGGTTAAAGACAGAGGAGTTTTTAGGGATGTATCCCGCCAATACATTTAAAATCGTTGTACAGTTAGGTTCTATTTTAGCCGTAGTCGTTGTTATGTGGAAACGAATGTTAAATTTAGTTGGACTCTATAAAATTGATGGTCAAACGACATCGGTGAAAGGTCACTTCAATTTATTGCATGTTATTGTGGGTATGCTGCCGGCAACTATAATTGGCTTTGCGGCTAAAGATTTTATTGATGATCATCTATTTAAAGTCGAGCATGTGATTTATGCTTTAGTAGCTGGAGCAATTTTAATGATTATTGCCGATAAATTTGCATCAAAAAAACCAAAAGTTGATTCGCTAGATAAAATTTCTTATGGTTTAGCATTTAAAGTAGGGTTAGTACAGTGTTTATCACTTTGGCCAGGGTTCTCCCGTTCAGGCGCAACAATTTCTGGTGGTGTACTATTTGGTATGAGTCACCGTGTGGCGGCAGATTTTACTTTCATTATGGCCGTACCAATTATGGCAGGTGCTAGTTTAGTATCTGTACTGAAAAACTGGGATACGCTGTCTATGGATTATATCGGATTCTATGTGGTGGGCTTCATTAGTTCATTTATCTTTGCATTATTATCAATTAAATTCTTCTTAGCACTTATTTCAAAAGTGAAATTAATGCCATTTGCTATTTATCGTTTAGTACTAGCTGCTGTACTGGCTGTTATTATCTTTATGTAATGAATAAAGTCACTCTTCTATTATAGAATGAGTGGCTTTTTAGTATTTTAAATGGTTAATAAGTATTATCATATTAGATGGTTTTTTACCTACATATTGTCTTTTCAATTGTCTAGACAGTATAATTAATTAAAGATTTATTTATTTTTAGTAAAATAGACATAGGTCGGTGGGGTGGAGAAATTGTTTCGAATTGGAAATAGACCAAAGAAAAAAACAATTGAGATTACTGATGAATCAAGTATAGGGGTTATTATTCAAGATCAGGAACGTTTACAGCAGTTAAATCTAGTAAATTTGACTAGAGAAGATTTGCAGTTAATTCGAAGTTTAAAACCGTATATTGAACGAAATGTCGCAGAGGTAGTGTCAGCATTCTATCACGAGATTGAAAGTGTGCCAGCCTTACGTCAGGTTATTGAGAAGTATAGCTCTAGTGACCGTTTACGCCAAACTTTACGTCATCATATTATAGAAATGTTCGAAGGGCGTATAGACGATGCATTTTTGGCGAAGAGAAGGCAGGTGGCAAAAATGCATGTTAAGATTAACTTGTATCCTAAGTGGTATTTAGCAGCCTTTCAAAATCTTGAAAAATTTTTAAGAAAGGTTGTTTATAAACTTCAATTAACGAGGGACGAAGAAGAAAAGTTTTGTAATGCCATAAGTAAAATGTGTAATTTCGAACAACAAATTGTTTTAGAGGAATATGATAATTACGCGAATACATTAATTGAAAAGCAACAGAGGAATGTTCGAACACATGTTAAAGAAATCATAGGTGGGATATCTACGCAGTTAGAGACTCAGTCTAATAGCACAAATGAAACAGTGACCGAATTAGTTTATAACGCCAAGGAAGTTAATGAATACTTAAAGGAAAGTATCGATGAGGCGAAAATAATGCAGAAGGTATCGTCTGAAGGCTATTCTAAAATAGTGTTAATTAATGAGCAGACTGGGAAAATTCATCATAAGACAGTTGAAATGTCGGGTATGGTGGAGCAATTAGATCAATCTTCGTCTAAAATTAATGCCGTTATTGAAATAGTGAAAAGCATTTCTGGTCAAACAAATTTACTTGCGTTAAATTCAGCTATTGAGGCTGCGCGTGCAGGAGAGCATGGAAAAGGCTTTGCTGTCGTGGCAAATGAAGTTCGTAAGCTTGCTGACCAAACGAAAAGTTCAGTGGAACAAATTGCGGATCTCATAACTATGTCCAATGAAATTACAAATCAAGTTGTTCTAGCTATTCATGAGATTCAAGAACTGGTGAACAATAGTATTGAGCAAAACGAGGAATCTTTAAAAGCATTCGATGCAATATCCGGCTCAGTAGACGGTTCTATCTCTAACTTCCAAAATGTCGGACTAAAAATAACGAAATTAGAGGAAATTATAGAATCGATTGGAGAATCTTCCGAGGAACTAAAACAAGTTGCCAATCGACTAGATACAACAATTAGAGATTTTTAACGACTATGCATAAAGCCTGTGCATAGTTTTTTAAGTTCAGGATGATAAAGTGTATGATACGAGATCCAGCAAGCTATGTGAAAGCGAAGCGGCTTATTCGATGCCATCAGGAAAGCACCCAGACGGAACCGAAATCATCTTACGAATTATTTTTTATAAATGAGACAAAATCGCCTTTTTGAAGGATAAAACAATAAATAGACGGATGAAATTTGTAGAGTGATAAAAAGGAATAGAGATTACATTGTAAAGATAAGAAATCCTCTAGAAAATACTTGTTCTAAGTGTTACGCTATAGGCGAATTAAATTGAGGGGTGTTCGGAAAATGAAAAAGAAATTATTTATTACACGAAAGTTCCCAGCGCATATAGTTGAGCCATTAAAAGAATATTATGATATCGAACAATGGGAAGAAGAAGAAATTGTTATACCTAGGGAAAAACTATTGGCAGCAGTCGCAGATTGTGAAGTACTGTGGGTAACGCTTGCTGACCAAGTTGACGAAGAGTTATTATTACACGCACCCAATTTAAAACTTGTAACAAATTTAGCAGTTGGATTTAATAATATTGATATTAAAGCTTTGCGTAAGCGCGGAATAATGGCGACAAATACTCCAGGAGTATTAACCAATACGACTGCTGATTTTGTCATGGGATTATTGCTTGCAACGGCACGTAGAATTCCAGAAGGTGATCGATATTTACGTGAAGGTAAATGGAAAAGTTGGTATCCGATGCAATTAGTAGGTAAAGATGTTTCAGGGGCCACTATAGGAATTATTGGTATGGGACGTATTGGCCAAGCTGTTGCAAGACGTGCAAAAGGCTTCGATATGAAAATTTTATATAATAATCGTAGACGTCGCCATGAGGCAGAAGAAATGTATGGCTTTCAATATGCATCGTTGGAGGACCTTTTAAAACAATCGGATTTTGTTGTTATTATGACACCTTTTAACAATGATACAGTAGGACTTATAGGTGCAGAGGAACTTGCTATGATGAAGGATGATGCGGTATTGATTAATGCATCACGTGGTGGCATTATCGATGAGAACGCACTTTATGATACGTTAAAAAGTGGTAAGCTGTGGGCTGCAGGGCTAGATGTCTTTGAACAAGAGCCTATTTCATTAGATCATCCATTGTTGACGCTTCCTAATGTTGTAGCACTTCCTCATATCGGGAGTGCCTCGCTTCAAACTAGAACTGCTATGCTGATGCTGAACATTAAAGAGCTTACCGCATATGGGCAGGGCAAGGTTCCATCAAATCGAATCGATTAATGACACCGAAAAAAGGAGCACATCTAATTGCGATGTGCTCCTTTCATATTGATTAAGTATGGCTCTTTGCAGAACGAGGGGGTGATTTCCGTTCCTCTATTGCTAATCCCCAAGGAGTCGCTCAGTCCCCATTTCAATCAACCACTTCAATTAAGATGTCTCTTTTGGTATGTCTATTTAAACGGCGTCCATTATTTATTAAACATATCAAATAAACCGCCAATGCCACCTTCACCTTTAGATTGACCGCCACCGCCTTGAGAAATTGGTGCTGCAGCGAAGACGCGGCTTGCTAATCGGCTAAATGGTAATGATTGAATCCATACTTTACCCGGACCCTTTAAAGTAGCAAAGAAGATACCCTCACCGCCAAATAATGCAGTTTTTACGCCCTTGACCATCTCGATATCGTAATCTACATCAGATGTCATAGCAACTAAACAGCCTGTATCAACACGTAATACTTCACCAGGTGCTAGCGTCTTTTCGTGAATAGTTCCACCTGCATGTACAAAAGCCATGCCGTCTCCTTCAAGCTTTTGCATAATGAAGCCTTCACCACCAAAGAAGCCAACTCCGATTTTTCTCTGGAATTCAACACCGATTGAAACACCTTTAGCAGCAGCTAAAAATGCATCTTTTTGACAAATAATCTTTCCGTTCAATTGGCTTAAATCCATTGGAATAATCTTACCCGGGTATGGAGATGCAAAATACACATGGCGTTTACCTGAACCAACGTTTGTAAATGTCGTCATGAATAAACTTTCACCTGTAATTAGACGTTTTCCAGCACCAAATAATTTACCCATAAGACCACTTTCTAGGCTTCCTCTTGAGCCATCGCCAAAGATCGTTTCCATATGGATAGAATCATCCATCATCATTAAAGCTCCAGCTTCAGCTACCACTGTTTCTTGAGGGTCAAGCTCAACTTGCACGTATTGCATATCGTCGCCATATAATTGGTAGTCAATTTCGTGATTATTCATAAAGGATTCCTCCAAAAAATAATTTTGTTAATATATACGATTATAAGTTGTATAAGTTTCATCGCATAATTAAATGTTTTAGAAAAAAAGGGGATAGGCTAGTAAATGTCGAATATAAAACACTAGAATGAGTATTTTCCTTAGCCTGAAAATTTGTGATTGTTTAACTTCTTTTAGCAGATGTCGCGGAATCGGAAAGGAGTTAATAAAGGATGTTAGCCTAAAATCATCGCATCTATGCGATAACGACTAACTAACCTACATCCTGTTGCTGCCGCTGCGCTTTCGCACAAAAAACATCTTGTTGCTGCCGCTGCGCTTTCGCACAAAAAACATCTTGTTGCTGCCGCTGCGCTTTCGCACAAAAAACATTTGTTGCTGCCGCTGCGCTTTTGCGCAAAACTGATTCCGGACGCCATTATGCCATGGCATAATGGATTGCTCACAAAAGATGACATCAATATTCAGCTAAAGAAAATAAAGCCTCTGCCGATTGTCATTGATAATATTGAATCCAAAGTATGCTCTACAGACTTCTTTATATTAAAAATTCGGAATTTTGACATATTTAATTTCGTATAAATAGAGTTATAGATGCTATCTGTCTGGAAACGATATAGCTGGTAACAATGCAGCAGAGGCACCGTAGTTACTTCAGGGGGTGTATGTAGTGGAAATCAAAAACTATATTGGCGGTGAATGGGTAACCCATTCGCATTTACAAAGTATAGTAGTGTCCAACCCTGCTAATGGGGAGCAGCTAGCTACAATACCGCGTTCTACTGCAAGTGAGGTAGATGCAGCGGTAACAGTTGCAAAAAATGCACAAAAAAGCTGGGCATTAGTACCTGCACCTAAACGTGCTGACTTTTTATATGCCATCGGTCAAAAAATGAAAGAGAAGAAGGAACATTTGGCGACCGTTTTAACAAAAGAGATGGGAAAGGTTATTGAAGAAGCTAGAGGAGAAGTACAGGAAGGGATAGACATGGCCTATTATATGGCTGGTGAAGGGCGACGGTTATTTGGAGAGACAACACCGTCAGAACTAGCCAATAAATTTGCCATGAGTGTACGGGCACCAATAGGCGTTGTAGGTTTAATAACTCCGTGGAATTTCCCGGTAGCGATTGCTACTTGGAAGTCATTCCCTGCAATAGTTGCTGGCAATACGTTCATTTGGAAGCCGTCTAATGAAACGCCGATGATGGCGTATGAAATGGGTAAAATTTTTGAAGAGGTTGGCTTACCAGGCGGAGTGGCAAATATTGTCTTTGGTACAGGGCCAACAGTGGGAACAGCATTGATTGAACATCCAGATGTCAAGGTCATTTCATTTACCGGCTCTACAACAACAGGAAGTAAGGTAGCAGAGCTAGGTGGGAAACACCTGAAAAAGATTTCATTAGAGATGGGCGGTAAAAATGCAGTCATAGTTATGGATGATGCCGATTTACAGCTAGCTACTGAAGGCATCTTATGGAGTGCATTTGGCACTGCTGGTCAAAGATGTACAGCATGTAGTCGCGTGATTGTGCATAAAGATGTAAAAGAGGAACTAGAAAAACGTCTATTAGACGAAATGCAAAAGCTAACCATTGGGGACGGCCTAGATGAAAGTGTGAAAATCGGACCAGTGATTAACAAAGCTGCATTAGAAAAGATTAATCACTATGTGCAAATCGGCAAACAGGAAGGGGCGACGTTGTTAGCTGGAGGTAGAATTTTATCCGAGCCTCTTTATGATAAAGGGTTTTATTATGAGCCTACACTATTTACCAACGTGAAGCCTGACATGATTATTGCACAGGAAGAAATCTTTGGTCCGGTCGTTTCTCTAATTGAAGTAGCAAGTTTGGATGAAGCAATCGAAGTAAATAATGGCGTAAAATTTGGCTTATCCAGTTCAATTTTCTCACAAGATGTGAATACAATTTTCCGCGCACAACGAGATTTAGATACAGGTATTGTTTATGTGAATGCTGGCACAACAGGTGCTGAAATCCATTTACCATTTGGTGGCACAAAGGGCACAGGGAACGGTCACCGCGACTCGGGTGTTGCTGCCTTAGATGTCTATACAGAATGGAAAAGTATTTATGTAGACTATAGCGGTAAATTACAAAGAGCACAAATCGATACAGAATAACAGATCAATGAGAGGGGATGTTCTTGATGAAAGTTGTTGTATTAGGTGCAGGTTTAATGGGGAAAGAGGTAGCTCGTGATCTAATAAAAAATAGCAAAGTGGAGCGTGTATTTTTAGGCGATATAGATGTAAGATTAGCACAGAACTTTGTGGACTCGTTAAATACAGATAAGATTGAGGTTGTAGAGCTTCATGCTGAGCGCGATGATTCGTTAATGGAGGTAATCTCAAAAGGCGATGTAGTCGTTAATGCATTATTCTATTCCTTTAATGAGCGTGTAGCACGAGCGGCAATCGCGGCTGGTGTTCATTCCGTAGATTTAGGTGGTCATATTGGCGGCGTAACAGAAAAAATATTAGATCTTGATGAAGAGGCAAAAGCAAAAGGCGTAACCATTATTCCGGACTTGGGTGTTGCTCCTGGTATGGTTAATATTTTAGCGGGCTACGGTGCTTCTAAATTAGATGAGGTAGAATCTATTAAACTATTTGTAGGTGGTATTCCTACAGAGCCGAAGCCACCTCTTCAATATACACGAGTATTTTCCCTAGATGGTGTCTTTGATCATTATACAGAGCCATCAAAAATGATTCAAAAAGGTAAACTTCAAGAAGTTCCATCGTTATCAGGTGTTGAACCTATTTATTTCAAAGATTTTGGTGTGCTTGAGGCATTTTATACATCTGGCGGTATATCGACATTGTATAAGACATTCCCAAATGTCCAAACACTAGAATATAAAACAATTCGTTATAAGGGACATGCAGAGAAATTTAAGTTATTAGCAGACTTAGGATTCCTCGACGCTGGTAATAAAGTAGAGATAGAAAATCAAGAGGTTCCTGTACGTCCAGTTGTTCGTGAGGCCCTTAAAAAGAAACTTGATCTTGGTACAAAACCAGATGCAGTGCTACTGCGTGTTATTGTAGCGGGGGAAAAAGCACAGCAACAGGTGACTTATGAGTATGAAATGGTTGTGCGTAAAGATATGACGATTAATGAAACGGCTATGGCGCGTGCAACAGCAAATACAATTTCTGTCGTTGCTCAAATGATTGGAGAAAATAAAATTACTGAACGCGGTGTATTTGCGCCTGAATCAATTGTACCGGGCGACACTTATATTGAAGAAATGGCTAGACGTGGTGTTGTGATTAAGGAGACGTCTCATATATCTGCAATGATCGTGAAATGGTAGGTGCTTGGTCATGAATTTCGAGTTTACCACTGAGCAGGAAATGCTACGTAAAACAGTACGGCAGTTTGTGGATGCAGAGATTATTCCACATATTGCGAAGTGGGATGCTGAGGGTGGCTTTGATCCGAAGATTTGGTCAAAACTTGCTGTGCTTGGCTTAATGGGTGTTTGTGTACCGGAGCAATACGGTGGTAGTGGTATGGATTATAATGCACTCGCCATCGTTTGTGAAGAGCTTGAACGCGGAGATACAGCGTTTCGTACAGCTGTTTCAGTCCATACAGGTTTGAATAGCATGACCTTAATGCAATGGGGAACAGAGGCTCAAAAACAGCAATATCTTGTTCCGCAGGCAAAAGGAGTTCGGATTGGGGCATTTGGTTTAACAGAGCCCGGAGCAGGGTCTGATGTAGCCGCGATGACTACCACCGCAGTAAGGGATGGAGACAGTTACGTTTTAAATGGACAGAAAACATGGATTTCCTTATGTGATATAGCTGACCATTTTATCGTTTTTGCCTACACTGATAAATCGAAGAAGCATCATGGCATTAGTGCATTTATCGTAGAGCGTTCCATGGCAGGTTTTACATCGAAGGCCATTAAAGGTAAATACGGTATTCGTGCTGGTAATACTGGGGAGCTCTTTTTTGAAAATTTACGTATACCTGTGAAGAACCGCCTTGGAGAAGAGGGCGAAGGCTTTAAAATTGCTATGTCTGCGTTAGATAATGGTCGTTTTACAGTAGCTGCAGGCGCTGTCGGTCTTATTCAGGCGTGTCTCGAGGCGAGCGTGAAATACTGTCAGGAACGCGAAACATTTGGGAAGCCTATTGGTGAGCATCAGCTAGTAGGGCAAATGATTGCCAAAATGGAAGCGGGCTATCAAATGAGTCGCTTACTTGTATATCGTGTTGGAGAGTTGAAAAACAAAGGTGTACGTAATACGCGAGAGACATCCTTGGCAAAGTGGCAGGCATGTGATTTTGCTAACAAAGCCGCGGATGATGCTGTCCAAATTCATGGGGCATATGGTTATTCGGATGAATATCCAGTCGCACGTTATTTACGTAACTCGAAAGCACCGGTTATTTATGAAGGCACGCGAGAGATTCATACGATTATGCAGGCTGATTATGTATTAGGAAAACGCCAAGATAAGCCATTAGCAAAAATGCTACCGAAATGGCCATTTGAAGAGTAAGTTTATTTCAAGGAATAAACAAAAAAAGAATCCGAATTAGGGTTCTTTTTTTATGTTTCCGTAAAATATTCTGTTTCGTTACAACTAAACCAATTTTTATGCTCCAATTGTGTCCTGACGTTCAAATTATACAAGAAAATTTGTTATAAAATAACATTTTATATCGCTTTACTCTCATAATATGGTATTTTAAAAAAGATAATATAGTTCTAAATAATCAACGTATTATCAAGTTATGGATATAGTGCAATAGGAGGACTTGTTATGAAGAAAAAATTAAAACTCAATCAAGTGTTACTTGGAGTAAGTACAATGGCATTGTCATTTGGAACGTTACAAGCGGAAGCATCAGCAGCAGAAAAAACGCCTTATAATGTATTACAAATGAAGCCTGCCGGCCTAGTGACTTCGAATGAGGAAGTTACACATTCTACAACGGCAGATGAAACATTCTCATTTGAAAAACGTTTGGAAATGGGCGATTTTTCGGAACAACCAGCTCCAACTATAAAGCTTGCTGAAACGAAGCAATTGCAGGAACAATACTCGATGGCAGAGCTTAATAAAATGAATGACAGTGAGTTAATTAATACGCTAGGAAATATTCGTTGGTATCAAATCACAGACTTATTCCAATTCAATGAGGATACAAAAGCTTTTTATCAAAATAAAGAACGTATGCAAGTGATTATCGATGAATTAGGGAAAAGAGGAAGTTCATTTACGAAAGATGATTCAAAAGGTATTGACACATATGTTGAGTTATTACGTTCTGCTTTTTATGTGGGATTTTATAATAACGAACTAGGTTATTTAAATGAGAGAAGTTTCCATGATAAGTGTTTACCAGCATTAAAAGAAATAGCTAATAATCCGAACTTTAAACTTGGTACAGATGAGCAAGATAAAGTAGTATCCGCCTATGGTAAATTAATAGGTAATGCTTCTAGTGATGCGGAAACAGTTCAAAATGCTACGAAGATTTTAAAACAGTATAATGAAAATCTTTCTACATATGAACGCGCGTATTCAAAAGGACAAGCTATATACGATGTAATACATGGGATTGATTTTGACTTGCAGTCGTATTTGCATGATGCACGTAAAGAAGCTAATACGACGATGTGGTATGGAAAGATTGATAGTTTCATAAATGAAGTGAATAAAATTGCTCTTTTACATAATGTTACAGAAGATAATAGTTGGTTAATCAATAATGGTATTTATTATGCAGGGCGTTTAGGGAAATTCCATAGTAATCCGAATAAAGGTTTAGAAGTTGTTACACAAGCGATGCATATGTATCCATATTTAAGTGAAGCATATTTTGTGGCAGTAGAGCAAATTACTACAAATTATGATAGAAAAGACAATGATGGAAATACAGTGGATTTACAGAAAGTACGTGAGGAAGGAAAGAAGGAGTATTTACCGAAAACATATATATTTGATAATGGATCAATTGTATTTAAGACGGGAGATCAAGTAACAGAAGACAAAATTCAAAGATTATATTGGGCTGCAAAAGAAGTAAAAGCACAATATCATCGTGTAATTGGGAATGATAAAGCATTAGAACCAGGCAATGCAGATGATGTATTAACAGTTGTCATTTATAACTCTCCAGATCAATATCGATTAAATCGTCAATTGTACGGATATGAAACAAATAATGGTGGTATTTATATTGAAGAGAATGGAACGTTCTTTACATATGAACGTACGCCGGAGCAAAGTATTTATAGTTTAGAAGAGTTGTTCCGCCATGAATTTACTCATTATTTACAGGCAAGATTCGAGGTTCCTGGTTTATTCGGAAGAGGGGATATGTACCAAAATGAGCGACTAACATGGTTCCAAGAAGGAAATGCAGAATTCTTTGCAGGATCAACGCGAACAAATGATGTTGTTCCACGTAAGAGTATTATTAGTGGATTATCAGATGATCCATCACAACGCTATACAGCTGAACAAACAATGTTTGCAAAATATGGATCGTGGGATTTTTATAATTATTCATTTGCACTACAGTCTTATATGTATAATCATCAATTTGAAACATTTGATAGGATTCAAGATTTAATTCGTGCGAACGATGTGAAAAATTATGATGCGTATCGTGACACTTTAAGTAAAGATCCACAACTAAATACGGAATTCCAAGCCTATATGCAGCAATTGATTGATAATCAAGAAAAATACGAGGTGCCACAAGTATCAGATGATTATTTAGTGCAACATAAACCAAAAGCATTAAATGAAGTGGAGCAAGAAATTGTCGATGTTGCTAACGTAAAAGATGTAAAAATGACAAAGCATAAGTCTCAATTCTTTAATACATTTACACTCGAAGGTACGTATATAGGTAATGAAACAAAAGGTGAATCCGAAGATTGGAAAACGATGAGTAAGCAAGTGAACCAAGTACTGGAACAACTGTCACAAAAAGAGTGGAGCGGCTATAAAACAGTGACGGCGTATTTTGTAAACTACCGTGTGAATGCGGCAAATCAGTTTGAATATGATATTGTTTTCCACGGCGTTGCGACGGATGAAGGAGATCGTCAAGCGCCTATAGTAAATATCAATGGTCCATATGCTGGGGGCGAAAATGAAGAAGTCCAGTTCAAGAGTGAAGGTTCAAAAGATAAGGATGGAGAAATAGTTTCTTACCTTTGGGATTTTGGTGATGGACAAACAAGTGAAGAGGCAAACCCTACTCATGTATACGAAAAAGAAGGTACATATAATGTGACATTAACAGTGAAAAATGATAAGGGAATAGAAAGTAAAGATCGTACAATTGTATCTGTACGGAAGGGCGAACAAACAGGGAATCCTCATCCAGAAGAAGCGAAGAACATTCCATTTAATACGCCTCTAAAAGGTGATTTAGTTGGTGATGATGATACGGATGCATACACATTCGAAGTTACGTCTCCAGAAGAAATCGATATTTCTGTCTTAAATGAAAATCAAATCGGCATGACATGGGTGCTTTATCATGAGTCTGATAAGCAAAATTATGTAGCATATGGACAGGAAGATGGAAATAGTATAAAAGGTAAACTTCATGCAGAGCCAGGGAAGTATTATTTATATATTTATAAATTTGATAAAGAAAAAGGGACATATACAGTAAATGTACAAAATAGTGCACAAACAGAGCTAGAACCAAATAATCGTCCAGAAGAAGCAAAAATGATCCCATTTAATAAGTCTTTAAAAGGTAGCTTGATGGATGATGATCATACGGATATATACACATTCGATGTTACGTCTCCAAAAGAAATCGATATTTCTGTTCTGAATGAAAATCAAATTGGCATGACATGGGTGCTTTGTCATGAATCTGATATGCGAAATTACGTAGCATATGGACAGGAAGATGGAAATAGTATAAAAGGTAAATTTACTGCGAAACCAGGAAAGTATTATTTATATATTTATAAATTTGATAATGAAAACGGGACATATACAGTAAATGTACAGTAATATACGATAGTTTTAGATTCAAAAGTAGAGGCAGATCTGATTTCTATAATGCATAATCATATATCTAGTGTCTAAACATAGAAAAGGGCAGCAGCTAACGTAAAATACATTAGCAGCTGCTCGCAATTATAGTCTTTATAAGACGAGAGGGATTTACTTCCTCTCGTTTTTTGCTAAAAAATTTGGAATATTGTAACTTTCCTGTTATTTGGTAGTCTAATTGATAAACAAGTTTATGAAAGGGAGGAAAATAATGAGAAATAAGCGGTTGGCAATTTTACTCATCGCAGTACTAGCTATTTTGCCAGGAATTATTGTGCTGGTCCCGACCCCTAAAGTAGAGGCGCAAACTAAGAGTGTGAGTACGACTACCCATAGCTGGCAAGTATCCTTTACGGAGGAACTAAAAGAAAACAAAGTAGTGGAAGGTAATGTTTACGTAACAAATAGCAAAAATCAAAAGGTAACAGCAACAGTAACATTGGAGAAAGATAAAAAGACAATACTCGTAAGTGATTTAGCACCTGGAAGCTATAAATTACATGTGAAGAAAGAAGCGTTTGTATTAGATGGACCTAAAACAACATCGCAAGTAATAGCATTTACTATTATTGAAAAGCTTGAAGCTGTAAAATCAGAAAAAGAACTTCAACAATATTTCGAAACACTTTTAGCTAACTCACAAAAAGGACTTAATGAGGCAACCGTAGAAATTGCAAAGAGTGAAGACAAAGCGAGTGCAGATAACTCCTCAACAACGAATAATCAAGTCGAAGGAGTCGAAGAAGGAGATATTGTAGTTGTTAAAGATGGCTTTATTTATGCAGTAAAAGATCAGGGCATTACGGTAGTAGATGCTAAAGATCCGAAAAATTTAAAGTTAGCAACAACAATCAAGCTAAAGGAATCACAATATATTTCGAAGCTAGCATTATATAATAATTTATTAATAGTGATTGGGGATGAATATTTAGAGAAAGTAGGCACGAGTATGTCGATAGCTACTTTGTATGATATTTCAAACCCAAAGAATCCGAAACTCATACGTAAAGTAGGGCAAGAGGGATATTTAAACGATATTCGAATTACAGATGATACATTATATTTAATCGGTAATATGTATCCGAATTATTGGATGCTTAGAGAGCAAAAAACGCTGGATTTAAAACCGAAAACATTTGATAGTGTAGAAGGAAATGAGTACAAAAATTTACCTCTAGAGAAAATCTCTATTTTACCAAATACAATGGATGGATCCTATAGCTTAATTACAGCGGTGGATTTAAAAAATGGTGCAAAGACAACGGCGAACACTAAGGGATACTTAGGTGGTAGTAGTGGACTTTATATGTCGGAGAATGCACTTTATTTAACAACACCAATTTATGATGGAAATCTACTACCTTCTGTTGGTCGCATGACGGATATGATTTGGATGCCAAGAACAACTAATACACAAGTTTTTAAATGGAATTTTGATGGAACTACCATGAATTTTGTAGGTACTACGGAAGTAAAAGGAACAGTGTTAAATCAATATTCAATGGATGAGTATGAAGGTAATTTCCGAATCGTTACAACTGAAGGAAATGCGTGGGATGAACAAAAAATATCACGAAACCACCTATTTATTTTAGATGGAAATTTACAAGAGCTCGGTGCAGTAAAAGATTTAGCTCCTGGTGAAAAAGTGTATGCTGCACGCTTTATGGGCGAAAAAGCATATGTGGTAACATTTAAGCAAGTGGATCCGCTGTTTGTTATTGATGTAGTAAATCCGAAAAAGCCAACTGTGCTAGGTGAGCTGAAAATTCCAGGCTTTAGTAACTATTTGCATCCACTAGACGATACACATTTAATCGGTATTGGCTATGATACCGAGCAACGCTATAATGCATATTCGAAGCGTAATTTGACGGTCACAACTAATATGAAAATGTCATTGTTTGATGTTTCAGATTTCAAAAATCCAAAGGAACAATCAACAGTAAAAATCGGTGGAGAAGGCTCGTACTCCGAAGTTCAAAACAATCCTAAAGCGCTATTCCGCAATAAGGAATACAATTATTTTGGTTTCCCAGTTGTCCTGTATGATGCAGGGAAGGGTGATGAAATCGTCTACAAAGGTCAAGGTGCACAAATCTATGAAATCACTGCTGATAAAGGAATCGTCCTAAAAGGAAATATTGTTAATAAAAGCACTGGCGATCAGTATGAAAATTGGGAGCAGCGTGTACAGCGAGTAGTCTATATAGATGACACTCTTTACACAGTAGCTAACAATGAAGTAAAGAGCTATCAGCTAAAAGACTTCAAACCACTTGATACATTAACGATCAAATAAAAAGAAAGTCCAATAAACTCAAGTTAGCGTTTATTGGACTTTTCATGTTGTTTTCAGGAGTTATCGCCCAACTTTTATAGTTTATTGACCAACTTTCACGTTTTATCGCCCAACTTTTAAATTTTATCTACCAACTTTCGCGTTTTATCACCTAACTTTTAATTTTTATCGACATCTACCTTCAAAAGAGCAAAAAGGATTCACACACAAAACTGTGCGTGAATCCTTTTACTTTATTATGTGGTTAGTTATTTTTGACGATATGGAAGGATTTCCGATACTGTCACGAATTCATAGCCTTGCCCTTGTAAATAAGCAAGTACGGAATCAAGACCATCTGCAGTCGATTGGTGAATATCATGCATTAAGACAATGGCATTGTTGTGTAAATTGTTTTTGACATTAGGTAGTAATTGTTGCGCATTGCGATGCTTCCAATCTAATGTATCGATCGACCATAAAACAACAGGAATAGGAATTTGCGCGTTAATCGTATCGTTTGTTGCTCCGTATGGAGGTCTAAATACAGTTGGCTTTTGATTAATTGCCTTCTCTATTTCCGCTACTGTAGATGTGTATTGATTTACTGCCGATTCGAGTGACAATTTTGTTAATACTGGATGGTTCCATGAATGGTTACCTATTTCATGTCCCCGTGCAAGTACGTCTCTTGCGATCTCAGGGTAATATTGTACACGACTACCAAGCATAAAGAAGGTAGCTTTTGCATGATACTTATCGAGCGTATCTAAAATCTGTTCTGTAACCTTTGGATGTGGGCCATCATCAAAAGTTAAGGCAATACGTTTTTTGTTTGGATCTCCAATATCGGCTGGTTTTACCGGCTTTTTCATGGCAATCTGGAAATCAGAGGCTAACAATGGATTGATAAGGGATAGGGGAAGCTTCACAATTTGTGGACCAGCTGCTCCGTTAGCAATCTCATACTTATCAAAATAGAATTGTAGCGAATTATCAACGATAGCAAAGCGATTGAAGTTAGACCACTTTGGTTCAGTCGACTTTATTAAATCCTCCTTGAAAAGGTCATCCTTTAACTTGAGATTTTGTTGTAAGTCATTACGTACATGAGTAGCTAATGCCGATAAGCTGTTTTCATCGTTGTTTAACAATGTTTTAATGGAGATTTGTTTATCAGTTTCACTATTGATGAAGAATGTTTTTGTTGAAATCTCGGGATTAGCTCCGCCTGTATACAACATTTTTGTTAATACAAAAGAATAGTAATGTTTTTGATATGGGAAAGTTTCCAAGCTAATATTAAGCTCACCCATTACCTCTTTATCTTTATTTTCGTTCATAGCTGACAGATAGCTTTCTTTTGACTCTGTTATGTACTTTAATACAGCATCGTTAAAAGTTTTATTATCTGTTTCCGGATAATGAATAGCAAAAGGTGTTCGCTTATCATTAGATACATCTGTTACAATACGTATACCCGGAAACGCAGAGCTTTCTGTGGAGATATTACTCTTTATTGAATCAGCAGTTGACTCTTTAGAGGCACTAATTTTTTGAAACTTAAAGTCATCCTTTGATAGGATAATGACTAAAATAATAGTCGTTAATGTAATGATAAGGCCGATTAATAGGAAATCAATCATTGGGCCGCGTCTTTTTCTGCGTTCCGGCATTTTGATGGATACGCTCCTTCCTTGTGTATTTTTCTATACTTCTTATAAAATCAGACGTGTTAGTCCTTGAAAAAGTTATATGAATCTATGAAGTTCTGCTATCAATTTATGGGAAACCCGTCTTCAAGAATAAAAGCTTACCATCTTCAGTATATGAAAGCCAAAGTACTTTGGTTAAAAGTTAAATTTTTAGTTGAGTTTTTATTTGCAGTTCGATACTATTGGCAAGGAACCTTTTAAAGGAGGCAGATAACTGCAATGGTTTTACATGAAGTGGATAATGAATTTACGATTGACTGCTTATTGCTTGCAGGGCGAATTATGATTGAAAGTGGTGCAGAAACATACCGTGTGGAAGATACAATGTTACGCATGGCACATTCTCAAAATATGCTGGATGCGCAATGTTATGCCACACCTACAGGGATCATTTTTTCGTTAGGCAAGACACAGCCGACGAGAATTACATCGATTTCCAATAGGGTAACAGATTTACAAAAAATAGCCTTGGTAAATTCAGTATCTCGGAGACTCACATCTCACATGATAACATTAGAACAAGCTTATGACGAGCTAAAGTCGATACAAAAAACAAATTATTTTTTACCAACATATATTCAAGTCATAGCAGCGGCTCTTGCGAGTGGTTGTTTCCTTATAATGTTTAAGGGGGGATGGTCTGATTTCCTTTTTGCCTGTTTAGCAGGAGGATTAGGCTTCCTAGTACTTTTATTGATAAATGATTTAACAAAAGTGAAATTTTTCTCAGAATTTACAGCTTCATTAGTAGTAGGATCGATTGCTGTCTTTACAGTGAAATACGGCCATGGTACAGAAATAGATAAGATTGTTATTAGCTCCGTTATGCCACTAGTACCAGGTATTTTGATTACGAATGCAGTTCGGGATTTAATAGCAGGTCATTTTATGTCAGGGATGGCGAAGGGCGTAGAGGCCTTTTTAACAGCTTTTGCAATCGGCGCAGCTATTGCCGTTACCCTATCGTTTTAGGAGGCAGACGACATGGACTATATCACACAGTTGATTCTTAGCTTTTTTGCGACGGCGGGTATCGCAATTATTTTTAATGTACCTAGAAAAACCTTAATATATTGTGGCTTTGTTGGAGTAATAGGCTGGATGATTTACTTCGTCCTAGCAGAGCATGGCATGGATATAGTATATGCCTCATTCTTTAGCTCTTTCGTTATTGCTATCGTTGCCCATTTGTATGCTCGACGCTTCAAAATGCCAATGATTATTTTTATTGTTGGCGGTATTATCCCACTAGTCCCGGGTGGGATGGCTTATAATGCAATGAGAAATATTGTAGAAGATGATTATATACAAGGGCTACAGTATGGATTGAAAGCATTTTTAGTAACAGGTGCCATCGTTATAGGACTTGTATTCGCAGAGGTTCTTATACAGCTCATTTTCCGTTCTGTACGTAGCAGTAAGGCGACAATCCGAAAAGTTTATAAGAAATAAGACGCTACATCGTGAGTTTGGCGGATGGAATAAATGTAAGGAAGGAGGTTATATTCAAATGTAACCTCTTTTATAATGTAAAAAAATTTTCGCACATAAGTGGAGGTTGGACGCCCCGGAGAAGCGCTCAGCCGGAACGGAAATCCAGCCAAAGAGCCAAAATATTTTTTTAACTACAAAAAGGAGGTAACGTTTTAAACGTAGCCTCCTTTTTTAAATGAACTATTTAACTAGTAGTGCTTCAATCTCTTCAGCAGAAACTGGTTTACTAATATAGTAACCTTGAATCGCATCACAGCCATAAGAAATCAATAGGTCTGCTTGTTCAGCCGTTTCGACACCTTCTGCTACAACTTTAAGTTCCATAGATTTTCCGAGTTGCACCATACCGTTCATTAGCTTTTGGGTTTTTTCAGATTTTAATAAAGAACTTGTAAATGCCTTATCGATTTTCAATGTATCTATCGGTAGAATTTGCATATATCTAAATGAACCATACCCGGTACCGAAATCATCTAGTATAAAGGCAATGCCTTCATTTTCAAGTTTACGCATTTGCTGTGTGATAAAGGTAGCAGCTTCTGCTTCAAGGGCAAATTTCTCGGTAATTTCGATTTGAATTAGGCTTGCAGGACAGCCGGTTTTTGCCAAAGTTCCAAGGATTGACTTTGCCATGTTTTTATCACGGAATTCGCGTACAGAAGAGTTAATGGATACTTTTAAATCAAGGCCAGCTTTTTTCCAGATTAGTGCCTGTTCACAAGCTTTTTCTAGCATAAAGGAGCCGATATTATTAATAAGACCAGTTTCCTCAGCAATTGGAATAAGCTCATCTGGTGAAACAACGCCTATTACTTCATCTTCCCAACGAACCAGTGCTTCTACAGCTGTGATTTTACCTGTGTTAACATCAATTTGCGGCTGATAGAGAACCTTTAGATTTTTTTGGTCAAGAGCCTGAAGTAAACGTTTTTCAATTAAAGCTTTACGATTCAATGCCTTATGTGTTGCTTTGGATAATGAGACGATTCTATCGCCACCTGCTTCACGGACAGTTGTAATAGTAGCAATGGAAGCTTTCATTAGTTGGGAGAATGTAGTTTGATCCTCTGGATAACGTGTAATTCCGCCACTAATAGAAATAGGGACAGCAACATTACTGCTATAAATTGGATGCTGTTGTAAATAAGACAGGAAGCCTTGAATAAACCATTCACTTAATGGTGTAATCACGACAAAATCATTTTCGTTAATACGTGCCATGGTGCTATCTTGGAAATACATTTTTATACGATTTGTAAACTCTACAATAAGACTTTGATCGATTTGCTGATCATGTAACTCTTTTAATGTATAAAATTTATCAATACTTAAATAGACAAAAGAAAAGTTTCTTTCTTCCTCAATCATAGTGGAAATCACTTTTTCGAGTCGATGTGCATTCATAAGACCCGTTTCTGTATCGATATAAGCGATTTTTTCAAGCTGGTGTTGTATTGTCTTGGATTTCGTAATATCCTTTTCTATTAAAAAAAATTGTTGCTCGTTTGTTTCGATATTAAATGTTGGGATAGCTGTTAGTAGCACCCAATAAGACTGACCTGTTTTTGTGATTTTTTCTACTTCACCTTGCCACGTTTGGCCACTGTTTAAATTCCGCCAGATGGTATTCGTGATTTTTTCACTTTCTTTATTATCAGGGAATAGCTGCCAAAACGTTTTACCAATAACGCGTTTTGGTGTCCATTGACTAGTTTTTAGAAATTCAGCATTACATTCTAAAATGAACCCATCATGATCAAGGGTTACAGTCATAAATGTCGAGTCTAATCCCTGTTTTAAGTCTACTAGAGTGCTACTACTAGAAACAGAGCTAATCATTAGCTCTGGTAGCATAAACATCATAAGAATGAAATGCTCTCCTTGTTCAGTAAATGGTTTTGCTAGTAGCGCTGTTGTAATTTCTTCATTTGTATACGTTTTCAGTTGAATTTGATTGATATACGTACTGTCATCATTTTGTAAAATGGCTTGAAAGGTTTCTAATGAAAGCTGACGTAGTAAATTTTCATGAATGAATAAAGTGGTATGTTCTTTAATAGTAGTAACTGAAAAACCAAATAGCTGTTCAGCAAGCTTTCCCAAATTTATCACTTGTCCATCTTGATTCATGACAATAGCAGGAAAAGGAAGTGAATTTAAATAATGTTCATCGATCGTAAATGATTTATGCATATGACTCATGATTATTCGATCTCCTTGAGTAATCTATATATACTATTATTATAGTTAATTATCAGGAATTAGTCATTATGAATATGATTGTAAATATTTGATAATGAAAAGTTTTGGGACTTTTCTAGCGAAAAATAAGGAAAGAATTGAAGAAATATACCATTTTTTAGTATATATATAGGGAGCAAGAATTGTATAGAAAGGTTAAAAAGAATAGTATTTTATCGTCTCGGTACGATGTTATGGGGAGCAACCAAGCCTTTAATAGAGTGGTTTCTCCACCATGCGCTATAGAGAGGTTCCTTTATGGTAACAATTCGTGTATTGCTTGCAGATATATGATTATTTACATATTGATTGTTATCTGGCAAAAGATTTTTTCGGCAGTTGAAAACAAAAACTATGTTTCTAGCACCGCTAGTTGTTGTTGCTTATGTCTCTCTTAGTTTATAGAAATTGCAACCGAAATATCAAGTGATAGGGATTATTGGTACACCTATAGGTCTTTTCCTCCTACTAACGAACGCTTCATTTGACTATTTTTTAGTTAGTAGCAAAGCCTTATTTAGGAATTGCTTTGGTCTATTTGCTTTTTGCACATTGTTTCTTGCACATTCGATAAAAGAATCGGATGTACTTACTGGTGTGACTAGTATTGTTTCTAGACCGCTGACGGCCATAGTTATTTCAGTTATCATATTTGATACATCGCTAGGTTTTTGGCAATAAGTAGGTGTGTTTGTTATGCTTGCTTGTGTAATGGCTTTCTATAGGTGAGGAGAAAGCATAAAAATACTATCTGCGCAGGAGTTCTTTACTATGTTTGAATTTTATGGAACTCCTTGCCTTCTTTCAGAGGGTGTCCCAATACCTGTTGCTGTCGCTGCGTTAGCACTGCGCTTTCGTTCAAAACACATTTTGCAGGTCAAAACACAAAGCTGATTCCGGACGAATTTAGCAGAGACATAATTGATTGAGAAGAGGGGGAGAGTATGAAAGAAATTTTTTCCTATGTAAAGCCTTATAAATGGACTGCATTGATCGCGTTTTGTTTAATGCTGTTGGAATTGTTTGTTGAGCTCGCTCAGCCGCTTATTATGGCTAAAATTATAGATGATGGCGTACGAGCTCAAAATCAAGAGATGATTTGGCAATGGGGCATTGTTTTACTTTGCTTATCTTTCGTAGCCTTTATAGCTGGTGTTGTAAATTCGTATTTTTCATCGCACACAGCACAGAGTTTTTCTTATGATTTACGAAATGCATTGTTTGAAAAAATACAATCCTTTACATTAGCTACTTATCAGAAATTCTCAACAGCTTCTCTTATTACACGGTTAACGAATGATGTGACGCAAGTTCAGACGGTGCTGTTTATGAGTTTACGTATTATGCTTCGTGCACCTCTTGCTGTTATCGGCAGCATCGTTATGGCTTTTATTGTAAATGCTAAATTAGCGTTGTTTTTAGTTATTGGCGCACCCATTATTTTTATTTTTCTTATTTTCATGGTGGCAAAAGGCGTGTCTTATTTTGGACTTGTGCAAAAGAGAGTTGATCGTTTGAATCGTGTCCTACAGGAAAATTTACAGGCTATTCGATTAGTGAAAGCTTATTTACGCGGTACATATGAATCCTCTCGTTTTGATGAAGTTGCCTCACGTTTAAAAATAGATACTGTAAAGGCGTTACGTACAATGGAGTATATTATGCCTGTACTATTATTCATCATGAATATGAGTCTATTAGCAGTACTGTGGTTTGGAACAAAACAAATAGCTTCAGGTACAACACCGCTTGGAGATGTTGTTGCTATTGTCAATTATGCAATGCGTATGACAGGCTCGTTTTCGATGTTTGCCTTTATTATTATTTTTTATGCGCGCGCAAAAGCCTCAGCAGAGCGTATGGCAGAAGTCCTTTCAACTGAGAATGAGATTGAGCTCACATCATCTTCAGAGAAAACGTCTAAAGGCTTGAATTTTGGAGAATTAGCTTTTGAGCATGTTAGCTTTACTTATCCTGGAGGAGATACTCCTGTACTATCCAATGTAAGCTTCCGAGTGAAATCTGGTGAAAAGCTTGCCATTATGGGGGCAACAGGTGCGGGGAAATCAACGCTGTTACAGCTTATTCCACGTTTCTACGAAGTGACAGAAGGTAAAATAGTAGTAGAGGGGAAAGATGTACAGCAATGGGATTTACAAGAACTGCGAGAAATCATCGGCTATGTTCCACAACAATCTTTATTATTTACAGGAAGCATTGCTGATAATGTTCGCTGGGGTGATGCAGAGGCTGACATGGATGCAGTGCTACAGGCTACAATGCAAGCGCAAATCCATGCTTCTGTGGAGGATTTCCCGAATGGTTATGAGACAAGAGTCGGTCAGAAGGGCGTCAATCTTTCAGGTGGTCAAAAACAAAGATTATCTATTGCAAGGGCGTTACTAAGAAAAGGGCATATCTTAATGCTAGATGATAGTACAAGTGCGCTTGATGTTAAAACGGAGCAGGCATTATGGGAGGCATTGAGTGAGGAACAAGCGACAATGCTAGTGGTCACTCAAAAAATTCGGACAGCTAAAGGGGCAAGTCGCATTTTACTTATTGATGCAGGAAAAGCAGTCGCATACGGGACACATGAAGAGCTTTTGCAAACGTCAGAGCTCTATAAAAAAATTGCAATCTCCCAACAGGAGGTAGAGGAATGATGGGATTTTTCCAAAAACCTTTTGGCTATGAGCCGATTTTAACGAAAGATGATTTAAAGCAAGCTGTTAAGAAAAAGAAGGGACCTCGTGCGACAGATTGGAAAAGTACACTACTTCGTTTATGGAAAATCGTTGATGAACAACGTGTACTACTCATTATTGTGCTGTTACTTGTCTTGGCGAGTTCCATTTTGGCTCTTCTTGGACCGTATTTAATCGGAAAAATGATTGACATGTATGTAACACATGGAGAGCTTGCAGGACTAGAGAAGGGGATTGTGCTGTTAATCGGCATTTATGCTCTATTAGCAGTATCATTATTTTTGCAAAACTTTTGGATGATTGGTATTGCCCAACAAACCATTTATAGATTACGAACGAGTGTATTTGCTCATTTCCAAAGACTTCCGATTGCCTTTTTTGATCGTCGGCAGCATGGAGAGTTAATGAGTAGGATGACGAATGATATTGAAGCAGTTAGTTCAACATTAAATAGTTCCTTTATCCAAGTGTTTTCTAGTGTCATAACGCTTACAGGAACAGTGATCATCATGCTAAGTTTAAGCCCTTTACTAACGGTATTAACGATGACAATTATACCGATTATGTTTTGGGCGATGCGTTGGATTACACGAAGAACCGCACCATTATTTAAGGAACAGCAAGCAGCCATAGGAGCTCTGAATGGCATGATTGAAGAAACGATTTCGGGCCAAAGAATTGTGAAAGCTTTCTCACAAGAGGAACGCATGAAAGGGGAGTTTCGCGAAAAAAGCTTACGATTAAAAAGTACTGGTTTTTGGGCACAGACATACTCTGGTTATATTCCGAAGGTCATGAACTTTTTAAATAATATGAGCTTTACAATTGTGGCAGGTATTGGCGGTGTACTGGCTTTTTATGGACATGTGTCAATTGGAGTAATTGTTATTTTTACAGAATACGCAAGACAATTTACACGACCGTTAAATGATTTGGCCAATCAATTTAATACCGTGCTGTCAGCGGTTGCTGGTGCTGAGCGTGTATTTACATTACTAGATGAACAGCCCGAAGAGGAAGTGGCTTTAGCACAAAAACATAAGCTATTAGGACAGGTAAGCTTTCAACATGTGTACTTTAAATATGAGCAAGCAGAAAAAGCTTACACTTTGAAGGACGTTAATTTTAACGTAGAGCCCGGACAAATGGTAGCTCTTGTTGGGGCAACTGGAGCAGGGAAAACAACAATCTTACAGCTTATTGCAAGATTTTATGAAGTATCAAAGGGTGAGGTCTTATTTGATGGTGTTAATGTTCAGCAAATAGAACGACAAGCGTTGCGCTCGCAAATGGCCTTTGTGTTACAGGATCCGTTTTTATTTGAAGCATCTGTACGTGAAAATATTCGTTACGGTCGATTAAATGCTAGCGATGAAGAGATAGAGGAAGCGGCGAAGCGTGCAAATGCACATGACTTTATTATGACGCTAAAGGATGGCTATGACACAGTACTAGTCGCAGATGGCGGTGGAATTTCGCAAGGTCAAAAGCAGTTATTGTCAATAGCACGAGCCTTGATTGCAGATCCTAAAATTCTGTTGTTGGATGAGGCAACAAGTAGTATTGATACCGTTACGGAGCTTGCGATTCAAGAGGCTCTTGATGTGTTAATGCAAGGACGCACAAGTTTTGTTATTGCTCACCGTTTAAATACAGTGCATAATGCTGATATTGTTCTTGTTATGCACAAAGGTGAGTTAGTTGAAGCGGGTCCTCAACAAAAATTAATGGAGTCCGGTGGCATCTATGCGCAGATGTTGCAATCTTCATCCCATCATCTTGAGGAGTAATATGAAAGTAACGATGTAGGTGTAAGTCACATTTCTCAAACATAAGAAAGAGCGATTTCATATTGGAATTGCTCTTTTTTAGTTGGAATCTATTATTTTAATTCAATTTAAATGTAATCCGTCTGTAAAAATAGTATAATTATGGATAATGCCAGTAGGTAGTGAGTGACAATTGACATATCAAATACTTTAAAAATCCCTAACGTTATGGTGATAGGGATTCAATAAAATTGTGTAGTAGGATGGATTTTTATCTGTTAATTATAGTAACTTTCGGTCATTATAACCGTCAAAAATCATATAGAACCTTTTAATTTCACTATAATTAAGTGGAATTGTTAATATTTAGAAGTGGTTAGTGTATTTTGTTGCCAGCTTATTTTCTTTCTTGCTACAATGGGGCAATAGTCTAATACAAGAACGGAGTAAATGATGAATATTTCAGTGATGACAGTGTCTTTTCCGTTAGACGGGGAAACATTAAATGAATTAAAATTATTGTGTGAAGAAGCGACCACACATGATTATCGTGTATATGAAACTGCTATGGGTTTGCCTATGGCGAGCTCCTTTGAATCGAAGGGCTTTATGGTCCTTGCTTATGAGGACGATAAAGATGTATTAGTGGGTGCAGCTAGTGCAATAGATTTAATGGGGCTGCATACTTATGAATGGTCTTTAGTTGTAACACCTCCATACCGTCAAATGGGAATTGGAACCGCTTTAGTGGATGCTTTACAGGTCGGCCTCGAAGAGCGTGGGGCAGAAGGGCAATTGGCGGTAGTAATAGATGGCACACCTTTTGGGCACACATTTATTGAAAAGAAGGGCTTTGCATATAGCTTTTCAGAGGCCACTTTAGAAACAAGAGCAGAGTCAGTAGAATTAAAGAATGATATCGAAATCATCCCTTATGAAGGTCAACAGGCAGAACTGATTGCCATTTATAGTGCAGCTTTTGGAGACTTACCTGAAGAGTCTGAGGAGTTAATCGCTTTTAACACATCAACGACTGGAAGAAAGCTTTGGGTAGCGCGTAAGGACGGAGAAATTGTTGGAACAGTGACAACTGCTCAAGAAAATGAAATTCAGTGGGTAACAGCATTGGCAGTGCATCCAAACTGTGAGGGGCAAGGAATTGGTACTGCGATGCTTTCATTTTCCAAAGATTATGCAAGCAAAATTGGTGCGAAATTTGTCATGCTGGATGTTGAAATTGACAATCGAAAGGCGCTTTCTGTTTATGAGAAGGCAGGCTTTATGAAGGCTCAACAAATAGACTATTATGTAAAACAATAAGTGAAGAGTGAGGGATGTGCTTATGCATCGTTCCTTGCTTCTTTATGTTTAGTATGGGTTCAAACACTAGAGATAAGGAAGTGGTGAATTTTTCAGTTAATACAATGTCTCATAAAACAGAAACAAAACCCAAATCCAAATCTCATTTTATTAGTGACGTTGCTTATAATGTCTGCAAGTTGATAGTAGACCGTCTAAGTGCTTTATTACAAGCGGCATAATCAATGTAAGTTTCTATAATAGTAGCAGTTGAAAAAATATAATTTATGAAATTGATTTAATAGAGATTAATAACAATAAGACATAAATGATCTTCAGATTGTGAGTTTTATATTAGATTGTTTTCTTAATCATTATATAGGAAGTTTCTTGACGGAGTGAAAAACTATTAATATTTTTTAAGAAAAAGTGTTGACCTTTTAAAATTATGAGTGTAATATAGTACAAGTCGCTAAGATAACTAATGACGAAACAATAAAAAATAAAAATAGTTGTTGACATCAAGTTGGTAGCGTGATATTATATAAGAGTTGCTGTTGAGAAAACAGTGACGAAATGAACCTTGAAAACTGAACAAGCAAAACGTAATCAATAAAGTTTTAAGTAGCTAACTTTAAGTTAGTGAACGAAACAAAATTTTGGACATCAAACATGATGCCAGCAAAACAATTTGAGCTAATCAAATTTCTTTTTATGGAGAGTTTGATCCTG
>NZ_JALNLQ010000019.1:0-42091 GCF_023337835.1 Lysinibacillus sp. Bpr_S20
AGTAGCCCCAGTAACACCAGTAGCCCCAGTAACACCAGTAGCCCCAGTAACACCAGTAACACCAGTAACACCAGTAACACCAGTAACACCAGTAACACCAGTAACACCAGTAACACCCGTCACGCCAGTAGCCCCGGTAACACCAGTAGCGCCAGTAACACCAGTAGAGCCAGTAGCCCCGGTAGCACCAGTAGCCCCAGTAGCACCAGTTTCACCTGTAGAGCCAGTAGCCCCGGTAACACCAGTAGCGCCAGTAACACCAGTAGCGCCAGTAGCCCCGGTAGCCCCGGTAGCACCAGTAGCACCAGTAGCACCAGTAGCACCAGTTACACCCGTAGCGCCAGTCACGCCAGTAGCCCCGGTAACACCAGTAGAGCCAGTAGCCCCAGTAGAGCCAGTAGCTCCAGTACTTCCAGTAGCGCCAGTTCTTCCAGGTTTAACAGGCCAAACAGGACAGCTTGGAGCACAAGGATTACAACAGCACGGGAATGTATTACATTTGCTGCAAATTCTATCGTTAAATTTTCCAAAATGCATTGTTTCACCTCCTCTCTCTCAAATATCGTATTCATAGAGAGAGAAAGTGAAATAGACAGTTTAACTACTTGGTTATTCCAAAGTATTAATAGCGATAAAAGTATATTTCTTCAATGAATAGTAAAATCTATTACTAGAAATTGAAAATTACTCCATTGTACTAACTAATCATCCATCAATATAGAAGAAAATTAAGATTCTTCATCAGACTTATTTAAAATACGATCAAAATATTTTTTATTGTGCAGTATTCTTTCATCATTTGGTAAAAAGAATCTGGCTAATTCGTTATGGGCGTTGGCAGTTTCATATTGTTGTAACCGATCAAAGAGGACACAAAGCTGTAAGTGGGGCAACCATGTCGTATAGGTTTTATTTTGAAAAGGGGCGTTTGGGTTTTGCTTGATGACAAGTGCTTGTTCATACCAAAATATTGCTTCATAATTTTTGGCTTGCTCCATGAAATGAAAACCAAGTCTACAACACGCTTCTGGGCGTGGAATATCATATTCAAAGCTTCTTAAAATGGAACTTAATTTATTGTCTGTATCATTTAAATGAGAATAACAATCTGCTAGTTGGAAACAGGATCGAATGTTATCTTCTATCCAGCCTAATTTAGAGGTTAAAAACGTTTCGTAGTAAAATATTGCATCCTCAAATTGTCCATGATCGACTAATTCATTGGCGTAATAAAATGTATCTCGAGGAGAGAGCGGTTCTCCTGATTCGACTAATTGCTTATAGATGTTAATATTCCGCGTATGATCATGACTTAGTGGTAAATGACTGACAGCGATATCGCTCTCTAAAAGCTTTCCACTGACTTCTAAATATTCATGTACGGCACCGATCCACTGGAATTGTTTATCTTTTCTTACTAAACGATTTCTTCTTAATAGAGAATTTACATTTCCTTCGTTATCAAAGCTTAAATTATAGTTCATTGAAACAGCATCTATATCAAGAGTTAAGGATTCTTTTAGTGCTTTAAATTTTTCCTGATCCTCCTCTAGTAATACGTCGTCCGCGTCTAACCATAAAATGTACTCCTTTGTTGCTTGTTGGAATGAAAAATTTCTTGCAGCTGCAAAATGATGAATCCACTCAAAGTCAAAAATACGATCTGTAAACTGTTTTACAATTTGTTTTGTATTGTCGGTAGAGCCTGTATCTACGATATTAATCTCATCGACTAAGTCTTTTACAGATGCAAGACATCTACCAATGACATCTTCTTCATTTTTCACAATCATACATAAGCTAATGGACACCATAAAGTTGATTCCTCCTTACTATAATCAATGTAGTATATGTGCTACTAAAATTTTTGGTTGGATAAATGCTCGAAGATGTAGCATTACATAATAATAACTGTGCAATTTGCTTGTTTTCTTTGTCATAAATTTACCTTTCAAGTTTCACGTGAATTTCACAATTGTGAAGTATAGTTAAGAAACAGAGGTGATGATGTTGAAAAAATGGGCATTCTTCATTTTTTCTTTAGTACAGCTTGTATGGTTAGCGGGATGTACGGAGAAATCGTTTGAGCCTATTGAACGGGATCAGAATTTTATTGCGTCCTTAAATATACAAGAGCCTTCGTTAGATTTTATAGATGGACAAGGTAATGTGATTGCAACATGGTTATTTGAAAAAGCTTACTCCGGGGCAATACTGCTCGGAAATGATCGTGTGTTATTGTACGGCCATCAATTGAATGAAATTGACGTCTATACATTATCAACCGGAAAGAAGCTCTATTCCAAAAAGGTAAAGCCTGGTTCAACGAATGCGTATTATGTAGAAAATAGAAAACAGTTTTTTATGACGAATAGCAAAACGAATACCGTGACAAGCTTTGATGAAGAGGGCAACGAACTGGCAACACAGAAGCTTGGTAATTATCCTATGTCAATGGCTGCCTATAAAGATAAGCTATATGTGATAAATTATAAAGATACGAAATTATCGGTGTTAAATATTGAAAATCTAAAAATTGAGCAAGAGTGGCCGATTCAAAAGTCATCACATGGAATAGCAATTCTTGAAGAGAAAAAAGAACTATGGATTGGTGGCCATGGAGAAGGAAGTAAACCGAATAACTCAGTAAAAAAATATGATCTGATAACAGGGGCCAAAAATGGGGAGATCAAAATGCCTTTAATGCCTGTAGGATTAACTAAAACAAAGGATGCTGTCCTCGTTGTTAGTCATGGCCGCAATGAATTATATGTTGCCGATCTTGATGGAAATGTGAGATGGCAGCAAGAAGTAGGCGCAAATCCATTTGTCGTAAATCAGTTTAAGGATTATATTGTTGTCGCTGGTTATGATGACCATACTTTGTATTTCATAAAAGAAGGTCAGGTGAAAAAAACAGTTGATGTGGGAAAAGGTGCATTTCAATTGTTAGTGAGGGAGGAAAAAATGTGACAACTGTATTAATTGTTGATGATGAGCAAGATATGCGTAATTTAATAGAGATGATGCTCCATAATGCAAAATTTGAGACTGTAACAGCAGCGAGTGGTACAGAAGCCTACGATATTATCGTACGCGAAAAAATTGATTTAGTTCTACTTGATGTGATGATGCCCCATGAAGATGGCTTTGCGGTTTGCCAAAGTATACGTGCGATGTCGAATATACCCATTATTTTCCTGACAGCACGTGATGCAAATGAGGATAAGGTTAAAGGCTTAACAATTGGCGGAGATGATTATATTGTCAAACCTTTTACAAATGATGAGCTAGTTGCACGAATCCATGCTGTGCTAAGAAGAAGTGGTACTAATGTTGAAGATTTACAGCAAAAATATGTGATATTTGGACCTATTAAAATAGATGAGATTGCACGAAAGGTATCTGTAGATGGCAAGAGTATTCCACTTACTTTAAAGGAATTTGAACTTTTACATTTATTTATGAATAATCCTGGAAATGCTTATACGAGGGAGCAATTACTAGAACGCATTTGGGATATTGACTATGTAGGGGGAACAAGAACTGTGGACACGCATATAAAAACCTTACGTATTAAGCTTGGAAAGGAAGCGGCGGGGCATATTCAAACCGTCTGGGGAGTGGGCTATCGCTTTGATCCTGGCGAATGAAAAAGATTTCAACACGCATTTGGCTTTTAATCTTTGCATTTTTAATCATTACCGTTGTCTTTATGTATGTCCTGACTAATTATTTATATGAACGACTTTATGTAGAAGATACGGAAGAGACGATGGTAGAAGTAGGGACGAAGCTACAAACAATGTATAACGGTAGTAAGGTGACAGATGAATTTATTGCAGATATTGAACATTACGCCAATTATTCAAATTTAAATATTTTTGCAGTAAGAAATCCGCGAGAACTAAGTGCCTGTGTGCCGTTTGATATTGATTTCGAAACATTAATTGGTCCAGAAGAGCGACAGCAGTTACTTTCAGGTAAATATGTTCAAAAAATTGGGTACGAGCCCCGATTTGATAGACAGCTAATTTCTGTAGTGCTTCCATTGGTAGATCAAAATAGGCTTGAAGGGATTATTTATATTTACTTCCCTCTAGCAAAGATTAGTGAGTTGGCGAATAATGAAGTCATTTTTTTATTTGTTAGTGCCTTTATATTTTTAATTATCGTCAGCTATTTAATTTATAAAGGAATTCGTCATATTATGAGACCTTTAAGCGATTTACAAAACGCTGTTGAGCAAATGTCATACGGAAACTATGGAACACGCGTGCCAGTTCAATCAAAGGATGAGATTGGGAGACTTTCGAACACTTTTAACCAAATGGCAGAGGCGATCCAACAAGAGGATGAGGCTCAAAAAACGTTTTTAGCGACAGTCTCACATGAATTACGAACACCCATTAGCTATGTAAAAGGGTATAGTGAAGCAATGCAAAATGGCATTATTCCAGAAAATCAAAAAGAGGAAACGATCCAGTTGATTGTACGTGAGGCCAATCGTATGGAACGTTTAACAAATGAATTGCTTCAACTTGCTCGTATGGAAAATGAACAAGCAGAAATTACTTTATATCCAATCCCACTTGCCGAAACATTACGTGAGGTTCAAAAAATATTAACGCATCAGGCAGAGAAAAAGAGCATTGCACTTCATTTGGATGCCGATGATACATTAATCATCAAAGCTGATGAGGTAAAGCTGAAACAAATTTTTATTAATATTATTGAAAATGCTATTAATTACTCGTATGAACGATCAAAGGTTGAAATTACTGCTTTTGAGGATAATGCTAATGCACAAATTATCATTAAGGATTACGGAATGGGCATTCCTCAAGAGGATTTATCGCATGTAACTGAGCGCTTTTATCGTGTTAATAAAGCACGGAGCCGAGCAGATGGTGGCAGTGGTCTAGGCTTGTCAATTGTTGAACAATTGTTGAAGCAGTTACAGGGCAAGATTGAGATCGAAAGTGAAGTTGAAAAAGGCACAATTGTAAAAATTACATTGCCGTTAATGGAGGAATAAAAACATGAAAAAATGGTTGTTGGCATTAGTCGCAGTACCTGCATTATTAGTAGGTTGCGGAGACAAGAAAGAGACAGCGGCTTTACCAGAGCCTGAAGTAGCTCAAATACCAGAAGTTGAAATTTTAACACCGAAAGAAGTAGCGATCAATGAAACGATTGAACTTGCTGCTCAGGTCGTAGAAGGTGGCAAAAAAGTTGATGATGCAGTTGTACAATTTGAGGTATGGGAATCTGGTAAACGTGATGAAGGTCAAATGATGGACGGTAAATTAGAGAAAGATGGTGTTTATAAAGCGACGACTACATTTAAACACGATGGGGTATATTATATGTATGCCCATACTACATCAGCCAGTGGTATTCATAATATGCCGAAACAACAAATTACTGCTGGAAGCCCTGATATGTCGAAAGTTTTACCAGAGGATGAAAAAGCAAATAACAACAGCATGGATCATAACATGATGGATCACGGTAATAATAATTCTGAGGATACTGAGCATAGTGATCAAGAAAAAAGTGAAAAAAATCACCATTAAATGCTTGCATTATTTTTAAAATAGGAATATGATAATGACCAGATGACCGAAACGGTTTTCTGGTCATTATCATTTTCGTGTACAAAGGTATGTACATAATAGAACAGGAAAGGATGTTACTAATGGATCGTAGGCAGGAAATTCTTGAAGCAGCTACAAAATCCTTTACATTGTTTGGGTACAAGGCGACAACAATGGAGCAAGTAGCTAAAATTGCGAATGTCGGTAAAGGGACGATTTACACATTCTTTGCAAATAAAGAAATTTTATTTCAAGAGATAGCTATGTCACTTGTACGAGAGATGCAAGCAGAAGCGGATGCAGTGTTGGATGCATCAGCTAGCTTTATGGACAATGCGCACAATGCTTTAATGAAAATGCTACAGTTCCGTGAAAAACATCTTTTATTTGCGAAGTTATTAGAGGAGGAAAAGGAACTACGAACGCCAGCAGTTAAACAAGCTTTAGCTCGCATTGAGACTGAAATTTTATCCTACGTTACTGAATTAATTCAAAGACGTATCGTAAAAGAAGAAATTAGAGACTGTGATGCAGAATTAGTAAGCTTTCTGTTGTTAAAGGCGTATCTAGCATTTGTCGTTGATTGGCATGAGCTACATGGCGAAATTATTCCAGAAGAAAAGATATTAAATCTTTTCAAGGAAACAATCTTCCGTGGGTTAATTTTAACTTGATTTAGCTGAGCAAAAGGTGAATCAATGACGGTCTAGAGGTTTTGCCCTCCCCTGAAAATTTTGCTTTTTTTTTGAATAAAAATGACCGACTTACATTTTCGGTCAAATATAATAGGAGTGAAGAAAACTTATGATTAAAGCTGAGTGGCTGAAAATCTTTAAAACAAGAAAAATGCTTGTTTCAATAATCGCTGTATTATTTATCCCAGTCATGTACGCCGGTATGTTTTTATGGGCATTCTGGGATCCGTATAAAGGTCTTCCGAATTTGCCAGTAGCCGTTGTCAATGAAGATAAGGGCGCTGAAATGGAAGGAGTTAAATTAGATTTAGGGAACGATTTAGTCGATAAGCTTGTCGAGAGTAACGAGTTTAAGTTTATTGACGTTTCCAAAGAAGAAGCTGAAAAAGGTTTACATGGCCGTGATTACTATATGATTCTAGAAATTCCAACAAATTTCTCTGAACACGCAACTACTTTATTAGATGACAAACCTTCTAAACTAGTGATGAATTATATTCCGAATGAAGGATTGAACTTCCTTGGTGCACAAATTGGTGAAACAGCAATGGACCGTGTACGTGCGGAAGTGAATTCTAAAGTTTCTGCTACTTATGCAGAAAAATTATTTGATTCTATTACAACACTTGGAGATGGCTTTACAGAGGCTGCAGATGGCTCAAGTAAGCTAGATGAAGGTGCTAAAACTTTAGCAAATGGTACAAAAGATTTAAAAGGTTATCTTGAGCAACTAGCATCAAGTACAGTTGAATTGTCAAATGGTGCAGATAAAATTACTAAAGGTGCAGGAGACGCTGCAAAAGGTGCGAATGATTTAACTACTGGCTTAGTAAAATTACAAGACGGCACTGTACAGTTACAAACAGGTGCCCAGCAAGCAGCATCTGGAGCAACAACTCTTTCGCAAGGTATATCACAATATACACAGGGTGTAGCGCAAGTTCAAGCAGGCTTAGCTAAGATTAGCAATAATCAACCACAAATTACTGCAGGCGCAGCACAACTTGCTAATGGTGCAGGTCAATTAAATGGTGCAGCAGGCCAATTAGCAGGAGGTTCTGCTGAAGTAACAGCAGGCATAGATGCCTTATCTGAAAAATTAGACGCCATGATAGCTTCATCGCCTGAAGAGCAAAAAGCAGTTTTAAATCAAATAAATCAATCATTAGCACAGCTACGTGCAGGAAACGAAAAAGTGCGTTCAGGTTTAGGTGTTTTATCAGGTAAAACAAACGAATTACAAGCTGGTGCTAACAAATTAAATTCTGGTGCATCACAAATTGCAGCAGGGCAATCACAAGTGTTAGCAGGGGCTAATGAGTTAACATCAAAAAGTGGTGCATTAATCGAAGGAGCAAAAGGTCTTCAAGCTGGTAATGCAACACTTGCTCAAAAATTAGGTGAATTAAATGCTGGTGTTAAGACAGCTGTAACAGGTTCTAAAACATTGGCTTCAGGTTTAAGTGAGTTAGCAAGTGGTTCAACAACATTGAATCAAGGTACATCAACACTTGCCTCTAAATCAGGTGAGTTAGCAGAAGGTTCTGCGAAAATTGCTGATGGTTCAACTGAACTAGCAGATGGTACATCAACTTTAACTGGCAAACTAGGTGAAGCTAGTGAAAAAGCAAAAGAAGTTCATGCAAGTAAAGACACATATGATATGGTAGGTAGCCCAGTTGAGGTTGATAAAGAATCTGTTAACCATGTACCTAACTACGGAACAGGTTTCTCACCATACTTTATCTCTCTTGGTTTATTCGTTGGTGCGCTATTAATCTCTATCGTGTTCCCACTTGTGGAACCAGCGATTCGTCCAAAAAATGGAGCAGCTTGGTTTACAAGTAAAGTCTCAGTTTTAGCAATAGTCGGCTTAATTCAAACTATATTAACAGTGGTTATTGTAAAATGGGGCTTAGGCCTTGAAGTAAACAATTTTGGATACTTCTTCCTAACAGCATTATTAACAAGCTATGTATTCTTAGCTTTAATCCAAATGTTAGTATCTATTTTCGGTGATCCAGGACGCTTTATGGCGATTGTTGTATTAATCTTACAACTTACAACAAGTGCGGGTACATTCCCACTTGAGTTAATCCCATCACCATTACAAGTATTTAATAAACTATTACCAATGACATATACTGTTTCAGCATTTAAAGCAAGTATCTCAACTGGTGATACATCATTCTTAATGCAAAACTATGGAATTCTAGCAGGCTTCCTAGTAGCATTCTTAGCAATTACTTTCGGTTATTTCATGTTACTACACACAAAACGTTACTCAAAAGTAGCCGAGGAAAACTAAAAAGGAATTTTTTACACCCACCAATATTGGTGGGTGTTTTTTTGTGGTTGAATGATTGCTTTAACTTGGGAAGAGAGCTACCGAAAACGGATCAGGTAGAGAGAAGAACTGCTCAGGTACCCCCGCAACTGATCAGGTAGGGAGAAGAACTGCTCAGGTACCCCCACGAACTGATCAGGTAGGGAGAAGAACTGCTCGGGTAACCCCGAAAACTGATCAGGTAGAGAGAAGAATTGCTCAGGTACCCCGCAACTGATCAGGTAGGGAGAAGAACTGCTCGTGTACCCCCGCAAACTGATCAGGTAGGGAGAAGAACTGCTCGGGTCCCCCCGCAACTGATCAGGTAGGAAGAAGAACAGCTCAGGTACCCCCGCAAACTGATCAGGTAGAGGGAAGAACTGCTCGGCTCCAACGAAAAATTGCTCAAATGAAATAAACACACAAAAAACAGCAGCTGATATGAGCGTATCAGCTGCTGTTTTGTAAGTGTAAGAGATTTAATTAAAGGTTCATCAAATTATGATGAAGGGTGTCATTATTAGTACGTGTGGGGCACGTATATGACTATTACAGAATAGGCAAATGCTTATAGGT
Organism: Lysinibacillus sp. Bpr_S20; assembly: GCF_023337835.1. Classification (NCBI taxonomy): domain Bacteria; kingdom Bacillati; phylum Bacillota; class Bacilli; order Caryophanales; family Bacillaceae; genus Lysinibacillus; species Lysinibacillus sp. Bpr_S20. The sequence continues at coordinate 9,198 of NZ_JALNLQ010000019.1, forward strand.
GGTTACATTTTTCACAAGTGTTGCTGTAGCATTCACTTTGTTCTTCAATTTTTTCACCGCATTCTGTACATTGCTTTGCAGGTAGGTTCTTGAAAAATTCAACTACATTTTCTAACATTGTGGACTCCTCCTTTAAGTTCATCTGTACTATTACTGTTTTGATATTTTATAGTGTATTATAACAGATGCTTTTCGTCAACACAAAATGCCTAATTTACGTTAAAATAATTATGGATATTTTGTGAAGGAGGAAATGGAATTTATGATATTCGTTGATAATAAAAGGATTCATGACCCACGCATTAATCTTGCCATTGAGGAGTATTTATTAAAAACAATGGATGTTGAGAAGGATCCGGTGCTACTTTTTTACATCAATCAGCCTTCAATCATCATTGGTAAAAACCAAAATACAATCGAAGAGATTAATACCGATTATGTAGAGGATAATGGCATTATCGTTGTACGACGTCTTTCAGGTGGTGGAGCGGTATATCATGATTTAGGGAATCTTAACTACAGTTTTATCACGAGAGACGATGGCGATAGCTTTATGAATTATAAAAAATTCACGCAGCCTGTTGTAGATGCACTAGCAAAAATGGGTGTTCATGCTGAGCTTTCAGGCCGTAACGACATTTTAGCGGAGGGACGTAAAGTTTCCGGAAATGCACAGTTTTCTACAAAGGGTCGTATGTTTAGCCACGGTACATTAATGTTTGATACAGAAATTGATGCTGTTGTTTCTGCACTAAAAGTGAAGAAAGATAAAATTGAATCAAAGGGCATTAAATCGATTCGTTCACGAGTAGCTAATATTTCTGAATTCTTAAAAGATAAGATGACAGTCGAAGAATTCCGCCTAGAAATTTTAAAATCCATTTTCGGTGGTGAAGAAAATATTCGCTATTATGAGCTAACGGAGGAAGATTGGGCAAATATCCATAAGCTATCTGCTGAGCGTTATCAAACATGGGAATGGAACTACGGTAAATCACCACGCTTTAATATTCAAAAAACACATCGTTTCCCAACAGGAGGCATTGATATTCGCTTAGAGGTGAATCACGGAATTATTAAAGAAGCGCATATTTTTGGTGATTTCTTCGGTGTAGGCGACATGGCAGATGTTGAACAACGCTTAGTTGGGACAAACTATGATCGAACTGCAATCGCTGAGGCGTTAACGGATATTGATATCCCAACATACTTTGGTGGAATTACGACAGAAGAGTTTTTACAATTAATATATTAAGAAAAGCCTGTGTAGAAATTGGCAAATATCCTAACTGAGGAATCAACACTAAAAAATAGGGGGTGACATTTGTTAAAACGTATTCCATGCAAATTAATCCCTCGCTTTGGTATGAGTATCATACAAGTGATTGTCCAATGTATTTTGGCTCATCATTGGAAATTAGGGATGACATTTTGTTAAAAAGTATGCGATGCGAATAGTTGATTGGAGTGGAGGCTAGACGACTCCTTGGGGATCAGCGTCACAGATGAGACCCTGGAGCGAGCATCGCGAGTGAAGCGGCTCATCGGACGCCTCCAGGAAAGCGGCTAGCCGGAACGGAAATCAACCACACGTTATGGGAATGCCCCTTATTAAGGCAGAGGCATTTTTACACAAAAATCTGTAGTTAACAATTCGTGTTAACTTTTGCTACAAAAGGTTCGTTGACAGTTATGTCGGCGGGCCTTTTTTTGATACAATGTAAGATAGAAAGGAGTGTTGGTATGGAGAAGCATCGAATATTTATTGTCGAAGATGATGTAAAGATTGCGTCATTGCTCGCAGAAACGCTTAGAAAATATCAATACGAAGTTGAAACGGTCAAAGAATTTGATCAGCTCATTGAAGAATTTACAGCATTTAATCCACATATGGTGCTGCTTGATATAAATTTACCTTCGTACGATGGCTACTATTGGTGTCGCCAACTACGTCAACATACAACTTGTCCAATTATTTTCATTTCTGCTCGTTCAGGGGAAATGGATCAAATTTTTGCGCTAGAAAATGGGGGCGACGATTTCATTACGAAGCCTTTTAATTATGAAATTGTACTGGCTAAAATCCGTAGTCACTTACGCCGTACATATGGTGAATATGCAGCAAAACAAGAGGAACGGACAATTAAACAAGGACAGCTTGTTCTTCATTTAGAAAGAATGGAGCTCCATAAAAATGATTTAGAGATTCCACTTCAGAAAAAAGAATGTATTATTTTAGAACTGTTAATGGGAAATGCCCCAAAAGTAGTGACACGTGAGCAACTGTTAGAAGAGCTTTGGGACGATCAGGCATTTGTCGATGAGAATACGTTGAATGTCAATATGACACGAGTGCGGAAAAAGCTAGCTGATTATCATATTGCATCATCGATTGAAACAGTACGCGGAGCAGGCTATCGCTTTATGTTAAGCGCAGGTGAGATATAGTGGGCTGGAAATTATTTTTGCGTGATTACGCATCGTTCATTGTATTCCAGTTTTTATTAGTCGGCTTCATCATGGTCTTATATTGGTTGGACGGCTTTCGAAATGTTGATACTGCTATATATTCCTTCTGTATTAGTTTAGTGTTGTTAGCCTCGTTTTTACTGATTCGTTATTTAATGCGTCAACGTTATTTATTAAAAATAACACAGCTTCCTAAAACAATGGAGGATGTGTTGCAAAAAAATGCAAAAACACCTGAGGCAATGCAGGCTGAGAAATATATGCATGAACTATATCGACTTTATAAGCATGAACTTCAATCGTTATATGCGGGCCAAAAACGACATGATCAGTTTATAAATCAATGGGTGCATCAGATGAAAACACCAATCTCTGTTATTGAGCTTTTATTGCAGGATGAACGTCCTCTCGATAAAAAGAATGTGCAGGAGGAAATTGACCGCTTGCGTAGAGGCTTGGATATGGTGTTAGTGAATGCTCGATTGGAAAATTTTGAAGAGGATATGCAAGTTGAACAGATTGCTTTAAAAATGATTGTTACTGCAACTGTAAATGAAAATAAACGTTTATTTATTACAAAGCGTGTTTTCCCAGAAATTCATATTGAGGATGACATTATCGTAGCAAGTGATTCAAAATGGCTGCGTTTTATTATCGGCCAATTCGTAACCAATGCGGTTAAATATACTTTTGAGGCAAATAAAAAAATAGTGATTTCTACCACTAAAAAGGATGATCACGTACAATTAGCCATTTGTGATGAAGGTATTGGTATTCCAGCTTCCGATCTATCTCGTGTCACTAAAGCCTTCTTCACTGGAGAGAATGGGCGTAAAACCGGGGAATCCACAGGGATGGGCTTATATTTAGCGAAAGAAATCTGTGAAAAACTCGGCCACGACTTGAACATTACATCAGAGGTTGGAAAAGGAACGATTGTTACAGTGACATTTACGAATTAGGGGGATCGGAAATGACAGAAGTATGCTTAGGTGAATGGGTTTTACATGTAGAGACAGAAAAAACACAGGCATTATACGAATCGCATAATGATGATGTTTGTGAATGTTTATCCTGCAAAAATTTCCGAAAGGCAAGTCTATTGTTTCATGAAGAAGTCATGCATTTTTCGAATAAGCTTGGGCTACACTTACATAAACCAACTTTACTTAACGCTTTTCCTGTAGAAGGTGAACATGTGATGTACAGTGGGCATTATATGGTTTGTGGAGAAATAATGGAAGGTGAAATAGATGCCTGGGATGTCATCATTGGGTCGCATTGCTTTAGTCTAGTGGAGGAGGATGGTAAATCAGCTGAATCCTTAACAGAGCCATATTTTCAAATTGGCTTTGAAGTAGTAGTACAATGGCTTTTACCAGAATCCATGGAATTAATGAAGAAATAAGGTGAACAAGTTATGCCTATTTTACAAATAAAAGACGTGACGAAGGTCTATGAAGGCAAAGTAACTCATCGCGCACTAAATCAACTAAGCTTTGACGTTGAGGAAGGTGAGTTTTTAGCAGTCATGGGTCCATCAGGTAGTGGAAAAACAACATTATTGAATATGATTTCTACGATTGATGAACCAACGAGTGGCGAAATCATTTTAGATGACATGAACCCTCATATGCTGAATGCAACTGAGCTAGCCTACTTTAGAAGAAGACAGCTTGGTTTTGTTTTTCAGGATTTTAATCTTTTGCATATGCTGACAGTGGAAGAGAATATTGTAATGCCACTGACTTTAGATCAACAGCCATTGGAAGTAATAGAGGAGCGTCTTGCAGGCATTGTAGAGAAACTCGATTTAACTTCGTTTCTGCATAAACGCCCAAATGAAATATCAGGTGGACAAGCGCAAAGAACAGCCATTGGAAGGGCACTTATTCATAATCCAAGTCTCATTTTAGCAGATGAGCCGACAGGGAATTTGGATTCAAATTCTTCGCGTGATGTACTTGAACTTTTAACAAAAATCAATCAGGAAAAACGAACAACGATCGTAATGGTCACACATGATCCTATTGCAGCTAGTTATTGCGATCGCGTGTTATTTATTAAAGATGGCGAATTTTTCAATGAGATTTATAAAGATGACCGTCGTCAAATGTTTTTCCAGCGAATATTAAATGTTTTAAGCTTACTAGGAGGAGGACAAGTAGGTGACCTTTCGACAATTCGCTTACCGTAATGTCGTACGGAACAGCCGTATATACGGTGCCTTTTTCATGGCAAGCTTTTTTTCTGTTGCTGTGTTTTTCATCTATTCAATGCTCATGTTTCATCCAGATATTGAACAAGGGATTTTAGGAGAAGCATCGTTAATTGGGATGGTTGGTGCTGAAATCATACTCGTGCTTTTTACCTTATTCTTTTTATATTATTCGATGAGCGCTTTTTTAGAGGCTAGATCACATGAGTTTGCAATTTTATTACATTTAGGAATGGAAAAACGCCAGATGAATAGACTTGTCTTTTTGGAGACAATGATTATTGGATCGGGCTCTATTCTTGTGGGGATTATATTTGGTTTCTCATTCTCGAAATTCTTTTTCATGATTGTTCGAGAAATTTTACATTTAGATGCATTACCCTTATACGTTTCATGGCAGCCATTCCTACTTACGATTGGTGTCTTTACAAGTGCTTTTGTAGTCATTTCCTTTATTAGTGTGTATTTTACACGTGAAAGAAAACTACGTGATCTTCTTAAAGGGGATGCTTATTTAAATAGTACGGCAACCTTTTCTAAAACTCGTGCTGTATTTGGGATTGCTCTTATTTTATCAGCATATTTACTAGCATTTATCGTACCGAAAACATCTTTAATTGGTTTAATAGTATTAATTCCGTTTTTAGCAACCTTTGGAACATATTATTTTTTCAGTGATTCTTTACCGTGTTTTTTAGATAAAGCACGAGGTAAACGGAAATTTCATTGGCAACGCTATCGCCTTCTTTCGCTAGCCGAGCAAACTCATATTATGATGGATAATGTGAAAATGTTTTTTGTCGTAACGATGGTGTCAACATTGGCCTTTTTATCTGTCGGCGTTTTAGCAACAATGTCATCATATACAATACAATATGACCGTTTAAATCCATTAGGGTTAGTTTATAAGGGAGATGCCGACAACCCATATGAGCGAAATCATATCGCCTCTTTACGAATTCAATTAGAGGAGAAGGGTTTGTCCTATCATTTATCTCGCTTCTTTGTCATCAAGCAAACATCTTCATATACTCATAATGAGGTTGAGGTGTTTAGAGAATCAGATATGAATGTATTGCTTTCCTCCTTTAGTTACCCATTACTTGAGTTAGATTCAGGAGAGGCGGTATTTATTCCATACTCGGAAGATGCCATAAAGAAACTAAAAAATAAAGTTGTGCATACCGTACTAGAGGAAAACGATATACCACTTACAATAGATAGTGTATACCCTAAAATAGTATTTCCAGGCTCTATTGTTAGCGTTAATTCTATAGTAATAAGCGATGAGGATTTTAGAAAGCTGATCAATCCAATTGCCGATAAAAACATTGAACAGCCAACCTATCATTTGTTTACCTTCTATATTCCTCAGTGGATAGAAACGAAAGACATTGGTCAGGATATAGAAGCTTCTCAATATTTTTATATGAAGAATAGATTTAGCCCATTTTACTTTGAAAATGCAGGATTAAATTATTCTTATATATTAGCTACTTACTCATTATTCACATTAGTAGGGGTTTTAGTAGCAACGGTATTTTTATTGGCAGCAGGTAGCTTTGTTTACTTTAAATTGCATACTTCTCTTGAAAGAGAAAAGCGTAAATTCGATGTCTTAAAGCGAATGGGCTTAACAGATACAGAGCTCAAAAAGCTTGTGAATCGTCATTTATTCCCACAATTTTTCTTGCCATGGGGTGTAGCAATGATGCATAGTGCCTTTGCTTTTCTAATGGTTCAAGGTATTTTGAAAGATATAGCAAATATTTCCATTGTAAAAGAAGTAGTCTTTGCTTTTGGTTTTTTTGTGTTAATACAAGTAGTCTATTTTTATTTGATTCGTTGGCGATACATCTCACATATTCGTTCGTAACAAAGGTGTGCAAGAGAGAGAAAAATGAATTATTTGACGTAATTTGCGACATGAAATAAAAAGTTTCGTTGTCTTTTAGATATATTTCTTATATAATATTACTGAATAATGATTCATTTTATCTTCGTTCAGTAGAAGACTACTCCCACCTCTAAAGGTGGTGAAATGGATGCGGGTGTGATTCCTTTTCAAGGGATGTCCAAACATCTACTGAATGAAGATAAAGCCTCCGGCGGATGTCACGGATTTTCAAAGGAATGAATTTGTGCGGGCACAATTCAAAATCCAGACGCATTGTTTATCTGCGCGACAGCGGCAATTACGCCGAGGCGAAATTGATACGATAAGGGGATGGTGTAATTGAATTTAGTTTCAAGTGTTCGTCAACAGGCGTTAGAGCAACCGGATAAAATTGCGTATCATTTTATGGGGAAAGATACGACTTACGGTGAGTTTGAACACACAGTTGGTCGCTTTGCAAAGGGGTTACAAGATTTAGGGGTAGAAAAAGGGGACCATGTGGCGTTTTTACTCGGCAATACACCACATTATTTAATTGCGTTATATGCAACAATGAGTTTAGGGGCAACGGCAATTCCGATTAATCCCATTTATACACCAGATGAAATTTCGTATATTTTGCATAATGGTGATGTAAAAGCTGTTATTGCACTTGATGCACTTCTTCCATTAGTAGAAATGGGTGTACATGCTTTTCCAAAAGTAAAAACATTTGTTGTTTGTGAAACAACAGCAGATGTTGCTGAAAAGGTAACGACGTTATCTGATGAGGCAAAGGCAAAAATTCATTTATTTTCTCAAGTAATTGCTAGTGTATCGGACTCTTTCAAACCAGTAGAAGTAGCTGACGATGATAATGCCATTATTTTATATACTTCTGGAACGACAGGGACGCCAAAGGGGGCAATGTTGACTCATAGTAATATCTACTCAAATGCTCGAGATGTCGCGCATTATTTAGGTTATAAAGCAGATGATCGTGTGATTGCTACTTTACCAGTTTTCCATGTATTTGCGTTAACTGTCGTTGTCAATGCACCTTTATTGAGTGGAGCAACAGTTTTACTTGTACCACGTTTTAGTCCAACTGAAATCTTTAAAATAACAAAGGAACAAAAAGCAACAGTCTTCGCTGGTGTGCCAACTATGTATAACTTCTTGTATCAATTACCTGAAGGCAACCCTGAAGATTTCTCAACAATACGATTAGCGATTTCAGGCGGCGCGTCTTTACCTGTAGCACTATTACATAATTTCGAGAAGAAATTTAATGTACGTGTTTCAGAAGGATTTGGCTTATCAGAAGCTTCACCAGTAACATGTTTTAACCCATTGGATCGTGAGCGTAAGGCAGGTTCTATTGGAGCATCCATTTCCAATGTTGAAAATAAGGTAGTGGATGTTAACGGTCAAGAAGTGCCCGTTGGTGAAGTAGGGGAGCTCATTGTACGAGGACCAAATGTTATGAAGGGTTATTATAAATTACCTGAAGAAACGGCGATGGCGATACGTGATGGTTGGTTATACACTGGGGACTTAGCTAAAGTTGATGAAGAAGGGTACTTCTACATCGTTGATCGTAAGAAAGATATGATTATTGTAGGCGGATTTAATGTCTATCCAAGAGAGGTTGAGGAAGTACTCTTTGCTCATGATAATATTATTGAAGCGGCAGTTGTAGGTTACCCAGACCCTAACTTAGGTGAAGCAGTTCACGCATATGTTGTCTTAAAAGATGCAGCAGCTACTACAGCAGAAGACCTTCTGGCATACTGTGCAAAGCATATGGTAAAATACAAGGTTCCTAAAGTAATCGAGATTATTGATGAATTACCTAAAAATACGACAGGGAAAATTTTGCGTCGTTCATTAAAAGAAAAAGTATAAGATAAATGCTCGAAATAAAGAAGCTACTTTTTAATTGGTAGCTTTTTTATATTGTGAAAAAATTTTAGGGGGAGCTAATATATTTTAAGATAATTCTTCCAGGCGTGTTGATTAAGAAAAAAGGTTTATTATAGAGTGATAAAAGGATTTTTTGATGCAATTTTGCTAAGATATTCCCATTTTAACTGATTGTAACGAAGGGCTACTCGACTCCCGCGAGAAAGCGAGACAGACGAGACCCTGCACGGAGCGAAGCGGAGGAAGCGGCTCGACGCTCGCCCGCAGGAAGCTTTGCTCTGCGCGAAAGCGAAGCGTCAGCGACAAAGCGAGTAGCCCGTAGTGGAAATCAGGCTCTTCGAATTAATTAGAATGTATAAAAATGGTTAATCAATACACCTGTATTTCTTTATTACTACTTATTACAGCAATGTAAAAAAAGTATGGCCACTTATTTAAATAGTTGAGTGTGTATGTCTGGAAGTGATAAAATCAAACTTGTGAAATCTACATACTTTTTAAAGGCTTGTCATATAGTGAGGGAGAAGTAGACTGTAAATGTAAAGGAACCCTTTTTAGTCTAGCTTCGTCAAAGCCTTTAGAAAATTTAATTGAAAGAGAGCATATGGAAAAATGATAGAACTCATCAAGGAGTTAATTAGTTTTATAATGCATATTGATGTGCATTTAGAGGAGATCATTCATAAGTTTGGTAATTTAAGTTATTTCGTTCTATTTGCCATTGTTTTTGTTGAAACAGGTGTCGTGATTTTTCCATTCCTGCCAGGTGATTCATTGCTTTTTGCAAGTGGTACATTAGCTGCAGCAATGGGCGCGTTTAACATGTGGATATTAATTCCTGTATTTTTAGCAGCTGCAATTTTAGGGGATACGATGAATTATCATATTGGTCATAAAGTGGGGACATCTATTCCACCAAAGAGCTTCCTTGGTAGAGTCGTAAAAAAAGAACGTATGGAGGCAGCAGAAAAGTTCTTTAATAAACACGGTGGTAAAACGATTGTCATCGCACGTTTTATGCCTTTCATCCGTACATTCATACCATTTGTTGCAGGGGCTAGTAAAATGAAGTATGGCTACTTCATTATGTACAATGTTCTAGGTGCAGTGTTATGGGTACTCAGCTGTACATTACTAGGTTATTTCTTTGGTAATATTCCTATTATTAAAAATAACTTCTCAACGGTTCTTATATTAATTATCTTCATTTCAGTTGTACCAGCTGTTATTGGTGCTGTTAAATCAAAAGTAAGTGGAAAATAAAAGGACGGTCCAAAAGTGATGAAACATCACTTAGGACGGTCCTTTTTTTGTTGATCAGCATAACGAGTGGTTGGATTTTCGTTCACGCTTTGTAGCTGACGCTTTGCTTTCGCTACAGAAAACATTTGCCGCTGCCGCTTCGCTTTCGCGTAGGGCAAGCTTCCTGGGGGCTTCCAATGAGCCACTTCACTCGCGGTTTTAGCGAATGTCATCCCTAACTATTAGTGATGATCCATTGTTCACTATTCTATATATTGCACAAGGCCTTGAGAATCTTCTAACTCTGTACTTCTTGGTATGTCAATAACTAAGACACTAGAATAGGAATCGTACCTTCCATAAGGTTTGTGTTCTATCTCTCGATTAAAATCTAAGATATCTAATGTTGCTTTTATACGATAATAATGTACTTCTTGTTCAGAAAGAAATTCAATGAATAGCTTGTTTTGTGCTACGTATACGTTAGGTAATGGTACTTCGTCTGAAAGATCAATCCCTTCTACAATGTCAGGAAATTGATAATAGGTTACAAGAGCTTTCCCTGGTTCAATAGTGTCATTATAACGCTGTCGAACTTTCAAGCTTGAATAATTGTCATCATTTATAACAACAGGTAATGTATTGCCTTCAAAGTTAATTTTCCATGTTTTCTTTTTGTTGCCCTCTTTTAAATAGGAAGAATTGTATTCTTGATCATATTTTTGGATTCGCTCAAACTTTTTCTCAGCTTGTTTAATTTCAGAAGGGGAGAGTACTGGTATTGTTGATTCTGAAAAAAAACTACTATAAAGGAAGGCTGTAAATCCAAGTATGATATAGCAAGTAATGCCAATCATAGTACGCTTAGGTGTCCAAATATTTTTAGTTCTTTCACCTAATTTATTTAATATTAGAAAAACAACAACTAAGAATAGTAATGGAATAAATAAAAAGAAAAAGGGCGCGATTGTCATTTGCGAGACACCTCCGATTTATTAGCAATCCAAATAGTGAGGCTGAAGCAAAGTGTAGCCACAAGCAAATTAAGAACACTCATCATAAGATTTGGTAACATTATAAATGGCATAAGGTTAATAGACCCTGGTGACATAAAAATGAATAGGAGGGCTAAAAACATAAACATGAGTACAAATATTTTTACGACTACGGGCCCCTTGAAGCTGGTACCAAATAGTAAGCCAATTGCGCCAAATAAACAGATGCTACTGAAACATACTATTAATGTTGATGGTGAAATAAATAGACTTTCTATGACGAAAAATTTCTTCTCCATAAACGAAACTCCTAATACTTGTAAATAGTAAGACGAAACTATAATGATGACTGCCATAAAACTGTAAATAATCATGACAAAGATATTTGCAATGGCGCTTGATGTCCGGCTAGAAATAACGGATAAATCATCCATACGATAGGCTTTTGTTGTAAAGAGAAGTCCTACAATAAATGCCCAAATTACTGAAACAATAAGAAAAATATCAAGTGAATAATCAGAGAATTGGACACTTATATTTCCGCCACCATGACCAGAAGACCCACTCCCAGTGCTAGATGTTAAAACACCAAAGATAATTTGTGAAATAACTAGGGAGCTAAGGGCGGAAATATATAATTGTGCTTTCCATTTCACCTGTTTTTTTACAATTGTATTCAGTGAAATATTAGTCAAAGATTGCATCAATATCACGTCCTTTTTTACTTGTTAAATATTTGCAGACTTCACTTGCTGTAAGGGATGATACCGTAATGCCCTTTGTTCGAAGTATTTCTTCAGAGACGAATAGTTTACGAGCATTTACTATGGCTGAGGTCGTTCCTGTCACCGTTTTTTGAGTGTAAACTTCCATCTCAGAGAGCAGTTCAGCAAGTGCTTCACTTGGCCCGTTTAGTAATACGAGCTGTTCCTTAAATTCATCCAATGGTGCATGGGCTATAACTGTACCTTCATCTATTAATAAAATTTCTTCTAAAATAGTTTCCATCTCTTGCAAATGGTGACTAGAAATTAAAAATGTTCGTGGAAAGGCTAGGTACTCCTTAAGAATCGCTCTGTAAAAATCCGTACGAATCACTTCGTCCATGCCATTCATCGGTTCATCCAAAATCGTTAGTGCACATCGACTTACTAATCCGTAAACAAGGTTAAAGGTTGCCGATTGCCCCTTAGATAGTTGTTGATGCTTTAATGTGAGATCTATACCTGCATAATCGAGCATGCGATAGGCCAACTCATTTTGCCAATTAGGATAAAAATTAGCCCCCATCTTTAGAATATCTTCGAGCGACAAGTAATTAGAGAAGCTTAATTGATCATCGATAAAAATCATGTTGCTAGCAGTATGAATATTGTTAAAAGGATTCTCATTAAACACTCTGCATGATCCATTTGTAGGTTTTAAATAGCCGGCAAATATATTAAGTAATGTCGACTTTCCAGCCCCATTACGACCAATAATACCGATAATTTTCTCTGCATCCAGAGCGCAGGTGATACGCTGTAGTGCATGACGACGTCCGAAGCTTTTAGATAATTCCTCACATTGAATAATATTCATGCCAATCCCTCCTGAGTTTTTCGAATAAGCACTAGCAATTCTTCATCAGATACAAGTAAACGTTTTGCCTCTAATACGATCTCTTGTGCCATTTTCGTCAATATTTCATTTCGACGTTTCAGTAAAATTCGCTCTTTTGCATCCGAAGCGACAAACATCCCTAACCCCCGTTTTTTATATAAAAGTTGCTCTTCCAGTAAAATTGTCAGTCCTTTACCAGCTGTAGCAGGATTAATATTGAATATTTCAGCTAACTGGTATTGTGAATAGACCTTCTCGTCTGTTTGTAATCGGTCGGCAATGATTTCGTGCTGTAGCCATTCAGCAATTTGAATATAAATTGGTGCTGTACCATCTAGATGAACGTGCATCGAAAAACCTCCTTTCATTTCTGTGTAACATAGTGCATTAGTGTTGTAATGTACTATATGATGTAAATTGGTAAATGTCAATAACAAATGATTATTTTGGAAATATTATATGGGGAGGATAAGTAAAATCGAAAAAGTCTCTCTGGAAAAGGAAAATGAGTTTGAGCCATTTGGAGTTTTAGGTATTGATTTTCATTAATGGTAGGAGACTTTTGACAGTTATTTGAATGGTAAGCAGAGAGTATTGAAAGGTGCTATAATATTATTTACTAGAATATGGAGAAAGGGGGGGACGAAATGGAAGTATTTATCGGGAGACAGCCTATTTTTAACCTTCATGAACAAGTCGTAGCGTATGAATTATTATATCGTAGCAAAAACGTGAATGCTTTTCCGATGGTCGATTCAGATGCTGCAACAATCGATGTACTAGTAAACTCATTTCTTTCAATCGGCATTGAAGAGGTAACAAAAGGTAAACCTAGTTTTGTTAATTTTACAGAAAACTTGCTGATGAGTCCCTTAAACGAATATTTAAATCCATCGCTAGTTGTTATTGAGATTTTAGAGGATGTTCCTATTACAACTCATTTAGTCGAGAGAGTCATAGAGCTAAAATCATATGGTTTTAAAATTGCCTTAGATGATTTTATTTTGGATGATAAGGTACAAGTTTATGATGAGTTATTTCCTTATGTTGATTATATAAAAGTTGATTTTTTATTGTCACCATTACTAGAGCGCATGGAAATTGAAAATAAAGTGAAAGAAAATTTCCCGCATATAAAATTACTAGCTGAGAAGGTAGAAACACGACAGCAATTTGAAGTGGCAAAGCATTCTGGCTATGAATTATTTCAAGGATATTTTTTTGAACAGCCTCAAATCATTACAGGAACCGAGATACCTGCTAATACTATTCAATATTTATATATTATTACGCTGTTAAAAGAAGAGGAGCCTAATATACAGTTATTAGCTGATAATATTGAGCGTGATATTTCTTTAACGTATAAATTATTGCAAATGGTTAATAATTCAGAGCGACGATCTAAATCAAAGGTTCGTTCCATAAAACAAGCGATTATATTACTAGGCGTTTCAAATTTACGTAAGTGGATTTATTTATTGGCAATGCGAGAAATGGATAAAAATGCGGATAATGATCTTTTTAAAGAAGTCATGCGTACTTCTTTATTTAGAGCGAAAGTATGTGAAAAACTGGCTAAGCTATCCTATAAGAAAAACTTCTCTGAATATTTTTTAGTTGGGATGTTTTCATTAATAGATACTTTGTTGCAAAGACCGCTGAACGTTATTTTACAGCAGTTACCTTTTTCAGAAGACATAACATCAACGATTTTAGGGAAGCAAACTGAAATGACACCTTATTTGGAATTCAGTATTGCGTTAGGTAAGTTAGATTGGTCTACTTTAGAAGATTTAGCTCCTCAGCTCAATATTGATTTAACAAAAATTGATCTTTTTTACAATGAAGCAATGGAGTGGGCAGAAAAATCTTTATAAAAACAAGGGTAAATCATAGTGTAGGGTTGATTTCCGTTCCGACTGGGTGCTTTGTTGCTGCCGCTTCGCTTTCGCACAGATAAAACATTGCCGCTGCCGCTTCGCTTTCGCGCAGAGCAGAGCTTCCTGGGGGCGTCCGATGAGCCACTTCACTCGCGATGCTCGCTGCAGGGTCTCGGGCCAACAGATGTTTTTTGCGCGAAAGCGTAGTGCTAACGTAGCGGCAGCAGAGGGTTTTGTTTGTGCGAAAGCGTAGCGACAGCAACAGCACCGATGTTGGTCACGAAGGCGTTATCACAGGATGTGATGCTTTTAGCCTTCGTTCCACTCTCGCTGATCCCCAAGGAGTCGCCCAGTCTCCACTACAATCAACTAATCCACATGACATATGTTTTAACAAAGTGTCATCTGCAACGTATAAAATAGAAATAAGCTATCTAAAAAACTCTCTTTAAGGTGCTTATTTTTTGTGCTTTTATATTAATTGTCATAAGTGTAATACATAAGGCAAATTATATAAGGACATGTTTCCTTTTCCTTCATCATGGTGAAGTTCTCAATGCGAAAACTATTTGCTATAATCATCTGGTCTTCAAAAAATTCTGATAGTTGGAGTGGGCGTGGGGGAAATGAATCAAATTCATGGTGTAAGGGAAAGCATTGTAGAGTATGTGTACGTCATAATAGGAGCAGCAATTATTGCAATCGGCTTCAATGTATTTTTATTGCCAAATCAAGTAGCTTCAGGTGGAGTAAGCGGAATTAGTACAATTTTACACGGTATTTTTGGTTGGAATCCAGGATTTATACAATATGCATTCAATATTCCACTATTTATAGCAGGTGTATTATTTCTTGGGAAAAAGTTTGGAATTAAATCATTTATTGGAACAGTCACATTACCGCTTATTGTATTACTAACGAATAGTTGGGGGCCTTGGACAGATAATCCTTTACTCGGAGCGCTTTTTGGGGGAATTGTGGTCGGTTTAGGAATAGGACTTGTCTTTAAGGGGAATGCTTCTACTGGTGGCACTGATTTACTAGCGCAAATAATTACAAAGTATACTGGAATATCGCTTGGTACAAGTGTACTTTTAATTGATGGGATTATCGCAATTAGTGCAGCAATTGTTTTTGACTTAGAGAAAGGGTTATATGCCCTAATCGGACTTTATGTCACTACAAAAACGATTGATATTATTCAGCTCGGCTTTAGCCAGTCTAAAATGGTTTATATTATTACGCTGAAACAAGATGAAGTACGTGATGCCATTTATGCTGAGATCAATCGAGGCGTGACAAAGTTGCCTGCTATAGGTGGCTATACAAGGGAAACACGACCAGTATTAATGGTTGTTGTTTATCAAACAGAGTTCACAAAGCTGAAACAACTCATTAAAAGCGTTGACCCATCAGCGTTTGTTATCGTTTCTAATGCTTATGAGGTGTTGGGAGAAGGTTTCAAGCGTGCGTAATTTTGGTATAATGACAGGGAAAGAACTTATTTACTTTTAGGAGGGGCCCTAATGAAAAAGGCAATGTTAACAGTAGCGATTGGTTCAGCAATCTTTTTAGCTGCTTGTGGTGGAGGTAAAACGACAACAGGTACAAAAACTACTGCTTCAGATGGTGAAACAATTGCTATGAAATCTTGTATTACTTGCCATGGTGGTGAGCTACAAGGTCAAAATAATGCACCAAAGATTAGCGATGTAGGCTCTCGTATGACAGAGGCAGAAATTTTAAATGTTATTGAAAATGGTAAAGGTACAATGCCTGCTGGGGTTGTCAAAGGTGCAGATGCAGAAGCGGTTGCCAAATGGTTAGCTACTCAAAAATAAACAATCATGAAACTAGCGGGCTGGAGAACCGCTAGTTTTTTTATATTTTGTAGAATATTTTAGCCAGGCAGACAGAGTGTAAATTCATTTCTTTTATACATAGACATGCTAAAATAAGGTGAAACTGCAATCATTATGCTGATCGCTAGTTAACGCAGGACAAAACATATTCAATTCCATTGAATGGAGGCTACTAAACATTGGTCGTAGTATTAACAAGAGACGTTATGGAGAAATTTAAGTTAGAACTATTAGCTGGTGAGGAAGGCATAGGAAGAACGATTGTCACTAGTGATATTTCAAGACCAGGGCTCGAAATGGCGGGGTATTTTACGCATTATCCTGCAAATCGAGTACAATTGCTAGGAAAAACAGAACTTTCTTTTTTTGAAATGCTGCCTGCCAATGTGAAACTGGAGCGCATGCGTCTTCTTTGCTCACAGGATACACCAGCTATTATTATTTCTCGTGATTTAGAGGTACCTAAGGAACTTATACAGGCGTCCAATGAAAAACATGTACCTGTATTTAAAACGCACATGACAACAACGAAATTTTCGAGTAGGCTTACAAACTATTTAGAAGGTCGTTTAGCACCAATGACTGCTGCTCACGGAGTTTTAGTTGATGTATACGGCATCGGTATACTAATTATCGGCAAGAGTGGTGTAGGGAAAAGTGAAACAGCACTTGAGCTAGTCAAGAAGGGGCATCGCTTAGTGGCTGATGATTGTGTAGAGATCCGTCAGGAATCCGAGAACTTTTTAATTGGGAGTCCACCGCCTCTTTTAGAACATTTACTCGAAATTCGAGGTATTGGTATTATCGATATTATGACACTCTTCGGAGCAAGTGCGGTACGTCCATACAAACGTATTACATTGATTATCGAATTGGAGATATGGGATCCAGATAAAGTATATGATCGTCTAGGCTTAGAGGAAGAAAAAATGAAAATCATTGATACGGAATTAACAAAGCTAACGATTCCTGTAAGACCTGGACGAAATGTGTCTGTTATTATTGAAGTAGCAGCAATGAATTATCGTTTAAAGAAGATGGGTGTTAACGCAGCCGAGGAGTTTTCTAGACGATTAGATGAAGTCATCTCCTCAACAGATGAGTTGGACGACTAATCGTTTTTAACTTCTTGTAACGGGTGTCCAAGCATCCGTACTTGTCGCTACGCTTTCGGTAAGCACAAAGTCGATTCCGGACGCAATTATGCTAAGGCATAATTGATTAGGATTCATTAACAAATGTAATACATGAATTTGAGAGGAGCTTAAGATGGATTTATTATTATTAGACATTAATCCGATTGCTTTCCATTTAGGACCTATTCCTGTACGTTGGTACGGGTTACTTATTGTATCGGGTATTATTCTAGCTTATATTGTAGGACAAAGAGAGGCTGTAAAGAGAGGCTTACCAGAGGATTTTCTTGCAGATCTATTACTATGGGCTGTTCCTATATCTATAATATGTGCTCGTATTTACTATGTTTCAATGCGTTGGGATTATTATAGTGAAAATCCAGGGAAGATTATTGAAATTTGGAATGGCGGCATTGCTATACACGGTGCTCTGATTGGTGCATTTTTAACAGCTTACATATTCACTCGTAGAAGAAATATAAGCTTTTTACGAGTAGCGGATATTGCGGCACCGAGTATTTTAATTGGACAAATAATTGGTCGATGGGGCAATTTTATGAACCAGGAGGCTTATGGTGGTCCAGTATCACGTGAGTTTTTGGAACATCTAATGCTTCCAGATTGGATTATTAATCAAATGTATATTGAAGAATTAGGATCATACGTACATCCTACTTTTTTATATGAATCCGTCTGGAACTTCATTGGGCTAATTATTTTATTAGTCTTACGCAAAGTAAATTTAAATCGTGGCGAAATATTCTTCAGCTATTTAATTTGGTATTCAATCGGTCGCTTCTATATAGAAGGCCTGCGTACGGATAGCCTATATTTAGTAGGGGATTTACGCTCAGCTCAGGTTGTTTCAATAATAGGTATTGTAGTAGGTCTTGGTGCAATTATTTACCGACGTATAAAAGAGAAACCTGCAGTAAAGTATTTAGATAATAAATAAGGGGTGCATAGCATGGCTATAAAGGCATTACTATTTGATTTTGATGGCACATTACTCAATACAAATGATTTAATCATTCAAACATTTATGCACGTTTTAAACGAACGATTTCCCGGGCAATATTCGCCAAAAGATTGCCTGAAATTCCTTGGACCATCCTTAAAACAGACATTTAGTGACATTGCTCCTGGTGAAGAGGATGCAATGGTGGCTAAATATCGCGAATATAATGAATTACATCACGATGAGCTTGTCACTCAATATCCCGATGTTGTTTCCACTTTAGAGCAATTAAAGGATATGGGTATTAAATTAGCGATTGTCTCTACAAAGCGTAATGCGATGATTGACCGTGGTCTATCTGTGCTAGGGGCAAGTCATCTATTTGATATCCGTATTGGCACGGATGATGTGAAAAATGTAAAGCCAAATCCAGAGCCAGTTTTGCTTGCTCTTGAACGCCTTGGTGTAAATAAGGAAGACGCCATTATGATTGGTGATAATTCTCACGATATTGAGGCAGGACACAATGCTGGAGTTAGAGCGGCTGGTGTCGCATGGGCATTTAAAGGTGAGGAATACTTACAGCAATTCAAGCCGGAATATATGTTGCATCATATGACGGATTTATTTGACATTGTGAAAGCGGGGTAAGGTAATGGCACGTAAAACAGAACGCTACCGTGTCGAAGGAGCAAACTCGCTTTGGAATATTTATGATACGGTGTCCTTTTGGAAGGTGATGAAGTGTTTCGTTGTCATTCAAATTGGACGCTTCACACCGTTTTTACGTGTGAAAAACTGGTTGTATCGAACTTTGTTAAAAATGGAGATTGGTGAAAAAACCTCTTTAGCTTTAATGGTGATGCCAGATACAATGTTTCCAGAACGTATTTATATCGGTGATAATACCGTTATAGGCTTCAATACGACTATTTTGGCGCATGAATATTTAATAGAGGAGTATCGTCTAGGAGATGTTCATATTGGCAATGAAGTGATGGTTGGTGCCAATTCAACGATCCTTCCAGGTGTTACGATAGGTGACGGTGCGATAGTGTCAGCTGCTACCCTTGTTCATAAGGATGTACCAGCTGGCTGCCTAGCAGGCGGTAATCCTATGCAAATTATTTATACAGCCGAACAAATGGCAGAGCGCAAACGCAATGAAGTAGTAGAATGGTGCACGCCAAAAAAATAAAAATACCTACACTGTGCAGGCTTTGCACAGTGTTTTTTGTGGTCATGGAAGTTAATAGCTTTCCTGTGGTGACACTTGTCGCTTCGCTTTCGCTACAAAAAACCTCTGTCGCTGCGGATTTGCTTTTGTAGAGTCATGTTGAAGTACCATTTTATCACTATAAATGATACATGTTATGTGAAGAGGTTGATTGTAGTGGAGAATGGGCGACTCCTTGGGGATCAGCGTCACAGATGAGACCCTGGAGCGAGCAACGCGAGTGAAGCGGCTCATCGGACGCCCCCAGGAAAGCGCCCAGTCGGAACGGAAATCAACCCTCGTTTTGCCGGAGAGTCATACTTTATTCAATTCTAGTGATATAGTTTTTCAAAAGCACCACATAGTGCAAGGTTTGCCTTGCTGAATAAAGTTCCAATTTATTTATTTTCGAGTATAATTAACAGAATAATCAGTATTGAAATTATTTGATAACTTACTAGAGTTGCATTGACTAGAAAGGGAAAGTGAGTTAAAATTCTTTCATAATCTAATTCTCTAATACTCTAGTGAACTAAAGTACAACGTAAGGAAGTGTCAAAATGTCGTCGATTAAAATGTTTGAGAAACCACTTGGAATGCGCGATACATTTCCGCAAATATTTGAAAAAGTAGAGGCTGTAAGAAATACAGGGCGAGATTTTTTATGTCGAAGAGGCTATGAATTTATTAAAACGCCTGCAGTAGAGTATTTTGATACAGTCGGTAAAGCATCAGCGATAGCCAATGCGCATTTATTTAAATTAGTGGATGGCCAAGGCAACACGTTAGTACTACGACCTGATATGACAACACCGATTGCACGTGTCGCAACATCCAAATTATTAAAAGAGATGATTCCGATACGCCTGGCTTATTTTGCTAGTGTTTTTCGCGCACAGGAAGCAGAAGGTGGGCGCCCAGCAGAATTTGACCAGATGGGGATCGAGTTAATTGGTGACAATTCTGTATTTGCTGATGCTGAGGTTATTGTGACAGCAATGGAGTTATTAAAGCAATTTGGCGTAGAGCAATTTAAAGTGACGATCGGTCATGCAGGTATATTACATTGTATTTTACAAGATTATACCGAAAGCGTTGAACAGCAGAATATACTCCGGGCACTCCTTGTGCAACGCAATTATGTAGGGTTTGAAGAAGCGGTAGCATCATTTGATTTGCCTAAAACGAAATCCGATGCATTATTGCAATTTATTGAAGAAGCGATGAATGTAAAAGAAATTCAAGATATTGAAAAATACGTGCGGAAAAACGACGCATTAGAATATATGCAACAGCTCGCTAAATTGCTTGAAACTGCTAACTTAGCAGATTATGTAGCCTTTGATTTTACACTTTCTAGTCACATGAGCTATTACACAGGCATGTTATTTGAAGTGTTTGCAACCGGCAGTGGTTTTCCATTAGGTAATGGGGGACGCTATGACGGATTGCTAGAGGTGTTTGGTTCAGAAGTTGGTGCAACAGGATTTAGTATTCGCGTTGATCGCCTATTAGAAACGCTTGATGGGCTATCCGATGAACGACAAGAAGCTACAGTCGTGCTATTTGAGGAAGAACAATTTGAAGCGGCTCTTGCAAAGGTACAGAAGCTACGAGCAACTGGTAAACAGGTTACCTTACAGCTAAAGAGTAGCCTAGTAGATGAAGCAACTTTTTTAGCACACTTTACAGAAGTAGTTGTTGTGGGACAGGAGGACGTTGACGGTGAATGAATTAACGATTGCTATGCCGAAGGGGCGTATTTTTGACGAGGCATATCAGATGCTTTTAGAAGCTGGCTTTAATTTACCAGAAGAAGTCGAAATGTCCCGTAAATTAATGCTTGAAATTCCAGAAGAGAAAATTCGCTTTATATTAGCGAAACCAATGGATGTTCCTGTATATGTAGAGCACGGTGTAGCGGATATTGGTATTGCTGGGAAGGATGTTTTATTAGAGCAGCAACGAGAAGTACATGAATTACTAGATTTAAAAATAAGTACCTGTTATATCGCATCTGCAGGCTTACCTAATACGACGATGAATGAAATTGCACCAAGAATAGCGACGAAATATCCGAATATCGCCATGAAATATTATAAGGGTATTGGGGAGCAGGTTGAAATTATTGAGCTAAATGGATCGATTGAATTGGCGCCTATGATTGACTTAGCAGATCGAATTGTCGATATTGTTTCAACAGGTCGGACACTGAAAGAAAATGGCTTAGTGGAGTATGAATTTATTACAGACGTATCGTCCAGATTGATTGCCAACCCCGTAAGCTATCGCATGAAGAGTGACCGTATTATCGACCTCGTGAAACGTTTAAAAAGATGTGTTAAATAAAAATATCTACTATTGGAAGAGGCTTAAAGGAGATTAAACCTATGAAAATAACGAAGCTAGAAAAAGGTATTTCCTTGAAACGAGTACTTGAAGGGGGAAATGAAGAACAGTTAAAGGTTGTGCGTCAAGTATTAGCAGACGTTCGGACACAAGGTGACGCGGCTGTCCGTTTTTATACAGAAAAATGGGATGGCTTTGCCCCAGACCAGTTACGCGTAACGAAGGAAGAAATAGAAGAGGGCGCAAATTCAATCGATCCACAGCTCTATGCTGATCTAACAGAGGCTGCCCAAAATGTCCGCTTTTACCACGAACAGCAAAAGCGTTCAGGTTATCGCTTAGAGCTTAAAGATGGCTCATGGCTTGGGCAACGAATTACTGCACTTGATGCAGTAGGCCTTTATGTTCCTGGTGGTACAGCAGCATACCCATCTTCGGTCTTGATGAACGTTATTCCTGCACAAGTTGCTGGTGTCAAACGCATTGTTATGACATCCCCAGCAGGCCGCGATGGAAAATTACCTCCAGGTGTACTTGCTGCAGCACATATTTTAGGAGTAGAAGAAATATATAAAATCGGTGGAGCTCAGGCCATCGCGTCTCTTGCTTATGGCACAGAGACAATTTCTCCAGTTGATAAAATTACAGGTCCAGGAAATATCTTTGTAGCATTAGCGAAGCGTGAAGTATTTGGTGAGGTAGCGATTGATATGATTGCAGGCCCAAGTGAAATAGCAGTGTTAGCAGACGACACAGCATTTGCTGATGAAATCGCGGCAGACCTTCTATCACAGGCTGAGCACGATAAATTGGCCTGTGCCATGTTAATAACGACTTCAAAGCAATTAGCTATAAAAGTAGCCGATGAAGTAGAGAAGCAATTAACGACTTTACCACGTGAAGAAGTAGCGCGTGCATCAATTGAAAACTTTGGTGCCATTTATGTGGCTGAAACAATGGCTGATGCCATAGATGCCATTAATTCGCTAGCACCAGAGCATTTAGAAATTGTCACAAAAAATGCTGAGGCTATAGCTGAGCAAGTACGACATGCTGGGGGGATTTTCATCGGTCGTTATAGCTCTGAACCAGTTGGTGATTACTTTGCTGGGACAAATCATGTGCTGCCAACGAATAGTACGGCACGCTTTGCAAGTGGCTTAAATGTCGATGATTTTGTGAAAAAATCGAGCGTTGTTTATTATAGTGAAAAAACTTGGGCAGAAAATGCACCGAAAATTGCACGTCTAGCACGTATGGAAGGCTTAGAGGGTCATGCGCGTGCAGTCGAATCGCGTGGATGGGAAAAGGAGTAGTCATAATGACTGAAAAGAAACGATATGCAAAAGTTGAACGTACGACAAATGAAACTCAAATTTCGGTAGCTATCGATTTAGATGGTGAAGGGAAGGCAACTATTAAAACAGGTGTTGGCTTTATGGATCATATGCTTGACCTATTTATTAAACACGGGCTTTTTGATGGGACGATTGAAGCGAATGGTGATACGTATATCGACGACCATCATACAACAGAAGACCTCGGAATTGTATTAGGCCAAGCTATTCGGGAAGCGCTTGGTGACAAAAAAGGAATAAAGCGGTACGGTACAGCATTTGTGCCAATGGATGATGCACTTGCACAGGTCGTTGTGGATTGCTCGAATCGTCCGCACTTAGAATATCGTGTGCCACAGTTGAAGGAAAAGGTCGGTAGCTTTGATACGGAATTAGTGCATGAATTTTTATGGAAGTTTGCACTAGAGGCTCGAATGAATGTCCATGTCATCGTACCTTATGGCCATAATACACATCATATAATTGAAGCTATTTTTAAGGCGTTGGCACGTGCCATTGACGCAGCAGTGGAAATGGATCCGCGTGTGAAAGGTGTACCATCGACTAAGGGGCTGTTAACGTGAAAATAGGTGTTATTGATTATGGAATGGGGAATTTATTTAGTGTTGAACAGGCATTAAAACGACTTGGCTGTGAGGTTGTGGTGACGGCTAACGAGACAGTGCTAGATACAACAGATGCACTATTGCTTCCTGGTGTTGGAGCATTTCCAGATGCTATCAAACGTTTAGCTGAAACGGAGTTAGATCGATATTTGCACAAGGTGAAAGCTGAAAATCGGCCACTTCTCGGAATTTGCTTAGGCATGCAATTATTATTTGAGCAAAGTGAAGAAGTTTCTCCAACGAAGGGTTTGGGCTTTTTTAAAGGAAGCATCAAACGATTTAATGGTGACAATGCTGGGCGCAAGTATCGGGTGCCGCATATGGGATGGAATGAGCTTGTCATGACAAAGTATCCTTCTTGGTTAAATGGTGAAGTAACCGCAAAGCATGTTTATTTCGTACACTCATTTTATGCAACTGATATCGATGAAAGGGAGCTCATCGCTTATGCGGATTATCATGGTATAAAGGTTCCTGGCATTGTGGCAAATGGCTCTATTACGGGCATGCAGTTCCATCCCGAAAAGTCTGGTCAACTTGGTGTGCATTTATTAGAGCAATGGTTGAAGGGGGTGGCATCGTGTTAACAAAGCGCATTATTCCATGTCTTGATGTGAAAGAGGGACGAGTTGTCAAAGGTGTACAGTTTGTGTCATTACGTGATGCAGGTGACCCAGTTGAGCTTGCTAAGTTTTATGATGAGCAGGGGGCAGATGAGCTTGTATTTCTAGATATCTCGGCATCGCATGAAGGCCGTGAAACGATGGTTGATGTCGTACGGCAAACGGCAGCAACATTAGCCATTCCATTCACAGTAGGCGGTGGAATTCGTACATTAGATGATATGAAACGTATTTTACGTGCCGGTGCCGATAAAGTATCAGTGAATACTTCTGCTCTAGAGAGACCAGAGCTCATTAAAGAAGGTTCTGACTTTTTTGGAGCACAATGTATTGTTGTAGCTATTGATGCCCGCTATAGCGAAGAAGATGCTACGTGGATGGTTTATACGCATGGTGGTCGAAAGAAAACAACATGGCGAGCAACTGAGTGGGCGAAAGAAGCGGTTCGCCTAGGTGCCGGTGAAATTTTATTAACAAGTATGAATCAAGACGGAGAGAAATCCGGTTTTGATTTAACCCTAACAAAAGCTGTAAGAGAGGCTGTGACAGTTCCTGTTATTGCGAGTGGTGGTGCAGGAAATGCACAACATTTTTACGAAGTATTAGCTGAAGATATCGATGCAGATGCAGCACTTGCCGCATCCATCTTCCATTACAAAGAAACGAGCGTTGCACAAGTAAAAGAGTACTTACGCGAAAAAGGAGTGGCAGTAAGATGATAGACAGCATTAAATTTGATGAAAAAGGTCTTGTCACTGCGGTGGTACAAGATGCTAATACAAAAGAAGTACTAACAGTTGCATATATGAATAAAGAATCTCTAGAAAAAACACTTGAATCGGGTGAAACATGGTTCTTCTCACGTTCACGTCAAGAGCTCTGGCACAAAGGGGCAACAAGTGGTCATACACAAAAAGTGATATCAATCAAGGCTGATTGTGACAGTGACGCATTAGTGATCGAAGTAATTCCTGCTGGTCCGGCTTGTCATAATGGAACAACTTCTTGTTTCACGGACATCATACAGCAAAATGCCAAGGTAGGATCTGTTGAGATTATTTCTAAACTCGTAAAGGTCATTGAAAAGCGTGAGCAAGAAATGCCAGAAGGGGCGTATACTACATATTTGTTCGATAAAGGAATCGATAAAATTTGTAAAAAAGTTGGAGAAGAAGCAACGGAAGTTGTCATAGGTGCAAAAAATCGTGATGCCGAAGAAGTAAAATGGGAGGCTGCCGATTTAATTTATCATCTACTAGTGTTGCTACAAGAGCAAAAAGTAAGTGTTTATGACGTGTTACATGTGTTGGAAAAACGTCATGAGGAGAAATAACGGCATATTGCTTATTGTATGGTATAATAGAAGTTACTGTGAAAAGGAACGTATCATACGTTCCTTATTTCTTGTTTCGGAGGAAATATTTTGGAAAAGAAACGTCAAAAAGAGAATCAAACGAATATAGTGTCGTTCATTCCAACAGGCGACTATTATTATAAAAAATCAATTCAAGCAATGAATAGTGGACAAATGAATAAAGCCTATAAATATTTACAGCGAGCAGTGGATTTAAGCCCTGATGATCCAATGATTTTATTACAATTAGCGATCATAGAGTTAGAGGGTCAACGTTTCGAGGAAGCGTATGATCTTCTTCGTCATGCCTATCAGATAGATAAAGACAATCCAGAAATTATTTTTTATATGGCAGAGGTTTCAGGATGTGTCGGCATCATACACGATGCTAAACGCTTTGCAGAGCAATATTTACAAATAGAGCCAGAAGGTGTTTATGCAGATGAAGCTACTGAAATATTAGAGTTTGTTGATATTGAGCAAGATGATTTTGAGGAGCTTGAAGGTTCTGCAGAAGATTTATATCGGCAGGAACAGGCGAGACGTAGTATGGAAAAGGGAGATTTCCCTGAAGCTATTAAAATGCTAGAAGACTTAATAGAAGATAGACCTGATTTTTGGTCAGCTCATAACAACTTAGCCCTTGCTTATTTCTATGTGGGAGAAGCAGAACAGGCAAAGGCGCTTCTAAACACGGTATTACGTGAAAATAAAGGTAATTTACATGCACTATGTAATTTAACGGTTATCGCGTACTATGAAAAAAATGAAGAAGATTTACAGGACCTTTTAGAAGTACTTGTGAAAATTCAACCATACTTATGGGAACATCGCTACAAACTGGGTGCAACATTAGCGCTCGTTGGACAATATGATTTAGCATTTAAATGGTTACGTAGCATGCAGAAAAGAGGCTACGTAGGTGATGCCGGCTTTTACTTTTGGTTATCACATGCAGCTTATTTCTCAGGACATGAAGAAATTTCTAAGAGTGCATGGGAACAATTACTTGAGCAAGATCCCGATAAAGAAGGCTTTGAGCCTTGGCGTCAAGAAGAAAACAACAATTATTCACTAGATGCATTAGAACACGACCGTGATTATATTGTGGAAAAGCTAGAGAGCGATTATACAAGTGAACGCATATTTGGTTTATTTTTACTAAGCTGTACAGCACATAAACAGGAAATTATTGCGCATCCAAAATGGATAGACGTTGACCAATTTAATGCGTATGAAAAGCTATTCCTCGCATATGCACTAGGACATCAATTTGATATGAAAAATAAAGTGGAGGCTAGCTTTATACGAGCAGTAAGTGTACCAGAAATTTTACTAGAACAGTATGGGAAGCTTACTACATTAATTGCACCAATGTTCCAAATGTGGTTTGTGCTTTGTGAGCAAGCATTAATGAATAATTATCGTTTTACAAATCCAGCAGCTATTGCAGGAGCAAATGATTATTTATTTCGTTCTTCCCGGATGCTCAAGGTGACAAAAAAGGAAATAGCTCAACAATACGGAGTATCAGTATCAACTTTATCGAAGTATATTGAAGAAATTTTAATGTTTTTACCAAATAATTAGACCGTGAGCAACATAGTTGAATAACTTTTTACTTTCACATACGATGAACATACTAAAGTTATTATAAAAAAGTAAAAAATCGGTTTAGGGGGAAGTATTTATGTCAGAAGAAAAAATTTATGATGTTGTAATAATTGGTGCAGGTCCTGCTGGTATGACTGCGGCTGTTTACACATCGCGTGCCAACCTTTCAACTTTAATGATTGAACGTGGGATTCCTGGCGGACAAATGGCAAATACAGAAGAAGTAGAAAACTATCCAGGATTCGATACAATTTTAGGGCCTGAGCTATCGACAAAAATGTTCGATCACGCTAAAAAATTTGGTGCAGAGTATGCGTATGGCGATGTAACTGAAATTATTGATGGTGAGGAATATAAAACAATTATTTCAGGTACTAAAGAATATAAAACACGAGCTATTATTCTTTCTACAGGTGCAGAATATAAAAAAATGGGCGTGCCTGGCGAAAAAGAACTTGGTGGCCGTGGTGTCAGCTATTGTGCAGTATGTGACGGTGCATTCTTCAAGCAAAAAAATCTTGTTGTCGTAGGTGGCGGGGATTCTGCTGTTGAAGAAGGCGTTTATTTAACTCGCTTTGCTGATAAAGTAACAATTGTGCACCGTCGTGATAAATTACGTGCACAAAAAATTCTCCAAGATCGTGCCTTTGCTAATGAAAAAATTGATTTCATTTGGAATGCAACAGTCAAAGAAATTAATGAGGCGAATGGTAAAGTTGGAAGTGTAACATTACAATCAACGGTAGATGGTACAGAATCTGATTTTGCTACTGATGGCGTATTCGTATACATTGGTATGCTGCCATTAACAAAACCATTTGAATCTCTGGGTATTTTAAACGATGCTGGTTATATTTTGACAAATGATAATATGGAAACAACAGTACCAGGAATCTTCGCTGCTGGAGATGTACGTGAAAAATCACTTCGTCAAATCGTTACAGCGACAGGTGACGGAAGTATTGCAGCACAAGCAGTACAGCACTATGTGGAAGAATTATTAGAAAAAATTAACGCTTAAAGTCAATGTTGATAAGGGTAGTCTCCTCCCAGAGTGTAATGTGTAGTCAAGTAAATATTTTAGTAAAGTACCCAAAACATTGTGGATGACATTTATATAAGTTGATTGGAGTGGAGACTGGGCGACTCCTTGGGGATTAGCGTCACAGATGAGACCCTGCAGCGAAGCGAAGCGGCTCATCGGACGCCCCCAGGAAAGCGCCCAATCGGAACGGAAATCAACCACACGTTATGGAGAAGTACCCATAATCATTATTTTAAGGAAAAAAATACAATTTTAATACGGTCTTAATATAGTTGTAACTTGAATGACATATAAAAGGTGTAATATAAAGAGTGTAATTAGCAATCCCCCTTTTATTTTGTTGAGTAGGTTGTTTCCGCCAAATAAGGTGGAGCAACCTATTTTTGTTGTGTACGGAAATTTTGATTTTTTCTGGCGGAGTTTCATATCTTTGTGTAAAGGTTAAAAAAACTTGTCTCCTACATGTATCGATGAAGTTAAAATTGCCATGCACCTAAAGTTTAGAAATGAGGACAAACCCTGTTTGGTCTTGCTATAATAAAAGGTAGAATGTAAATGAGATTAGAGGTGTGCCTATGCAAAGAATCGCAAATTTAATAGCCGTAAAAGATGGTCAAGTGCTTTTACTTCAGAAGCCGAGACGTGGCTGGTACGTAGCTCCTGGCGGTAAAATGGAGCGCGGTGAATCGATTTATGAGGCTGCAGTACGTGAGTTTAAAGAAGAAACAAATGTCACGCCAATAAATGCTCATTTAAAGGGTGTTTATACGATGGTTATGAAAGAAAATAATGAGGTAGTGGACGAATGGATGCTTTATACATTTGTTGCAAAGGATATAGAAGGAGTACCGTTTAAAGAAACGAGAGAAGGCAAACTTGCATGGCACCCTGTAGAGGATTTGGAACATTTGCCAATGGCTGAAGGTGATCGTACAAACTTACAATTTGCTATCTCACAATCAGGCATTCAGTACGGTACATTTGAATACACAACTGATTTTGAATTACTTCATGAGAAAATACAAATATCAATTGAACAATAAAGGAGCTGCATGACAGTGGTGGTTGAAGGCCTAAAAGGTAAACATGAATTGGTTATTATTACAGGAATGTCTGGAGCTGGGAAAACAGTAGCTATTCAAAGCTTTGAGGATTTAGGGTATTACTGTATTGATAATTTACCACCAGCGTTACTCACAACATTTTTAACCTTACTAAGGGATTCGGGTAAAAATATTACACGTATAGCAGCTGTCATGGATATGCGTGGTGGCAACTTTTTTGATTCTCTTATCGGTGCCCTCGATCATATTCTTAAAGAAGGCGATATTGTTGCTCGGATATTATTTTTAGATGCAGATGATGCAACTTTAGTTAGACGTTATAAAGAAACAAGACGCGCACATCCATTGGCTGTAAATGGTTTGCCGTTAGATGGCATTAAACAAGAACGTAAGCTTTTATCGGAAGTAAAAGGTCGCGCTAAATCTGTCTACAATACATCTAATATGAAGCCTAAAGAGCTACGTGAAAAAATTGCTAAAGAATTTGCCAGTGATGCTGATAATATTTTCACAGTAAATATCATGTCCTTTGGATTTAAGCATGGTATGCCAATAGATGCTGACTTAGTTTTTGATGTCCGTTTTTTAAAAAATCCATATTATGTGGAGGAGTTACGCCATAAAACGGGCCTACAAACGGAGGTATCTTCTTATGTTCTGGCACTTGAGGATACGCAAACACTTATCCAAAAACTAACGGATTTGTTTGAATTTATGATTCCGCTCTATAGACAAGAGGGTAAATCACAACTTGTCATTGCTTTTGGATGTACTGGAGGACAGCATCGTTCGGTAACATTAACAGAGTATTTTGGAGCCTATTTAGCTGGAAAGGAAAACACTGTTATTACGCATCGTGACATCAATCGTAGAAAGGATTGAGTGAATGGGAAAGAAGCGAACAAAGCTTGTTGTAATTGGTGGTGGTACAGGGCTTTCTACGTTACTACGTGGGCTCAAGCACCACCCATTTGATATTACTGCCATTGTGACAGTAGCAGATGATGGTGGTTCTTCAGGACGCTTACGAGATGACTATGATATTCCACCACCTGGTGATGTCCGTAATGTGATCGCGGCGTTATCGGATGTTGAGCCGCTTGTAGAGCAAATGTTTCAATACCGATTTTCAGCATCCGAAGATTTACGTGGACATTCATTAGGTAATTTAATGCTGACTGCATTAACTGATATTACCGGGGATTTTAACCATGCTATTAGTGAGATGGGAAAAGTTTTAAAGGTTCATGGTCGCGTCATACCAGCTGCTAATAAAAAGATAAATTTACACGCTGAGCTTGAGGACGGTTCAATCATTGAAGGGGAATCTAAAATTCCAAAGGCTAAAAAACCAATTAATCGGGTTTTTTTAGTGCCTGAAAACGTGCAACCGCTACCAGAGGCTATTCGAGCAATCAATCGAGCTGACTATATTTTAATTGGTCCAGGAAGTTTATATACAAGCATTATTCCAAACCTTCTTGTAAAAGAAATTGGGGAAGCCGTTGTGAAGGCGAAAGGAAGAAAAATTTATGTTTGTAATTTGATGACTCAAAAAGGTGAAACCATTTCCTATACAGCAGGCGATCATGTTAAAGCTTTATATAAGCATGTTGGAGACTCCTTCATTGACTCTATATTGGTGAATGATGTAAAACTTCCTCATCCTGTAAAAGAGCTTTATAAGGAAGAGTGTGCTGAGCCAGTAACATTTGACGTTGCAAAACTGGAAAGTATGGGCTTAGAGGTTATTAAACGAGATATTGCCACGATTCGCCCAGATGGGACGGTTCGTCATAATGCTACAAACGTTGCTAAATGGCTTGTAGACTACGCAAATATCTACGGACAAAAAGTTAGTGAATTATAAAGCGCTTATTGTATATGATAAGATGAACATATACATAGAACAAAAGGTTGAAAGGAGGGCGTGATATGTCTTTTGCTTCTGAAACGAAAAAAGAATTAACGCAAATAGAAGCGGACAATCATTGTATGAAAGCAGAAGTATCTGCCCTAATTCGTATGAATGGTTCATTATCCTTTGCGAATAAACAGTTAAGCTTAGACGTACAAACTGAAAACGCTGCAATCGCAAGAAGACTCTATACGATTATGAAGAAGCTTTATCCGTATAATGTAGAGTTACTTGTAAGAAAAAAAATGCGTTTGAAAAAAAATAACGTATACATTTGCCGCGTAAGAGAAGGTGCGCGTGAGCTACTAATTGATTTAGAAATCATCTCAGACGACTTTCAATTTAATCATACTATTTCTCGGAAGCTCATTAAAAAGGGTGGACAAAAAAGAGCGTATTTACGAGGCGCATTTTTAGCTGGAGGCTCTGTCAACAATCCAGAAACATCAGCCTACCATTTAGAAATTTATTCATTGTATAAAGAGCATGGCGAGGCTTTAATGGATTTAATGAATGAATTTGAGCTAAATGCAAAAACAATTGAACGAAAAAAAGGCTTTGTCACCTATTTAAAAGAAGCGGAGAAAATTTCTGACTTCCTTAATATTGTTGGTGCTCATCAAGCAATGATGAAATTCGAAGATGTTCGCATATTACGAGACATGAGAAATAGTGTCAACCGCATTGTCAACTGTGAAACAGCGAACTTGAATAAAACAATAGGCGCAGCATTACGTCAAGTAGAGAATATCCGATTTATTGAAAATTCAATAGGTCTAGATCAATTACCAGAAAAACTTCGTGAAATTGCACGATTACGAGTAGAATACCAAGATGTAACACTAAAAGAACTTGGTGAAATGGTCTCAAGCGGAACGGTTAGTAAATCGGGTGTCAATCATCGATTACGGAAAATCGATGAAATTGCTGATGCATTAAGAAGCGGAGAAAAAATTGGTGGTTAAATTTTCATACTTTTCAGGTATGAATGTGATACCTAATCGCGTATTGTTCTTTTGCTAGTAAGTAAGGTAAGATAAAAATAACAGATGAACGGTAGTAAAGGGGAGTTTTAAGAATGACCGAGAGAAGAGTCCATGTAAAATTAAAATTAGGACTACAAGCTAGACAAGCAGCACTATTTGTGCAAGAAGCAAATCGTTTTAGCGCAGATATCTTTCTGGAAAAAGACGAGAAAAAAGTAAACGCTAAATCCATTATGGGCGTTATGAGTTTAGCCATTGCCAAAGGAACAGAAGTTGTACTTAGTGGCGATGGTAACGATGCCGAGCAAGCGGTTACAGCATTAGCAGCACTAATCGAAAAAGAAGATTAAAATAGGATGCAAAGACTGTCCAAAACGAAATGTTGGGCAGTTTTTTTGCGTTCTTGCATTGTAAAAAGAGTCGAATGACGTTTAGAATCATCGGAATCGTGGATAGAAGAGCCGAAGTCGTGGACAAAAGCCAGAGTCGTGGATAGAAGAGCTAAAGTCGCGGACAAAAGCCAGAGTCGTGGATAGAAGAGCTAAAGTCGTGGATAGAAGAGCCAGAGTCGTGGATAGAAGGCCAAAGTCGTGGACAA
>NZ_JALNLQ010000001.1:0-86639 GCF_023337835.1 Lysinibacillus sp. Bpr_S20
GAGCGGACCCGATCACATTTGAGGCTAACCCGATCATATTCGGAGCGGACCCGATCACATTTGAGGCTAACCCGATCACATTCGGAGCGAACCCGATCATATTCGGAGCGGACCCGATCACATTTGAGGCTAACCCGATCACATTTGAGGCTAACCCGATCACATTCGGGGTGAACCCAATCACATTCTGAGCAGACATCTTTTTATAGAGCAGGAAGATGTTAATATGGATGAATTCCTGAAAAATATGGCGGAGAAGAAAATTGTAAGGTTAGCGTATTCTAAAGGAGGAGAAACAATCCATCGTGGATACTACAACGTAATAGGGGCTTTTTGTTGAGCTACTCCTTTAGTTTGTGAAAAAATTCTCTTAAAGTAACGGATCGTTATTTAAAGATCATCAAATATCTGACTACCTTATAGGAGCCTCTATTTTTTAATAAATATTTAATAAAACTCAGTTATAAATATTAAAAAGGACATATTCATTTGAATAGTTCTTTTTTATTTGAAAAAAATGCATCTTTTTTTTAAGGTACACTCTCTAATAGATAGGATGGTGAAAAATATGACTTTTAACGAAAAAAAAGTAAAACTAGCAATCAAAGGGGACCAAGAAGCATTGCTGTTTTTACTTAGCCAAGAAAAAGAGAAACTCTATAGGACTGCTTATAGCTATGTTCGTAATCAAGCGGATGCTCTAGACGCTTTCCAACAAACAGTGCTGCTGGCAATTGAGTCCATTCATCAGTTACGAGAGCCAAAATATTTCACGACATGGCTGATGAAAATTTGTATCAATGTATCACTTGGGATACTTCAAAAACAAAAGAAAGTGATTTTAATGGAAGAACTAAAATTTCAATCCAACTCTACCGAAATAGCAACATCTGATGAAAAGGTGGACTTACTTGATGCGATTTATCGATTAGATGAAAAATATAAAACAGTCCTTCTTTTAAAATATTATGGGGATTTAACTTTTGAACAAATAGCGGAGATACTAGGAGAACCGATTGGTACAGTCAAATCTAATGGTAAAAGAGCGTTAGAAAAAATCAAAAAAGGATTAAAAGGAGCGTACATAGATGAACGAACAAAACCAATTTAAAGAGGCAATTAATGAAATTCCTGTTCCTTCTAAAGAGTTAGATGCTATTTTGTCAGACGCCTTTAAAAAGGAGAAGAGGCATGTGAAATTCTCCTTCAAAAGTATGATTAAATATTCAGTAGCCGTGGGAATACTATTGATTGGTACAGTTTTAACAGCTTACGTATCGCCTGCGTTTGCTAAAGTTTTTACACAAATTCCGATCATTGGTCAGGCATTCGACTATTTCATCTTACAAGAAGACTACTATCAATCTTATGAGGAAATTAGTACTGATATTGGTTTATTTGAAAAAAGCAATGGCATAGAAATAAATATTCAGAAAGCATTTTACGATGGGAATATGGTAACCCTTTCATATATTATAAAAGGAGAAGAAGATTTAGGTTCTTTTCCAGATTTCGAGAATCTGCCAACTGGTATTAGTGGCGGTGGCTATAAAGGAGAGTATGTGGATGGTGTCGGTTATGTTGGCATGATGAGGTTGTCCATGCGTGATAATACACAAGACATAGTGAATATAAATTGGACTCCTCAAGCGATTATTTCAGAAGGGCAAAAAATTGAAGGCGATTGGCATTTTGAGTTTTCTTTAAATAAATTAGAAGGAGAACATATTGTGATACATAAACAAGTCAGTCAAGATGGTGTATCGGTTGAGTTAATCGACGCAGTCAAAACAGATGTTAATTTAACGATTAATTATTCACAAGATGTTGATCCTGCTATTCATGAAAGATGGATGGGGGTAGAAGCTGAGTTAAGTGCGATTGATAATTTAGGCAATAAATATAAAGTTCCTTATAACGGGGGAACTGGTACAAAGAATGGTAATTCGAGTGAAGATATCACATGGAATGCAACTATTCATGGTCTTAACCCAAAAGCAACATCCATAACGTTTTATCCTTTCGCTCATTTAAGTAATAGTCAAAGTGATAATAAACGAATTGATTTTGATCCTATTACAATAGAATTAAACTAGGGCATTATTTTTTCTAAGTAATGTAAAAAAAGCACTTAACCCCCATGAAAGAACTTAACCATCTTTCATGTTCTGGGTGAAGTGCTTTTTTGCGCTTCATGGAAAGCTAAACATTTGAAGAAGAGTTGCAAGAAACTTAAATAATAAATTAAACTTACTGGTAATCAATTTATAGGAGAGAAACGCAATGGGTCAACATGATAAAAGGAAAATATTTAAATACAATGAAGATGATATACTAGAGGTACTATCAGAATATCTTGGTGATGAAACTGGATTCGATACGTATCAGTCTACAGCTATGCTTTTAGGCACCCCAGGTAAAGACTTACGATTAATTGCTGTCATTGCCAACGGAAATGAAGGTGATATGACCAAGTTAAATTTAGAGGACATTGATAAAGAAATAGACTTTAACGGGACACATTCTGATTTAGATGATAGGTTTATATTAAATAAAACATTATCTTAGTCGACCAACGGAGCAGATGAGTGACAGAAGATAAAGAAATATAAGGGGAGGATATTGGTGGAAATAATTTTTATGTTTATCGCAGGATTTATTGTTTTTATTTTAGCTGTAATTGCAATTATTAAAGGAGTAACGCATAGAATAAAAAGTCCAACTGATGATTTAAAAGAAGAAATGTCAAATCTTAAAAAGAGAGTGAAAATGAAAAGAAAGCCTAATTATCTTTTCAATTAAAGGAACTTTAAGAATGGGACTGTGCTTATGATTAATGCAAGTCCTTTTATTATGCCTTCAAAATTGCTCCTACAGCTTGATACATGACTAGACAACGCTCATCAATGCTCACAGACTCGTTAATTGCTTATAAGAGGTGTCATTCATTCCGTCGCTTCAAGTTCTATCCATCAATCCAGAGGTTCTATCCACGACTTTGGAGGTTCTATCCGTCGTTTCAGTGTTTCTATTCGTCGCTTCAAGTTCTATCCATCAATCCAGAGGTTCTATCCACGACATTGAAGGTTCTATCCGTCACTTCGGAGGTTCTATCCACGACTTTGGAGGTTCTATCCGTCGTTTCAGTGTTTCTATCCGTCGCTTCAAGTTCTATCCATCAATCCAGAGGTTCTATCCACGACTTTGGAGGTTTTATCCGTCGTTTCAGTGTTTCTATCCGTCGTTTCAAGTTCTATCCATCAATCTAGGGGTTCTATCCACGACATTGAAGGTTCTATCCACCAATCCAGAGGTTCTATCCATCATTACAAAGTCTTATAACCGTAAATTCTTTTGTCGTGAATTCCTATTTGTCCACCAAATCACATCTCACAATGTTATAATAATTAAAATATAGACGGAATATTCAATCGATTGAGGGTGCAGAGCTGAAGAAGGAGAATGATTTAATGAGACGATTCTTTTGGTCATTTATTTCAGCAATCAGTGGGTTTCTTGTAGGTATGGCTATTTTTGACATGATTTACAGAAGTTTATCAAGCGTTTCCATTTTCATTTTAGTGATAGGCATTATTATGATGCTGATTAGTATTTGGGGATATAAAAAATATGTTGGGAAAAGGTTTACTGTTTAAACATAATTGCTTCTAGCTACTGTGAGGTGATCTGATGAACAAGGTTTTGGCGATGTCGATTTTGGGAATGGGTTTAGCCGGTGCCGTTTTAATTGTCTCGGTCGCTCTGTTGTTCAAATCCCCAGCTGAAAACGTGGTACAGATGGTTGCTGCTGCCTCAACAGTAGCTTATGCGGTGTTCGCTGTCGCGGCTCTAGTATTGCGAAAGCGCTTTGAGGACAAAGGAGAGTGATATTTCCATATTTGGTTTGAATATTTTAAGTACGCCTTATAATTTGGCAACAAGTGCTAAAAGTTATGGCAGTTAGCTAAAACGGGTCAATATACAATTAGTATTATTAATAAAGTCGGAATTTAGGAGTAGGCAAATTTGTCTACTCTTTTTTATTTAGAATGATTTTAAACAGGAGATTGGAAGATAGACTCCCCATCACAACTCGAACCCTTTTGGCATTGAACAAAACAACCTAGCACCGAAATTTGGATTTCAATATATGTTAAAAAAACCACGAAAGTTGGGTTAGGGTATGTATGAGTAAAATAGTAAAATTTATATATACCTAAAAGAAAGGAGGATTATAAATGTATGAAAAAATAATGAAAAAGTTTAGGTATTTTATAACGATCGTTTTTGTAGTTTTTTCCTCAACTTTTGTGAGTTATCGATCTGCTTATGCTTTAGAGGATTCATCAAACAAAAATACAGCGGGAAATGAATCCAGCGAAGGTTCCCAAAACGAAAATACAGTCGGAGATGAATCCAGCGAAGGTTCCCAAAACGAAAATACAGCAGTAGGTGAATCCAGCGAAGATTTATCAAACGAAAATACAACCGGAAGTGAATCCAGTGAAGGTTCCCAAAACGAAAATACAGCAGGAGATGAATCCAGCGAAGGTTTCCAAAACGAAAATACAGCAGGAGATGAATCCAGCGAAGGTTTCCAAAACGAAAATACAGCCAGAGATGAATTAAGCGATGCTTCCCAAAACGAAAATACAGCTGAAGGCGAATCCAGAGATGCTTTCCAAAACGAAAATACAGCAGGAGATGAATCTAGCGAAGGTTTCCAAAATGAAAATAAGGCAGGAGATGAATTAAGCGATGCTTCCCAAAACGAAAATACAGTAGAAGACGACTTCGACATATACAAAGCTGTTCTCCAAGACGATTTCGACTTCAACCAATTTTTAGACAAAGTTCTTCCAAACAAAACTTTGGGAGAACAAATCATATATCTTGAGGGTATTGTAGGCGGGAGAAATTTAGACAAATTAATCGATATTCTTATCGAAAATGATAAAATAGAATCTATTGGATCGATCCTCAAAGTTTATAGTGAGTATCTATTTACTATCAGAGAGGCGCAAAAAAATACAGCAGAAGACAACATATACAATGCTGTTCTCCAAGACGATTTCGATTTCAACCAATTTTTAGACAAAGTTCTTCAAAACAAAACTTTGGACGAACAAATCATATATTTTAATGCAATAGACAAGTTCAAAGTATTGCAAACTCTTAAAAGCAACAATGCTAAATATGATCAATTTGATCAATTCGTAACAGCTTACAATGATTTTAAATACAATCTAACTATCAGAGAGATATACGAAAATACAGCAGAAGACGACTTATATAAAGACTTATACCAAGCTGCTCACCAAGACGACTTCGACTTCAACCAATTTTTAGACAAAGTTCTTAAAGACAAAACTTTGGACGAACAAATCAAGTATTTTAATGCTATAAGCTGGGAAAGAATGTATATTCTTCTTCAAGGTCCTCAAGGAAATAAAAAATATGACCAATACAAAGCAGCTAGCGAGGATTTTGAGAACAATCTATATAGCAGAGAGTTACACGAAAATATCAGAGAGTTATATGAAAATACAGCAGAAGACGACTTATATAAAGACTTCTACCAAGCTGTTTTCCAAATCGACTTTAACGACAAATACAGCGTATACAACGACTTATACAGAAGTTTAGACAAAGTTCTTCAAAACAAAACTTTGGACGAAAAAGTCATATATTTAAAGAATATAGACAAACTAGACGATATTTTTAAAAACAGGAAGATACGCTATGACAAATACGGCGTTTCAGAACCTGGATATGGAGAACCATTAGAAAGAATTTGGGACGATACTAAACAAGATTATATATTCGATCTACTTTACAGAGATGAATACTTGGAGCAAATGGAAAAAGATAGATTGCAATATGCAGACCATAATGTATATGGAGATGTAGATCCTTATGATTGGGATTTTTATGGATCCTTCCTGGCCGATTTTGCACTCACCGAAAAACGAATAGAGGGGGAGCGGTTGTTATATGAAAATCTCACGGTTGATGATGCTAAAAGAAGGTGGTTAGTTGAATATTCTTGGTATGAATTCTTTGATGAGCATTCTAACCCTTCCATGGCTGAAGCAATACGCAGATCTGTATCGAGTGTGGAGGCGCTGTATTCTGGAACTAAGATTACTCCTATTTCTCTTTACGGTAAACCGTTTGTGTCGAAAGAAATGAATGGGTGGTCCAATGACCCTGAAGATATGTTTTATGTGATAGTGACAACCGACGGTAAGATATACCTAAATGGTCAGCTACTCAAAAATCCCAATATGATTGATGACGGTGGGGTTAAAGGTGAACCAAGCGAAGGTTCATCCAACGAAAATACATCTGGAGGAGAAACAAGCGAAGGGTCCTTCAACGAAACTAGATCCGGAGGTGAAACAAAAGAAGGCTCCTCCAACGAAAATACTTCCGAAGGTGAAACAAGCGAAGGTTCATCCAATGAAAATACATCTGGAGGTGAACCAAGTGAAGATTCATTAAACGAAAAAATAGCTGGTGACGAACCAAGCGAAGATCCATCGAACGAAAAAACAGCTGGTGACAAATTAAGCGAAGATCTATCGAACGAAAAAACAGTTGGTGACAAATCAAGCGAAGATCCAACAAACGAAAATCCAGTCGGTGACGAAACAGGCGAAGATCCATCGAACGAAAATCCAATCGGTGACGAAACAGGCGAAGATCCAACAAACGAAAATCCAGTCGGTGACGAAACAGGCGAAGATCCATCGAACGAAAATCCAGCTGGTGGCGAACCAAGCGAAGGTTCATCAAATGAAACTACAACTGATGATGAAACAAGCGAAGATCCATCGAACGAAAATCCAGCTGGTGGCGAACCAAGCGAAGGTTCATCAAATGAAACTACAACTGATGATGAAACAAGCGAAGATCCATCGAACGAAAATCCAGCTGGTGGCGAACCAAGCGAAGGTTCATCAAATGAAACTACAACTGATGATGAAACAAGCGAAAATCCATCGAATGAAAAAACAGCTGGTGACGAACCAAGCGAAGATTTATCCAACGATACTATACCTAGAATAAGATTTGAGGACGAACATAGCGGCCGTCGAAGATTTGAAAAAAATGATGATTTTGTGACGGTAGAAGATGAAGATCAACATGTATCAAGCTATCTCGAATTCTCTGTATCAGGCAAATAGATTAGTGTGATCATCTGAATGTTTATGAGGGAATTACTATTTAAGTTTATTGTCTAAAGAGAATAATTTCACTTTAATCGAAATAATGGTCAGATATTTCCGAATTGATGAAAATGAAGTTTTATTCGTAAAATTTAAAAGGCAAGCAGTCCTAGGTGATTTCGTCAACCATAGGATTGCTTGTCTTCTTTTATTGTAAAACTAAAAGCAGACGCTTTCAAAAGTTCATTAGTCGTGTAAAATAATGTGGACATGTGCAATGTATTTGTACATTGTCAATATTATTTCCTTTATTTAACGAGAAATTCTTTAATATATTTAATTACTCTGTAATCAGTATCGCCGCTGGGGTGTTAAGCGAGCCAGCTGTAGAAGTATAGACTGAATGTGTAACACTAGTTCCTTTAGGTACAGGAACTGTAGCAATCAGAACACCTTGGGTATTGGAAGACAATGTAGGAACACCAAAAGTTGTACCGTTGTTCCAACGCACAGCACCGCCGTATGAACCTCCACGACCTGTCAAATATACCTTTAATGTCTTATCGGCTTGAGTTGGATTATTGAAAGTGATATTAGCCTTGTAAATAACACCATAATGCCCCTTATTAGTCGCTACAGCATCGCCAGGCATGTAGCTAGTGTCTTTAGTCATTAAGTTGTCATTATCTCCATTATTTATGGAGAAACTTTTATTGCCGTCTCCGACAGTATACAGAGCAGCAGAGCCACCTGAAGTACCAAAGCCGTCGATATTGGAAAAGTTCCAAGAACCACGCGGATGAGTCCCAACTGGTGACACAACTGGATTTTGATTACTACGAAGATTGGCAGTAGTACTTTTAGCAGCTACTGTTCTGACTTTATAAGACATTGCAGAACTAGACGATAAAGTAAACTCAATAATTCCACCCACCAAATAACCATTTGGTACTTGCCATTCTTTAAGTAATCCAACTTTCCCCGCTGCAATGGAACTATCAACCGGAGAACTAGGAGTTAATGTATTTCCGAGTAAAGCTTTTGCGGCACATTTCCCATGAGCTACAAAGCCGGTAATAGTAGCGATA
This sequence comes from Lysinibacillus sp. Bpr_S20, assembly GCF_023337835.1. Taxonomy (NCBI): domain Bacteria; kingdom Bacillati; phylum Bacillota; class Bacilli; order Caryophanales; family Bacillaceae; genus Lysinibacillus; species Lysinibacillus sp. Bpr_S20. Next base: position 8,261 of record NZ_JALNLQ010000001.1, read on the forward strand.
CAGTCTTTAACACCAGAGACTTGATAAGTACTGCCACTTGAACCATTACCAATGGTAACACCGAACTTGATAGTCGCACCTGTGTTATTTAGATGCCAAACAAACATCCGATAAGTTACACTCTTTAATCCAGATGCAGTATCTGCCCAAAGCGTTGCATAACCATTAGTAAATGGAACAGAGCTACTAATAGTTTCTGGATTATCAGACAAGAAAAAACGTTGATTATTACTTGCTTTACCGTATAACTTTAAAGATGGTACCACATTTGGGATTGTCACCGCAGTTAAATCAGATTGAGAACATGAAACAGCCATTTTTATTTCCTCCTAAAAAGTTATTTGAGATGTGAGACTAGTGGATGTCGTTGATTAAGGTTATCCGCGATTTCTCGCTCTCATATAGTTAAAGTGTTAAAGAGGGGGAATAAAACAACCTTCATTATATTTTTTTTGCAATCGATTAGTGGAAGTTATTTATCGAGTGGTTTTCAAGCAGAAACAAAGCTGTACTATTTACAAGCTCGTTACTACGATCCAGCAACAGCACGTTTCATTTCTCGTAACCCTGATCTAGGAGACGAAGATGAATCTACATGTACATATTGTTCAAGTACGGAAAAATTAGCAGCAGATCATGTAACTCAAGTAAAGGGTCAAAAAATTCTCAAACTCAATAGAGACCTCAGAAATAAAACTTATTAATATGAAAGGTTGGTTATGATGGAAAAGTTGTGGCAGGAATATAAAAACTGGTTCAAAAAATATCCACAAATAGTAAATTCACTATTTAGGTGCTACGAGTGAAGAAATTAATATGGTAGAAATGACCATTGGGATAACTTTGCCGATGGAGCTTAGAAAAATTTTATCCGATAATAATGGACAAGATGATGAAGAAGTAGGCATTAGAGTATAGTATATTATCAACTCATGATATTATTGATATTTGGGGAATACTGAGAGATCTATTGGAACGAAATGAATTTGATGATTTTGAATCAGTAGAAGCAATTGGTCCAGTTAAAACGGAGTCTTGGTGGAATGTAAAGTGGATACCGTTCGCGGAAAGTACGTCAGGAGATTTACTTTGCATTGATTTAGACCCAGCAAATGGAGGGGAAGTTGGTCAAATTATTACATTTTGGCATGATTGGAAGCAACGGAAAGTAATAGCACCTAATTTAGAATCCTTCATTTATGAAACTCTAACTACATTGAATTCAGAAAAGTACCAAGGGAAAATATACGAGACTGACGAAGTTTTTGAAATAGGGGAATTTCTAGTATAGTTGTCGTCTTTAATATACGAGATCAATTTATAACTTTTGCATAATTAATTGAAAGTTTTATTTTGCTGACCTTGGGGCCCTGTCCTCAAGGTCTTTTATATCCCTCCAGTCTATTGAAGAATATTTTCAGGTCGAGGAAATATCTTAAAATGGGAAAGTTTTAAGGAGTGAAGTTGATGGAGTTTTGGGAATTGTGTACAGTCCCCTATGCAGATTTACCAAGAAAAATTTATTATGGACAGGATTTAAAAGAAAAAGCGGAGAAACCTGAATTTGAAAAAGTGGAGTATATTGCGCTTTGCACATATAAAGAGAAAAAGAGTAAATAGAGCAACTTTTACCATTTTTGTGAGTTCCCAAACTTGTTGAGTGTTGATTTATCTCTCACAAATATTACAGATTTTGATGATTTTACAAAATGTCAAAAGATAAAACGAATTGAAACCGCTTATTGTAGAAATTTAACTTCCTTTAAAGGAGTCAGTCAACTAGCAGATACACTCGAAGTATTACTTATATCCAATGCTAAAAAATTGAAAATTGATGATGAATTACTTCAGTTGAGTAATTTAAAAAGTTTAGATTTAAACTCAACCTATCCAATTGAAGATTTGTCTTTCTTGAAAAATTTCCCTAAACTTGAGTCCTTTAGATTTTTTGATACAAATATTATTGATGGGGATTTAACACCAATCATTGAACATCCGAATATTGTGTTCGCTGGTTATTATAATAAACGACATTATAATATTAAAGCAGATGAAATGGATAAAGTTTTGAAAGAAAAAGAGAGGAGAATTCTCGATGAAGGGTATTAATAAAAGCTTACTTAATAGAAAATTATGTTATAGGGTGGATTTTTATGGATATTAAAGCAACGTCTGATAAAAAGAAGGAAATGTTATTTACTAAATATGGTAAACTAAGCATAGAGAAAGAAGAAAATCCTAAGAGTAAATTTTATGTAGGTATACTCGATAGGTTTAGTAAACCATTAAGTATTAAGGAAGCTGAAAATCTTCTTATATCTTATACTCCATCGAATAAGAGAACACAAAACTTTATTTTGAACAAGAGACTAAATTTCTTAAGTTTTTTAAGTTTGCTTATGAATTTAATGGTGAAAAACCTGTTTATGTATTTTGCCCAGAATTTTTCGATTTAAAAAGAAAAGCATACACTGCAATAATTAACACATTTAATGATAACGATAAAAAGCTGTTAAAAATGTTACTCAAAAATACAAATAAAAAATATGATACTTTTAAAGTTGATAATGAAGAACTACTACAACTATTTGCAAAATTATCACTAAGAGAGTTATGCTTCTCAAACTTCTTTTTTGATGAATCTAGTTCTATAATAATTGGGAATTATGAATTAAATTTTCCTGTTTATTGTTTACCCGAGTTTTCAATGAAAATTTACGAGAAAAAAGCGACAGATTTGGGATTATACATCAGGTAGAAAAGTAGGTCGAGTATAAATGAACTTTAAGAATTTTTTTGTAAATGAAGAGAAGGAATTTGACGAATTAAAAAAGTTAATCTACTCTACATTTCATTTCGGTCGAACATTTCCTGAACAGGTTTTTGAAGAGGAATATAAGCATTTTAAGTTTGAAGAATTTGATTGGACAATGAGCGATGAATTTTGGACAACATTAAAAAAATTAGCTACTAAATCAAAAGATGATTTTGTTCTAGTGGCAGTGTTAGAGCCAAATCCAGAAGAATATTTTTATAAAGAATTCCAATATTACAATTGGATTAAAATGCCTGTTTGGATAGATGAGGATGATTACTACGATATTCTTGAATTTGGACCAAAGGAAAGCCCAGCTGATGCAGTATTATATAACTCTAGCGTAATGATCTGGTTATCTCCATCATTAGAATGGGCTATTTGGGGAGAAAGAGAATTTGGAGTTTGTGTTATTGCGTTTAATGATACTGCTGTAGAAAATAAGTTAATTCCAGATTTGATAACTTGGCATACACTTGATGACACAGTGTTAGCATGGATTGAAATGAATTTTAGAAATCAGCGCCTATATCAAAAAAACATACAGGCTTTAAAAATCAATTATACTGACAATAAATGATCGTAAATGGCTGTTTTATTGTGAAACGATTGATTATTGTTTCAATGTCGTCTATGTTGCATTATTGATATAAGGCGAAAACATCGTATGAAGAGCCGACATGGGAAGTTAGGGATAGTAAATGGGTAAAAGAAAACATGATGTCAGGCGATCCCTTTGTCCGAACTAGCCTAAATCATGTGTTAATAAGTAGAGGGCGAACAGTTTAGTTATCGGGATCAAGTCCCATTGAACCTCCTTCGAAACAGAAAAGTCTCCTGTTCACCAGTCAGCTGCAAATCCTAACCTGTATTGGCTAGTTAAGTAGAAAGGGCTTGCAGACCTAGCCAATACAAGCTGAACGAACTATGCCGACCGACGAACAGAAGACAAAGGAACCTCAGGGGTGTTTTTGAAAACAACTTGTAATTGCAATTTAGGTATAAAACTATTCATGAAATTATATCTGTGCCCTATTAAATGAACTCAAAATATTCATTTCTTCTCGATATTTTGCTACGGTCCTTCTAGAAATTTTTTTGCCTTCATCGCACAAAATTTGAGTAATCTGTTGATCAGAAATAGGCTTTTCTTTTTTTTCAGCATCGATAAGTTTCTTTATTTGCTGTTTTATATGTATAACAGAATCTATCTCACCAGATTCGTTAACAATTCCTTTCGTAAATAAAGAGCGTAGAGCATATATCCCTTGAGGTGTTTGAATGTATTTACCTCGTATTGTTCGACTAATCGTAGTTTCATGTACGTTTAATTTTTGCGCAACATCCTTTAAAAGCATAGGCTTTAAAGCTATTAAGCCATTATGAAAGAAGTCGCTCTGGATATCTAATAATATTTGTACTAGCTCATAAATCGTTTTGTTACGCAGTTCAATCCCTTGTATCAAATTAAGTGCATCTTGCAAGGTCTGCTTATAATACAGTGCATAATCTGCATTATCTTTTAAAATTTTTGCGTAATATTCATTAATGGAAAGGGAAGGTAAATGCCCTTGATTTAGCTTGATAATCCATTCGCCTTCAAACTTCATAACCTCGACATCTGGTATGATATATGTCGCTATTTCCGCTTTATCAGTCGATATAATAGGCTTTAAATTTTTTATATAGTCAACTATCTCTTTCATTTCCTGTAAAGGTACTTTATATTTTTTGCTTAATTGTTTAAGAGAGTTCGATGATAAAAGCTTTAAATCATTGGCAATGATTTTTGGCGCCAGTTCTGGTGCTGACGGATCGTTAGTTATTTGGATAAATAAATATTCTTGATAGTTACGTGCTCCAACTCCTATAGGCTCAAAACTCTTTAACATACTTAGAATGCTTTCTATATGCTCACAAGTCGTTTGGAATTGTATAGCTACAGCCTCCATATCAATATCCAAAAACAATCTCTCATCTAAAGAGTAAATAAGGAATTTCAATATTTTCAAATCACTCTGGCTTATTCCTTTATGTAATGGTATTTGTTCCAATAACATCTCTATATAACTTTCCTTTTGCTGAAGGCGTGCTTCAACAAAATCAAAATCTATGTGGTTGGTTTGATATTTATTTTTAAGGCCAGCATCGGGAGATATAAAAGCAAGTTTCATTATATCTTCATAGTCCAATTTTACTTTTGCATCTTCAACGACTAACAAAAGATTTTCATTGCCTTTTTCATAAATATATTGCTCTAATGCACTATGTGAAAATTTAAGAATTTCTAGATGATGAATCAAATGAGGGCTTAATGTTTGGATAATTTGCTGTGATTGATGTGTTCCTAATTGCATTTTAGATGCCTCCTTTTGCTTTAATTGAAAGTTATATTTAGGAATTAATTTTGAGGAGTTTTCCTCGCAAACTTAGAAAAATCAAGTATATTACGATAAAAAATACTGTTAATCCTACATATAAATTTACTAAGGAGAATTAATAGCAAAAGACGAAAAACTATCGCCTTTGCTATTATTCTAATAAGCACGAAAAAGGTAGTGGAAATACGATTTACTAGATGTCATTCCAATTTATTAGAAGAAGTGTCCTCTTTATTTTCTCTTAAAGATTTAACAAGTGCTGCAATCATTAATGCCGTTACGAATATTAATGGGAAGCCTGTGATAATGGATAACGTTTGTAGTGCTTTTAAACCATCTCCATACATTAAGATAATAGAAATACTCGTTAATAAAATCCCCCAGAATACGCGATACCAGCGAGCAGGTTCTTCACCCATTTCTAAGTTTTTCGATGCTACATCAGACAATGTAAAGGCAGCAGAGTTTACGGTTGTAGCTAGGAATATTGCAGCTACTAGTAAGTAAAGAATCATAACAATAAATCCTAGCGGCATGGATGTTAATGCCGTTATGATCGCGGCTTCTGTACCTTGAGTTTGTAAATTGTCGAGAATAGGAGCTACTCCCTTTAGCTCATAGAAGAAAGCTGTGTTACCAAATATAACGAATGACAACCAACATCCTAAAGTACCACCAATTAGCTGACCAAGGATTAGTTGCCGAATTGTACGCCCCTGAGAAACACGAGCAGCAAACATACCAGTGAATGGTGCATAGGAGAACCACCAACCCCAGTAGAACAATGTCCAAGCTTCACTAAATCCAGAGTTACCTACAGGATCTGTATAAAGGCTCATTCTGAAGAAGTTGTTTAGTAAAACACCTACGCTTTCAGAGAAATTTGCAATAATAAATGCTGTTGGACCAAAAATAAAGATGAAAATTAATAGTGCCACATATAAGTATAAGTTCCAGTCACTTAATAATTTCAATCCTTTATGTAATCCAAAATACAAACAGATACTGAAGAAAATAGTTAACGCAATAATAATCCATAAGTTAAGGGTTGTTGTTTTTTCCAAACCGAAGATATAGTGTAAACCTTCTGCCAATAAAGGAGTTCCTAATGCTAATGAAGTGCCAATACCACCAATAAGTCCAAACATGAAACTAACATCAATAATTTTCCCCAGTAAACCATCAGCACGATCACCGATAATTGCACGACAAGTACTACTTAATCGGAAGTTTTTTTCTTTACGAACATATACTGCATATGAAATTGGAATAGAAGGTAAGCAGTATATGGCCCATGCAGAGAAGCCCCAGTGGAACATCCCATAAGTTTGTGCAAAGCCAGCTGCTTCTAGCCCCATCGGCTCCATGCCGAACGGTGGGGACGAATAATAAAATGCCCATTCAATAACTCCCCAGTACATAATTCCGGAACCAATACCAGCAGTGAAAATCAATGCTAACCAGCTAAATGTCGAGAGTTGGGGGCGCTCATTTCCCAATTTTATTTTTCCATATTTACTAAAAGCAAGATAAAGCAAAAAAAAGAAAATAATTAAACATGCCCAGAGATAAAGCGAGCCTAGATTACCTGTTAAAAAACTCAAAATCGAGTTTAAAAATGAAGTACCTGCTTCTTTCGCAATTAAAATTCCAGCAATTAAGACAGTTATCAGTGAAAGGGCTATCCCTAGTATTTGACGATCAATTGTTTGAAAACGCATACATATCCCCCCAGGATAGGGTAGCTGACATAGTCAGCTACTCTTAATACAAGCTTTTGAAATGTCGGATAACGGCATCACCAACTTCATTCGTCGAAGATGCTCCATTTAAATCTTTTGTTAAAAATTTGCCTTCTTGCAAAGTTAATTCGATTGCTTGAATGATATTCTCACTATGTTCAGGGTAACCTAGGTGTTCTACCATCTGAGCTGCCGACCATATTGTAGCAAGTGGATTTGCTTTTTGTTGATGCGCTATATCTGGTGCTGAACCGTGAACAGGTTCAAACATTGATGGAAATTTTCCTTCAGGGTTAATATTCGCACCTGTTGCTAGTCCAATTCCTCCAGCGATAGCCGCGCCAACATCTGTCAAAATATCTCCAAACAAATTAGTAGTAACAACGATTTCGAAGCGTTTTGGATTTGTCAGCATCAGCATTGCTGCTGCGTCTACTAAGTATGAGTGTGTTGCTACATCAGGGTACTCTTCGGAAAGCTCATCGAAGACAGCGTCCCAGAATACCATAGAATGATTAAGTGCGTTAGCCTTACTAATACTTGTTAACGATTTTTTCTCTTTTCGAGCTAACTCAAAAGCATAGCGCATAATTCTTTCCGTTCCTCTTCTTGAGAAAATGGAATTTTGAATGACGACTTCTTCCGGCTTACCTTTGTATAAATGATTGCCGATTCCTGAATATTCACCTTCGCTATTTTCGCGAACGCAAGTCATTTGAATATCTTTTTGTTCAGCTCCAATAAGGCGTTTTGGAGCTCCATTGAGAAGACGAATTGGACGTAAGTTTACATATTGATCGAAGCTTTGGCGAATGATTAACAATAAATCCCAGAGGGAAATGTGGTCAGGTACTCCTGGATAACCAACAGCACCTAAATATATTGCATCGAATTTTGATAGTTGCTCAATCCCATCGTCAGCCATCATTTTTCCATGCTTCAAATAATACTCGCATCCCCATGGAAAGTAAGAAAAATTAAACTCTATTGTTTTATCAATCTCAGAAAGTACGCGAAGTAGCTTCACACCCTCAGCGATTACTTCAGGACCAATCCCATCTCCAGGTATAACAGCAATGTCAAATTTGTTCATAGATAAACTAACCCTTCTTTCACAATTAAGATTGGTTCCAGATGATCAACTTCATCTCAGTCATTTCTTCGATTGCATATTTTAAGCCTTCACGACCTGTACCACTATTTTTAATACCGCCATAAGGCATGTGATCTACACGGAATGTTGGCACATCATTGATAATAACGCCACCCACCTCTAAGTTGTCCGCAGCTAATAATGCATTTGGCACATTATTTGTGTAAATACCCGCTTGTAAGCCGAATTCTGAATTATTTACGGCGCCAATGGCATCATTTATTTCTTTAAATGTGTTCACTACCACTATAGGAGCGAACACTTCATTACAAGATACTTTTAAGAAATCTTTAGCATCCAAAATAATTGTTGGCTTTAAAACGCCATTTTCCTCATGACCTCCAGTGATAATTTGTGCGCCGTTTTCTTCTGCTTCGCGAATCCAATCTAGCGAGCGTTGTAAATCCCCTGGTGATACCAGGGCAGAAATATCAGTATCTTCAGCTAGTGGATCACCGAGCTTTAATTGATTAGTAGCATTGATAAATAGCTCAACAAAAGTGCTAGCTACGTCCTCATGAACATAAATACGTTGAGTAGAAATACAAACTTGTCCCTGGTTGGAAAATGCCCCCATAACACAACGATCAATAATGGATGAAACATCTACATCTTTATCAATAATTAGCGCTGAGTTTGAGCCTAACTCTAATGTAGTGCGCTTGAATCCAGCTTTTTGAGAAATTTGGTAGCCGATCTTGGGACTTCCTGTAAATGTAATCATTTTAATCTCATCATGTGCTAATAATAAATCGCCGATTACACTACCTGGCCCAGTTACTACGTTTAATACGCCATCTGGTAGACCAGCTTCTTTGAATAAACCTGCAATATATAACGCAGATAAAGGGGTTTGAGAAGCAGGTTTTAAAACGATTGAATTGCCTGCAGCGATAGCAGGCCCCACTTTATGAGCGACTAGATTGAAAGGGAAATTAAACGGTGTGATAGCACCTATTACTCCTAGCGGCTCTCGTTTTGTATAACCAAATCGATTTTCTCCGCTTTGCGCAGCATCTAATGGAATCACTTCACCATAAATGCGTTTTGCTTCCTCTGCGGCAAATTGGTATGTTTCAATCGTTCTGGCAATTTCAGCACGTGCATATTTTAAAGGTTTGGCAAGCTCCAGTGCGATAATTTGCGCTGCCTCTTCTTTGCGTTCCTCTAATAGCTTCGAAACTTTTTCTAATATTCCGAATCTTTTATGGGCAGTGAATTTTGAAAAACTTTTGAAGCTTTGTGAAGCATGTGATATAGCTGCATTCACTTGTGATTCATTGGCAATGGCAATTTCAGCAATTAAATCTTTAGAGTAAGGAGTGTAGAGAGAAGAATAATTTTCCGTCTCTACTTCTTTACCAGCGATGAATAAATTATATTTTTTCATATTATTTACCTAAAGCCTCCATTACTAAATGATGGAATTGAACAATTGCTAATTCAGATGGCGAATAATGTCCTTTCGTAAATGCCTGTGACTTAAAGCCGATTTGCTCCAGTTCAACTAGTTCGATATCCTCTACGCGAACCTGCTCTGCGAAAGACATTAAATCACGTTCTTCTTGTGAAATCTTTTCTAAGCTATCCTCTCGGAAATAGTAGGTGTAAACAATCGTTGTATTTTCATGATCGATTGGTACTAGCTCTATCGAAGCGATGTTTCCTGGACCTGGATAAACCGTTAACATTAAGTTTGGATACAACCAGTAAAATTCACCTCCACGTAATTCAGCCGAATCTAAGTCAACATCACCCATTTGTTTGTCTGGTTGAACGATTGATGTTTGGAACGAATAATTTTCACACGTAAAGATTTGGTAAGCATCCATATCTAATGTAGCGATAAAGCTTGGGTGAGCAACGTGGCAATGATCACACTCTAAATAGTTGTCATTGAACGCTTTCCAATTCGCTTTTAAGTGACGTGTTTTACGATAAGTGAACGTTAAATCTGATAAGAAACCTAGCTTTTCTAAACGCTCATGTAAATCCCCATATGTTTCAATTAATGGCTTCGCTTCTTCATCAAAATTGATGAAAATAAGTGAGCTCATTGTTTCAAGACGAATAGTACGTAAGCATGCATCTTTTACGCACTCGTCTTCACTTGGGAAGTTTGGAGCGCGGTTCAGTGAGCCATCCGTTTTGAATGACCAGCCATGATACATACATGTGAAAATTTTACGTTTCCCAGAATCCTGTTTTTCTAATTTTGTTGCACGATGAGGACATACGTTATAGAATGCGCGTAATTCACTATCGAAGCCACGAGTAATAATAATTGGTTCCCCTAATACGTCGGCAGTAAAGAATTGTCCATTTTCTTGAACTTGATTCAAATGCCCAACTAGATGCCAAGTTTTATTGAAAATATGTTTTTTCTCCTCTTCCAAAATTGCTGGGCTTGTGTACATCTCATAAGGCATAATACGAGAATAAACTTTGTTTGATAAGTCTTGAACTTTGTTGTAAGCCATTTAAAATTCCCCCTCAGAAAATTAATATTATAATATATATCACTAGTCAAATGGACTATCAGATACCAAGATTGAACCGGATGGACAGCCTTCAACTGCATCCTCTAAATCATCTAAAAAATCGTCTGGTACAGCCGTGCACCCTTTATTATCATCTAAAGTACAGAATGCGTAGCCATCTGCTGTGTAATTAAATAGGTCTGGAGCGTTAGGATTACAAGAGCCACATGCGATACAAGTGGTACGATTTACTTTAGTGTATTGTGCCATTTAAAAACCTTCTTTCGCACCCATGATGGATGTGCTGTGTTGTGGTTGTACTGTTGCTTCAGGATTGATGGAAACCTTTGCATTACTTATAGCGATTGGTGCTTCACCAAAACCTGTTGCGATTAGCTTTACTTTTCCATCGTATGTACAAATATCTCCAACTGCATAAATGCCTTCGATATTTGTCTGCATTTTTGAATTGACTACGATAGATTGTTCTTTTATTTCTAATCCCCAGTTAGCGATTGGTCCTAGAGAAGAGATAAAGCCAAAGTTGACTAATACGTCGTCAATATCATTCAATACTTTTTGTTCATCAGCTTTTGCATGCTTTAAAACTACTTGTTCAACTTTGGAATCTCCTACAAAGCGATCTGGTCGATAGGGAGTAACAATTTCAACTTTAGATTGCAGTAGTTGTGACACACTATGCTCATGTGCTCTAAATTTATCTCGACGGTGTATTAGGTAAACTTTATTCGCAATAGGCTCAAGCATTAACGCCCAATCTACTGCAGAGTCTCCACCACCTAAAATTGCTACATTTTTGGATTGGAATTGATCCATATTTTGAACGAAATAATGAACATTCGCGTCTTTAAAATGTTCTTCGTTTGGAACACCAGCTAGTTTCGGTGTAAATGAACCATTTCCAGCTGAAATGATAATTGTCTTTGAATAATGCTTTTGAATAGTTGTTTCAATTTCAAAATATCCATTGTCTAATTTTGTAATAGTAACAACTGACTCCCCTAAGCTTTTTAACACAGGGAATTGCTCCATCTGTTCTATTAAATTATCAATTAGCTCCTGCGCGCGAATTTTTGGAAACCCCGCAATATCATAGATATATTTTTCGGGATATAATGTTGAAAGCTGACCTCCTAGAATAGGGAGGCTATCAATTATATTTACAGACATTTCTCTCATACCAGCATAAAATGCCGTGAAAATGCCAACAGGTCCTCCCCCGATAATAGTTGTGTCATAGTATTTTTCCTCAGAAATTGTTGACACGGTTGAATCATCCTCCTTTTATGAAATAAATAAGGCATCAGTGACTCTTTACGAAATTGAAATCGAACTATATTATTTATTAAAGTTAATAGCGCCTATACATATCTACTAGCAGGAAGCGTGCCAATCTCTAAAAATGTTGAAATTTAAAGAGTTTAATTTTTAGAATATTAAAAAAACCATTGCATTGATTCATTTTTGGTTCATAAATAGAGGGTTTTGATTCACTTTTGGTTCAAAATAAGGGGGGAAAGCATGGAATTAACATTAGATTTTCTAGTTGAATTATTAGATTACGCATCTGATGAGATCTATGTACTTGATAAGGATTTAAAAATAATATTCGTTAATAAAGCTTGTGAGCGGCATTATGGCTTGAGGAAAGATGAAGTGCTTGGTAAACATAATGATGAATTTTTAGAAAGAGGCTTTTGGAAGCCATCTATCATCCCTAGTGTGCTAGAAAACGAAGATATGATTACGTTAAAGCAACGTACTTTTATAGGAAAAGAGCTACTTACACGAGCATATAAAATTAGAGATGATCATGGGGAGCTGCGTTATATTCTTTGTACAGCTACTGATATTCATGCATTAGAACGCAGACAATATGAAGAAAAAATTCAACGAAAAGAAGATGTGTTGCAAATAAAAACACCGACATTAGTATTTAAAAGCAAAAAGATACAATCCATTTTAGATTTCTGTAAAAAGATTGCTAAAACAGATACAACAATTCTTATTCATGGTGAGTCTGGAACAGGTAAGGGAGTTTTCGCCAAATATATACATGCGATTAGTACAAGGGCTAACCAAGCATTTGTCAGCATCAACTGTGCCTCTTTGCCAGTAGATTTAGTAGAATCAGAGTTATTTGGCTATGAAAGTGGAGCTTTCACTGGGGCAAAATCGAAAGGTAAGGAAGGTCTATTTTCAATAGCAAATGGAGGCACAATTTTCCTTGATGAGATTGGAGAACTGCATTTATCGACTCAGGCAAAACTATTGCAGGCCATTCAGGAAAAAACGTTTATGCCTATCGGATCTACTAAAGAAAAGACAGTAGATGTTCGAATCATAACGGCTACAAATAGAGATTTATGGAGGATGGTTGAGGCGGGCACATTTAGGGAGGACTTATTTTATCGATTAAACGTCATTGATATCGAAATGCCTCCTTTAAGAGAAAGAAAAGAGGATGTGCTGCCTTTAATTTACTCCTATTTACACAAGTTCAATGAAAAATTCCAAATGAGTAAGACCATTTCAGATCGTTGTATCAGCGTGCTAACACAGTATGAGTGGCCAGGAAATGTGAGGCAGCTAGAGAATTTAATGGAGCGATTAGTACTCACAAGTGATTATGTGATTGATGTTACAGATTTACCAGATGTTATTATGGACAACATTGATGGGAAGTTAGATTTGAATGAGGATGAGGAAATGTGGACGTTAGATAATCGAATTGAAATAGTAACGAAGCAGATTGTAGAAGAGGCCTATCAATTGAAGAGAACAACTCGTGAAGTTGCGAAATATTTAGGTATTAGCCAATCACGTGCAACGAGATTAATTCAAAAATATAAAATAAATGAAAATCTATAAAATGAGATTTCTGTTTAAAAAATAAGTATTCGTAAATGAGGAGAGCTATGAATGATTTCATGCTCACCTTGTTTACGAATTTTTTTGGTATGAAAACTGCTTATGAAAAAGGTAATAGGATAAAGAAAGTAGGAATGTTGTATGACTCACAAACAAGCAACTATTATTTTATTTGTCGTTTCTATTGCCTGGGGATCCTCATATATTTTTATGAAGATGATGGATAGCTATGATTCACTATATTCAATCATTATTTTTCGATTTGGCATAGCATTCATTCTAATTTTCCTTGTATTTTTCAAAAAGATGCTATCGGTCGATTTGAAAACGTTGGGATATAGTGCGATATCTGGTACTTTAATATTCGCTACATATTTAGCATTAATGTACGGTATAAAAACAACTTCAGCTTCTACAGCAGGTTTTTTAGCGAGTACTTCTGTCATATTCGTTCCGTTATTTATAGCGATTAAAACTAGAAGATTACCAGCTAAAAAAATTATCATTGGTGTCGTGTTTGTCATGACAGGCATGTTATTTTTGTCTTTAGGTGATGGATTAGTACTCACGACAGGTTCGATATTTTGTATAGTAACGGCGATTGTCTATGCGTGTCATATTCTTTTGACGAATGTGTTTATACGTAAAGTAGATGCATTTTTATTAGGAGCCTATCAATTGGCCTATACAAGTATTTATGGTGTTATTTTTAGCTTTTTTACGAATACGTTTTTTGTTCCAAATAAATTTATAGAATGGGTACCAATACTAGGTCTTGCTATCTTTTGTTCTGCGTTTGCATTCGTGATGCAAACGATTGCCCAACAATATACATCTCCAGAAAGTACTGCCTTTTTATTTGCATTAGAGCCGATATTTGCAACTATTTTTGCCATTATCTTTTTAAATGAAATGTTTACGGCGTTAGAGTTTTTTGGAGCGGCCTTGATATTGGTTGGGGTAGGTATTGTTAACTTACAGCCAAGAAAACCTAACATCAATTATGTTGAGACATAGTTGTATCCGGATTTTTCTAACATGCTAATGGTTAACTGGTCAGCACTGTATATGTGGTCAAGATGCAACAGGATAATAACGAGAATTAGTTAAAGGACATAAACAGGGGGAAAGCGAATAGTATTTATAGCAGAGGTTACATAGGTGGAGGTCTGTGATGAAAAATTTTTCTGTTACCTTAAAAGAGGGGCAAATATTGAATTATAAGGTTTATGGTAGTAATGATAATAGTAGAGCTGTCATTTATTTTCATGGTTTTGGTTCATCAGCTTCTGGATTATACATAAATGAAACTGATTTAGATATTAAAAATGTATACATTATAGCTGTAAATCGACCTGGTTATGGAAATACTAGTCTGAAAAACTATAATATGACTGGCTTTTCTAAAGATATTAAAACGCTACTAGAAAAACTCAACTTAGATAAAGTAGATATAGTTGGTTGGTCAGCGGGAGGATTGTATGCACAAGTTTTTGCCTCAATGTATCCTGAGTATGTTAAGTCTTTAACCCTCGTAGGCAGCGCTATTCCGTTGAAAGGGGAAATAACGAAGAATGCTTTACCACTCAATTGGAGGTTCATCAGTTTTTTAAATAGTTATTTTCCTTTTATGATAAAATATCATTTTAAACAGTTAAGCAAAAAGATCAATCAATCTTTGCAAACAGTCGTCAAAGACTCTATTGATAAAATGCCAGAGGCGGATCAGGAAGTCGCCAATCAAAAGTATTATCAAGAGGCCATAGTTAAAGGGACTATAGACGCTTATCAAAATAAAGGGGTAGCAGTATTTAAAGACGCACTAGCAATGACTGAAAAAATCTCCATTAGCTATGATATGAAGTCTTATAAAGTATATATTTGGCATGGAGACAAGGATCCTATTTGGCCTTTGCAGACTGCCAATGTGCTAAATAAGTTATATACAGGTTGTTCGTTTAAAATAATAAAAAATCAAGGGCACTTACTCTACCTTAGCCATTTTGATGAAATATTAAACGAAATCAATAAATGACCAGGACTCATTTTAAAATTCAATTTATCCTTTAAAATTTAGAATTTGTTGCTATAGAGATAGCTAGATGATTAGACAATCAAGCATTTGATAGGTTTTAGGAATTGATACTGGAGCATTTAGTGGTGATGCCAATTGCACTATTGTAAGGCTAATCCGTTCTGCAATAGAGGAGGGTCATAAAAGATGCGGTGAGTTCCCTATAAAAATACTTAAAGTTGGTATTTGAGCAGAACTAGAAAAATTCAAGAAGTAGTTGGCGTATCAAGAGAAAAAAGAGATTTTCCCTCTTTTTTCTTATTAAAATGTAACTATTACGTGGTTTAACTCATTTAGTGCTTGAGGTTCAATTTTTAAGGTAAATGTTGATTGACCAGAGCCTCCATAAATAAAGTCATACTTAAAAAGTTGTTTATCTATCGCATAAGGTATAGGAAGTCCCACCATTGGGACATTTCCGACTTCAAATCCTGTTACCTTTTTAACTTCTTTTTGAGACGCCATTTTTACTTTAGTACAATTTAGAATGTCAGCTATTTTATCGAAATCTACTTTACCTACGTTTCCTGATATAACCAAGGCAAAGAAACCTTTATCTGTTTTTAGTATCAATGTTGGTGCTGTTTGTCCGACTTCTATCCCAAAATACTCTGAACCATCTTGTGCAGAATGAATATTTTTTTCGTGATGAATTACTTCATAGGTATATTTACTCTTCTCTAAAATCCTTTTTAATACCTTCAAAAAAACACCCCCATGTATATTGTTGTGAACTATTAAATTACCTGCTTCCTACCGCATCGCTATGCTCAAACAGAAATAATATGCGAATCAGCAAAAGGAAAATGTTCGCCCGCTACCCTATGCTCTTGTATATAAAGTAGCATTTTCCTCATGTGCTAGGCTTGAGCCAATACCAAACTACTTCCCACCTCATACCCCATTGGTAAATCAGCATAAGCAGCTGCTTCAATAGGAATACGCATATTAATATTGTAAAAAGATAACTCCATTGAGTATAGAAAAAAGTTATTTCAAAAAATGCTAAAAAGTCAACAAAAGTTGATTTGGAAATCTATATAGGAGCTGTTTATACTAATTACCGAATGTTTTAAAGAATATGAAAGAGATACTTTTCACTTTGTTAAGGAAGAAAAAAATGCTGGAGGCGAACATAGATGAAAATGAGAAATCAATATACGTGTCCGTTAGAATTTACCCATGATATAACAAAAGGAAAATGGAAGCCTATAATTCTATGGCAACTTGCCAAAGGACCTACTTCACTTTCGCAGCTTGTTAGAGATATTCAAGGAATTACTCAAAAAGTGTTATTAGAGCATCTAAGCGATTTAATAGAATTCAACATTGTGGAAAAAACATCCTTTGAAGGATATCCATTAAAAGTAGAGTATCGTTTAAGCGAAAGAGGCAAAAAACTCTACGAAGCAGTAGAAATTATGCAAAATGTCGGTATTCAATTAATGCAAGAGCATGGAATGGAAGATTTCTTAAAACGGAAGGGATTCATTGAATAAAAAAGATACTTACGAAAAAGTGGGTACTGTTCGATGGTTTTAAAGCTCCGTATACTGTTTCTAGACAGTATTGGATTAGAAAGGAGTATATACGTAAATGAACAATTTACAGAATTCAGTTAATAGGCTGCTAGAACAGCAAAATACAGCATTTGTAGGTTCCATCGATCAAGAAGGTTTTCCTCAGGTGAAGGCTATGCTTGCACCACGCGTAAGGGAGGGATTCCATACTTTTTATTTTACAACGAATACATCCTCTATGCGGGTAGCGCAATTTCGTCATGAACAAAGAGCAAGTGTTTACTTTTGCGATCAACTGCGTTTTGAAGGAGTTATGTTTAAGGGGACTATGGAAGTGTTAGAAGATCCGGTAGCTAAGCAGTTAATCTGGCAAGATGGCGACACTCTTTATTATCCTCTTGGTGTAACGGATCCTGATTACTGTGTTTTAAAATTTACCAGCTTGTCTGGAAGGTATTATAACAATTTTTCTTCCAAAAGCTTTGAAGTGTAATGAAGAGAATTATGTTTAACAGAATCAACTGGAAAGCAAGATGATTTAGAAAATTTGCTCATGGTAATAAAGTTGAGAAAAAAATATGTATTAAAGGATAAAAAAACGGGCCCCGCCATTCCTACGCGAGTAGCTCACGTAAAACGTAAGCCTTCGAAATGACCAAGCCCTTCTAATTATTTAAATTGTAGACTACTTCGCTAAATTTAGTCAAAGGTATATGTTGCAAATTTGCAAACGGGTGATAACAATAGTAAGTAGCACTAAAGCCCAGGTACTCGTATGAGCGCCTGGTTTTATTTCAAAAGATTTTCTGAAGATACTTCACTGTGGAATTCATATTGAAAAATGCACATACGAAGAGCGTCTCTATAAGCACCTTCAGTGAAAAACTCTTCTCTAAGTTCGCCTTCTACGTTAAATCCAGCTTTTTTATAGATATGAATAGCTTTTTCGTTTTGTTTATCGACTATTAAATATACCTTGTGTAAATTTAATATATTGAAAGCATACTTCATAGCAAGTCTAGTAACATAGTATGCGTAACCTTTCCCTTGACAGTTAGGATCAATTATAATTTGGAATTCTGCGTTACGATGGATTAAGTCAATCTCTACTAGTTCAACTAGCCCGATAATATTATTTTCATCTTCCGCAATAAAGCGTCTTTCACTTTGTTTATGAATATGTTTATTAAATAAATCTTGTAGTTCAACAAAAGATTCATACGGTTCTTCAAACCAGTAAGACATTATCTTAGAATCATTGTTTAGCTTATGAACATATTTTAAATCTTCTTTTTCTAATGGCCTTAATTTAATTCTATTTTGCATTTTATTCTCTCCCCTAAATACGTTTCTATAGAAAATACTAAACTGTATAGTTACTATATAGTCAAGTAATTACAAAAAGGTGATAAAAATAGCCATTTATGTGTAGCTCCTGTTTGTCCAATCAAGTAGTTTATTCCTGGCCCAAAGCGGCATAACCATCACAGATGGCATTTTGATCGATGGTAAACAAGTATTTTGATAAATATCTAAGCGAGAAGAATGCATTTCTAATCACAAAAGATTGAGGGGAGAGTAGAAAATGACTGAATAGTTTGCTATACTAGTAGCACAATCAGATAGGATAGTTTTCTAGGGTTCCGTAGCAAATGCTAGTCTGGTCCGAGAGAAAACCGCAAATTGATTTTGTGACACGGAAGGATAAAAGCCTGGGAGATACTGTTTACAGCAGTGTTTCTTAGGCTTTTTTATTTGGCTACGGAGGGAAGGGGAGAAAAGTTCAATTCAATAAGAGTGAAGTGCCCGGGAAATTATCGAACTGATCAGGTATGTCGAAGAAATGATCAGGTAGGCCATGAAACTGATCGGGTATGCCGAAGAAATGATCGGGTAGGCCATGAAATTGATCGGGTATACCGAAAAAGTGATCAGGTAGGCCATGAAACTGATCGGGTATGTCGAAGAAGTGATCAGGTAGGCCATGAAACTGATTGGGTATACCGAAGAAGTGATCAGGTAGACCCCGAAACTGATCGGGTATGTGAAGAAATGATCAGGTAGACCCCGAAACTGATCGGGTATGTGAAGAAATGATCAGGTAGACCTCGAAACTGATCGGGTATGCCGAAGAAGTGATCAGGTAGGACAGAAAATCGCTCAATATCCGTGTTTAACAATAAAATGGAGGAAATCACAATGAACAAACAATGGTTAAGTGTCGTAATTGCTGCTTTTTTTGAAGTTGGTTGGGTTATTGGTTTAAAGCATGCAGGAAGTGTATTGGAATGGATGGGTACGGCTATTGCTATTTTTGTTAGCTTTTATTTACTAATTAGGGCTGGAGAAAGCTTACCGGTCGGCACTGTCTATGCAGTATTCGTAGGTTTGGGGACAGCGGGTACTGTATGTGCTGATAGCTTATTGTTTGGAGAGCCATGGAAATTAGCCAAAATTTTATGTATCGTCGTTTTACTTGCAGGGGTCGTCGGTTTAAAGCTTGTGACGGGAAATTCTGAAGAGAAAGGGGTAGATGCATAATGGCATGGGTTGCATTATTAGTAGCGGGGCTATGTGAGATGATGGGTGTTTTTATGATTAGTAAATATAATGAAGCTAAAAGTATGAAAAATTTAATGTTATTGATTTTCGCATTTACCTTGAGCTTTGCTGGCCTTGCATTTGCCATGGAAACATTACCAATGGGTACAGCATATGCAATTTGGACAGGAATTGGAGCGGCTGGTGGTGCATTACTCGGTATGATGTTTTTCAAAGAATCAAAGGACTGGAGACGAGTTGTTTGTATAGTCCTTGTTTTAGGGGCCGCGATATTTTTGAAATTATTATCTTAATGAATAGTCATCTGGCATCGGTCGAATCGTTGCTAGATGACTATATTTGATTTTCATTAAGCTTAAAATGGTGGAAGTTTGTTTGATAATTTCCCATCAACTATAGGGTTAGAAGATGAATAAAATTGGCGTAGTAGATCATATTTTAAAATAGCCATTAGAAAAGGGGAATTTGTGTAAATAACCAAATTTGTATCAATAAGAGAATTGAGAGGTGATGAAATGCTATTATTAAAAAACCCATATTTAAGACTGTTTATCTTTTCATGTATAGCAATTATAGCAATTTCTATATTCAATATTTCATATCTTAATAGAGTCTTGGAGGTTGTTTTTGTATCTTTTCTAATGACTATAATTTCTGATCTTGCTTTTCAAAATAAAAAATTCCGAGACTATTCATTAGTACAGAAAATAGCACTTTTTGGAATAAGTGTAGGCATGTTTATTTTAGTTTTCGTTAGTTTAAAGTTACCATAACGGATATAAATACCCGCGAAGTGAGGGTAAATACCCGCGAAGTGAGAGAGAATACCCGCGGAAGAGGGTGAACCCATGAAGTCAGGGCAAATACCCGCGAAGTGAGGGTAAATACCCGCGAAGCAAGAGAGAATACCCGCGGAATGAAGGTAAATACCCGCGAAGAGAGGGAGAATACCCGCGGAAGAGGGTGAACCCATGAAGTGAGGGTAAATACCCGCGAAGAGAGGGTAAATACCCGCGAAGTGAGAGAGAATACCCGCGGAAGAGGGTGAACCCATGAAGTCAGGGCAAATACCCGCGGAGAGAGGGCAAATACCCGCGAAGTGAGAGAGAATACCTGCGGAATGAAGGTAAATACCCGCGAAGAGAGGGAGAATACCCGCGGAAGAGGGCAAATACCCGCGAAGCAAAGGTATTTACCCACATAAAAAGACAGACAACCGTTGTAGGTTGTCTGTCAATGCTTAAAAATTTATTTTTTTACATCCTTCGTCCATTCAGCAACTTTGTCTTCATTATCTTTAACCCAATCTTTAGCAGCTTGTTTTGGATCTTTGCCATTCATTATTTCTAGCATAACGTTTTCTAAGTCTTCTGATGTCCAGTGGAAGTTATCTAGTACAGAATATACATCTGGTTGATCTTCTTTTAAACCTTTACGAGCAAAAGTGTTAATCGTTTCTTCGCCACCGTAAATACCTTTTGGATCTTCTAAATATTTAAGATCATATTTAGCGAATTTCCAGTGAGGAGACCAGCCAGTTACGACGATGTCTTCTTTATTTTTAATCGCTTTAGCAAGAGAAGTTGTCATAGCACCGGATGAAGATGTTAATAGATTCCAATCTGCTAAATTATCATATTCATCTTTAGCTGTTTCAGTAGCAGCTGTAATCCCAGCACCAGGTTCGATCCCCGTAATTGTTTTATCTGCTTGGTTTTTTAAATCCTCGATCGAATTAACGTCCATGTAGCTTGGTACTACTAGGCCTATTTTGGCACCTGAAAGGTTTTCGCCTAGCTCATCTAGATCATCTTTATATTTTTTGTATTGTGGGGCATGTGTATTGGGTAACCATGCAGCGACCATACCATCTGCTTCCCCTTTTGAAACAGCCTCCCACATAATTGCATTATCAAGCGGTGTTAATGTTACATTGTAGCCTAAATCTTCTAGCACCTGACCTACTACATTCGTTGAGGCAATTTCTGTATCCCATTCAACGTAGGCTAGATTGACGTCCTTTGAGTTACCACTGCTCTTACTTGAATCATCACCACTACATGCAGCTAGCAACAAGCCAAGCCCTAAAGCCATGCCTAATTTAGTTAATGTTTTCAGTTTCATCAAATCTTCCTTTCGTAAATTAATAGTTTTGTATCAAACGACAAAACGTAAATCTAATTACCTCTAGCTTTAGACGGTTTTCTTCTTATTAAGACTTTGCGTTAAGCGGTCTATCACAATGGCGAAAATAACTAGACCTAAACCTGCAACAAAGCCATTCCCAACCTGTGTACGTTGTAGTGCTGTTAATACTTCGCGACCTAGTCCAGGTGCACCAATCATAGAGGCAGTTACAACCATTGACAGTGATAGCATAACAGTTTGGTTAATCCCTGCCATTATCGTTGATTTGGCAAGAGGGATTTCAACTTTAAATAGTTTTTGTCTTGAGGTACTACCATATGAATCCGCTGCTTCCACTAATTCTTTTGGTACTTGGCGAATTCCTAGGTTCGTCATACGAACAGTTGGTGGTAAGGCAAAAATAACGGATGCAAATACACCAGGTACGATTCCAATACCAAAGAAAGCAACTGCAGGAATCAAGTACACGAAACCAGGCATTGTTTGCATGAAATCGAGTATCGGCTTAATCACATTTTCGGCTACCGTTGATTTGGACATGAGAATGCCAAGTGGAATACCTAAAACGATTGAGATGATACTTGAAAACAGCACGAGCGTTGTTGTTTCCATAAGATGTGTCCAAAGACCTTGGTTGTAAATAAATAACAAACCAATTAATGAAAACGCAGCAAGGCCGAATTTCTTGCCAGTAACAAAAAAGGCAAAAATAACAACAAGTAAAATCAGGATAATTGGGGGAATGCTTATTAATAAATCAGTGACTTGATTCATGAGTAATTTTCCGTTTTTTTGAATTAAGTTAAAAAACACTGAAAAATTACTCGTCAACCAGTCCATAACGGATTCTACCCATGGTCCCAATGGTATAACTGGGATATCGTCTAAAAAATTATTCATGTACAACTGCCTCCTCATCGCTAGTTGAAAGTGCTTCGATGACAACGCCCCGGATGAGAACACCAAGTAAGCGTTCATCTTTTACAACTGCAATTGGAGTAGGAGAATTATGAATCATGCCTAAAATATCCTGTAAAAGCATATCTGGTGGAACGGTCAACATATCTGATTGAACGATTGAATGTACCGTTTGTTCTTGTCTTTTAGCTGCAGCCCGTGCGTCGTCAGCGGTAATATAGCCTTTTAAATGTCGATTTTTATCAACGGCCATTAGTAAACTAACCGTCTCTTCGCGCATTCTTTTTAGTGCAACGGTCGGTCCATCTACATCTACATTGACATATATAGGTCGAACCATAGCATTTTCGGCCGTTAATACTTTAGAGCGATCGACGTCTTCAACGAAAGTTTTAACGTAATCATTTGCAGGGTTTGTTAAAATTTCTTCCCCAGTACCAATTTGAATGATTGAGCCATCTTTCATAATGGCGATACGATCACCAATACGTAATGCTTCATTTAAATCGTGGGTGATAAATAAAATTGTTTTTTTCAAAGTGCTTTGCAAATCGAGTAATTCATCTTGCATTTCTTTACGAATTAATGGGTCGAGTGCAGAAAAAGCCTCATCCATTAGTAATATTTCAGGGTCATTGGCAAGTGCCCGTGCTAATCCAACACGCTGCTGCATACCACCTGATAATTGACTCGGATATTGGTCTTTATAAGCAAGTAAGCCTGCATTTTCGAGAGCCTGCTCTGCTTTTGCTTGACGTTCTTCTTTTGAGATGCCTCGAATTTCAAGGCCGTATTCAGTGTTTTGAAGAAGTGTACGATGGGGGAATAAACCGAAGTTTTGAAAGACCATACTCATTTTGTTTCTTCTTACATTACGTAAACTATCTTTACCCATTTTAGAAATATTTTCTCCATCAATATAAATATTTCCGCTTGTAGGCTCGATTAGTCGGTTTAAAAGTCTAATAAGTGTTGATTTCCCACTTCCTGACAATCCCATAATGACGAAAATTTCACCTTCATTTACGGTAAAACTTGCATCGTATACACCAACAGTTGCACCTGTTTCTTTTAAGATATCAGTCTTGCTTTTTTGTTGCTTGACGAGTTCTAATGCTTGGGGAATATGTTTTCCGAAAACTTTAGAAACATGTTCCACTTTTATTTTTTCCAATAGAACCACTCCTTTCGTAGATCAATTTCGCCTTGGCGTAATTGATATTGCTTCACTTACGCACTGATAGATTGCCACAAGACATGGCGATCTTAGGCTCCAGTTCCTCTTTTCAGTAGGTGTTTGGACACCCACTGAATGAAGATAAATACTATTTGAGGATAATGATACCCAAATATGAACAAGTAACAACTTTACACTAACAAAGAGTTGTTACTTCTGTCAAATCGACAAATGAGAAAAAATCCGCTTAAACGCTGTTATATCAGCGCTTAAGCGGATTTTAATTTGGGTATAAAAAGCTCTGAACTCGAGCAAAACTTTCATCATTTCCGATAAAGTAAATGATATCACCTTCTTCTAAGGATACATAAGGACCAGGTGATAGTAATAATTCATTTTTACGACGAATTCCGACAATTGTGCTAGATGTATTTTGCCAAAAATTTAATTCCTGTACTGTTTGGTGAATACAAGGGCTTTCAGCTGTCATCTCTAATTGATAGGGGATAAATGGATTGACAGATCGGAAATGCTCAGTTCGACTAATCAGTTGTTTCGTCTTGTCCTGTAGGTTTATTAATTCTTGGTGCTGCTTCTGGATGCTAGTCATAAGCTCGTGCTGAAGTTCATGGACAGATTGAACATCATGGAATTGCCTTACAAAATGCGCCGCCTTTTCATAGGAGATAATAATAACGCCACTGCCCTTGGAGGCTTCCACGATTTCTAAATCTTGCAAAACGGCAATCGCTCTTCTTGCGGTTTCCGCAGAGACATTGTATTGGCTAGCTAGAGATGATCTGGCATAAATTTTATCGCCAATTCGATATTTTCTTTCCACGATTTTTGAGGCCAGATCGACAGCTATTTGCTGGTATTTTGGCTGCTTCACCTGCACATTTTTTTCTAATTGCATTCTTAACTTCCTTTCGTCATGACAGTTACCACAGCTTATTATAGACTAGCCTGCACAGAAAAAATAGCATCTCCATAAGCTATTAGTATATGATAAAAACGTCATGAAGCAGATTTTGTTTCTTATTCATTATTTTTAATAGAATTAGGTGCTGTTGTTTGACAGTAGTTAGTTATTAATATAAACTAAGTTACATTATGTAAGTTATGTGAAAATAAAAGTACTCAGTTAGTGGATATGGCTAACTGTTAACAATAGAAGGTTGGAGAAATTATGACAATTACAACTAAAGTTTTGGATATAGTGCAAGACAAAATGACAATCGTGAAACAAACGGAAACTGAAAGTGTTTGCCTAGTCGGTCCAGTGAAATTACCGGTAAAACAGGGCGATTTTTCAGCAACATTTCAATGGTATAACTGGCTAAAAGTAGATGCCAATCTGTCAAAAGAAGAAATTATTGATGGTTTAGCATCTGCAAATTTAGCTTTTACACAACAATCATCAGTGCTGGTATATGGAGACTTTGAACATGCAGAGGATGCTCTAATTCGCATGCATAGTATCTGTCATACAGGTGATATTTTTGGCAGCCAGCGTTGTGACTGCGGTTACCAATTACATGAATCAATGAAAATGATTGTAGAACATGGTTGCGGTGCCATTTTCTATTTAGCCGATCATGAAGGTCGTGGGATCGGGCTATTCTCGAAATCTCTTGCTTATTTATTACAAGAAGAGGGGTTAGATACGGTTGAAGCAAACCATGCTCTTGGCTTCCCAGACGATAGCCGTTCTTATGAAGACGCCATAACAGTGTTAACTGCGCTTCGTTCAAAACCAGTTACGCTGATTACTAATAATCCGAAGAAACTTGCCGCATTACAGGCACATGGCTTAGCAGCAGAAGGACATGTCCCATTATGGGGAGGATTAACGGAGACAAACCGTTTCTATTTAGACACGAAAGTAGAGAAATCTGGACATTTGCGCGAAGAGAAGTGAGTGGAGGAACAAAGATGACAAAAGATGAAAAATATATGCAGCTAGCTCTTGATCTTGCCGCTAGTGCAAAAGGAAATACGAACCCGAATCCACTTGTAGGGGCTGTACTCGTGAAAGACGGGGTAATTGTTGGAACAGGTTTACACAGAAAAGCAGGTGAACCACATGCAGAGGTGCATGCATTCCGAATGGCAGGAGAGCATGCTAAAGGTGCGACACTCTATGTGACGCTTGAGCCATGTTCACATTATGGAAAAACACCTCCTTGTGCAAACTTAGTGAAGGAATCAGCAGTTAGTCGTGTTGTAGTAGCGATGCAAGATCCAAATCCTGCTGTTGCTGGGCGCGGTATTCAATTGTTACGAGATGCAGGTATTGAGGTAGAGGTGGGTGTTTTGGAAGCGCAAGCTCGCCGTTTAAATGAACGTTTTATTCATAATATGCTGACAAAACGACCATTTATTTTGGCAAAATATGCGATGACTTTAGACGGAAAAATAGCTGCTCATACAGGACATTCCAAGTGGGTAACAGGTGAAGCAGCTCGTGAGGATGTACACCGTATTCGACATGAAGTGGATGGTATTTTAGTTGGTGTGGGTACTGTTTTAGCTGACAATCCATCTTTAACGACAAGATTAAAAGAACAGTACGGGAAAAATCCTGTGCGCATTATTATGGATAGTTCACTTCGTACACCAGCTCATGCCAATGTTTTGTGTGTAGAAGAAGCAAAAACAATTATTGTATGTAGTGAGAATGCCGATCCCAAAAAAATAACGGCATTTGAGGAAAAAGGCGTAACAGTATTGCCAGTTCGACATAATTCCGAGGGGCTTGTTATTGATGATATGCTTGAAAAATTATATCAATATGGCATTACGGATATTTTAGTAGAGGGTGGCAGTACCATCAACGCTTCATTTTTACAGCAAGGTGCTATTAACAAATATATGATTTACATAGCGCCGAAGATTCTTGGCGGTCGTTTATCATTAACACCTATCGCTGGTCAAAATCCAGCCTCCATGGATGAAGCATTGGATGTGGAATTTGCTTCGTTTGAGCAGGTTGGGCAAGATTTACGTATTATTGCTTATCCAAAGATTGGTGAAGAAAAGTGAATTATCAAGCAGATGTTTGTATCGTAGGAGCTGGGCCGGGTGGAGCATTGCTTTCGCACTTACTAGCGAAAAAGGGTCTTTCCGTAATACTACTGGAACAAAACGCAGCACTAGGGCAGGCATTCCGCGGTGAACATTTAAATGAGGAGGGTGAGGCTGTTTTAAAGAGTCATCAGCTTTTTGAAGCAGTCGAGGAGCTCGGCTTATTACGTATGGAAAAGCTTGAATATTACGTAGAAGGTAGGGCATTTAAAACCATTCTTCCTGATGAAGCTGTAGGGCATTTGGGAATTCATGTGCCGCAAGCAAATCTATTAAAGGGAATTTTACAAGAAACGCAGCATTTTCCGCACTTTTCTTGTTTCCTGAATACGAAGGTAAAGAAGCTCATAGTTGATTCTTTGGGCAGATATACAGGTGTCATTGCTTCGAAAAATGGGGAGACAATTGAAATTAGTAGTCAGTTAATTATCGGTGCTGATGGTCGTTACTCAACGATTCGTAAAGAAGCGAATATTGAGATTCAAAAGCATAAACACGGCTTTGACTTACTTTGGGCAAAAATTCCTGCCCCCGATGGATGGGAGCCATCTATTAAAATGGCATTAATAGAGGATATGCAGCTATCATTGTTTACGCAGGTAGGCGGCTTTATTCAAATTGGATGGAATATTCATCAGGGAAGTTTTCCACAGCTGAGAAAACAAACCTTTACACCGTTTATCAATCAGCTTTCAGAGGCATTTCCAGAGTTAGCAGAGACAGTGAAGACACATATCACATCTTGGCATGACTTTGTTTTACTGGATGTCTTTAGTAGTCACTGTTACAGTTGGGGAACAAAGGGCCTTGTCTTGTTAGGAGATGCTGTTCATACGATGACACCAACTGGAGCATTTGGACTCAATAGTGCACTCAAGGATGCAGAGTGTCTAGCATCACTCTTAAATAAAGATACGCTTGCTCATTTTAACGTACAAGATTTTCAACAAATGCGCGAGCAGGCCATTGACGAAGTATTAGCGAAGCAAATTGAAAAAGAGCAAACATTTGCGGTGAACTTCATAAACATGGCTTCTTGAAGGGAAGAAAGAACAAGATGAAATTTGGTTTTGATATAGATGATACACTCATTGATTTACGAGCACACGCCTTTGAGCTCTATAATAAAAAACTTGGTCAAAATGTTACGCAAGAAGTATTTAAAACTTTGCAAAGGGTTGAAATTCACGAACCTTTTGGTTTAACAGATGCTGAAGGAGCGGCGATGTGGAATCGGTTATTAGCGGAAATTTATTTTACAAATTGTCCTGCTTTTGAGGGAGCATTAGAGGTGCTCCACACTTTAGCACAGCAGGGACATGACATTTATTATATTACTTCACGTCCTAAACAGTATTGTGAGCAAACACAAGCATGGATGAAAGCACAAGGATTTCCTATCACAGCAGGTCACTTTTTCTGTGGAATGCAGGATACAGAAAAAGTAGCAATCATCAAAGAGCTAGCTTTAGATGTTTATGTGGATGATAAACCAGCTGTATTAGAAACACTGCAAGATGTGAATACAAAAGTGATTTTAAAAAATCAATCGTATAACAAGCATGTTGAACTGCCACGCTTAACTCATTGGGATGATTTCGTAAGATTGGTAAATAATTAACTCCTCATCATAGCGTGTAGTTGATTTCCGTTCCGACTGGGCGCTTTCCTGGGGGCGTCCGATGAGCCGCTTCACTCGCGTTGCTCGCTCCAGGGTCTCATCTGTGACGCTGATCCCCAAGGAGTCGCCCAGTCTCCACTCCAATCAACTAATAAGGTCAGATTTTTAATAAAAAATCAGCCGCAAATTTAGATGATGAGCGTTTTCATGAAGTTATCAGCGATACCAGGCAAATTATCAGCGGATTTCATGATGTTATTAGCGATTTCAGGCAATTTATCAGCGGTTCCATGATTTTATCAGCGATTCCAGGCAAAAATAATTAAAGCAAAAAACCCGAATGGAAAGCACTTCATCAGTGAATCCATTCGGGTTTATTTTTTTGTTTTTATCAATACAATTGCTTCTCGATTTCTAATGCAACGCCTTGAATAGTGTCAATTAATAAATTTTCATCATAGTCACTATAGCGTACTTCTGGTATAACAAGTGACACGGACGCAATTATTTGGTTGGATGCATTTAAAATCGGTGCAGATACAGAGCATGCTCCACGCACACGTTCACTATTACTTTTCGCAAACCGTTGTAAACGGATCTGCTTTAATTCCGTTAACAGCTGCTCTTTTGAAAGTATAGTATTATCAGTGATACATTCAAGACTTATATTCTCTACATATTCTTCAACATTCGGCATAAATGCGAGCAATATTTTAGATGATGCACCTGCATAAAGGGGAGAGGTGTCACCTACAAACATTTTCGTTGACAGCGGATATGTTGAATCGTAGTTTACAATACATCGTCTTTCCAAGCCATCAATAATATTCATGGAAACACTTTCGCCGATTTCTTCGTTTAACTTTTTTAAAATAGGCTCTGCGACAATAAGTAGACTTGATTCTTCTTTTACTAAATTACCTAAATACAGAAGTGAATGACCTAATTGATAGCGCTTAGTACGTTCATCTTTGTGAAGAAAGCCTTCGTACACAAAGGTAGAGACGAAACGCTGTAAACTCGAAATGCTGATCCCTGTTTTTTTGCTTAACTCTGTTAGGGAAAGGTTTGGTTCATCTTTTGAGAAAGCTTTTAATACTTTAATAGCTTTGTGCAGCGATGACATTGTATAGTTTTTTTCGAAAATCTCCTGATTCATCCCGTCACCTACGTAATAAAATTTTCTTCGACAACCGCCGGAGGATTTATCTTCTGAAATATATTTTATCTATATTATAGCGTAATTTTATTGTTGTAGAGTGGACTTTTGAAAATCATTTGTATGTTCTCCAAGTATCGGAGGAGCTTGTTTATATTGAATATTTAAATCAGAGAACTTTAACGGGTTTTTGATGAATCTGATTGTCCCGTATTGTTCGTGCTCTATTTCACCAATCATGTCGCGGGCCTTAAATTGCGGTTGTTCTAGTGCTTCCGCAATCGTGTTCACACGTCCGCCTGGAATTTTGTATTGTTGCAATAAGGTAATCCATTCATCCCGTGTTTTTGTCATGGTCATGTCAGTGATCATCAGAACTAGCTCCGCTTCGTGTTGCTTGCGCATTGTATTTGTGACAAAGCGCGGATCATCGGCCCATTCTGCACGATTCAACATCGTGCAAAACTTTTTAAATTGACCATCTGTCCCAACGCAAATCATTAAGGGGCCATCCGCACAGTTAAATACTTGATAGGGCGCAACATTATTATGACGATTGCCAAGACGTTCTGAGATAAAGCCTGTATTGATATAAGCGCTTGCTACATTTGCTAAGCTGCTCATCTGAATGTCTAATAAAGCTAAGTCAATAAATTGCCCTGTATTGTTTTGATCGCGCATTCGTAAGGCGGCTAAAATACTAATGACGACATAATTAGATGTTAAAATATCTGCAATAGGGACACCGACTTTTGTCGCTTCTCCTTCAGGTGAGCCTGTGACATGCATTAAACCACTCATTGCTTGAATAACTGGATCGAAGCCTGGTTCTTGTGCAAGAGGACCTGTTTGACCGAATCCTGTAACAGCGCAATGGATAATTCTGGGATTCACTTTTCTTAATTCCTCATAGCTGAGTCCCATTCGCTCCATGTCCCCCGTTTTAAAATTTTCGAGTACGACATCGGCATCTTTGACAAGTTCTTTAAATTTTTCTCTGCCATCTATTGTCTTTAAATCTAATGTGATCGATTTTTTATTGCGATTGGCACATAAATAATACGTACTCTGACCATTTACAAATGGCCCCCAATCACGCATACTATCAGAGCCATTTGGATGTTCTATGCGTATGACTTCTGCTCCTAAATCTGCCAACATCATGGAGCCGGCAGGGGCAGCATAAACACGCGATAAATCTAACACTCGAATATTTGCAAGAGGTTGCATCGTTCTTCCTCCTTCACACGTCATTTATAAACAGGCTTACGTTTTTCTACAACTGCGTTGACACCCTCTTTAAAATCATCTAGCTCTGTTACAATAGCCATTTGTGATGAAATGTAATCAAGGGCAGAACGTAAATCCATTCGTTGACTTTGATAAACAGCACGTTTAATGAATTGCAATGTTGTCGTTGGGCGACTTGCTAATTCCTTTGCATAATTCAATGTGTATTCTTCAAGCTCATGGTCTTCAACAACAAATGTCACAACACCTTTGTCTTTTGCTTCGTCAGCAGTTAATACACGAGCTGTCCAGAACATGTCCAATGCTTGATCGATACCGATTAATTTTGGTAAATAATATGCTCCACCGTCGCCCGGCACAATTGCAACGTTGATGTAGCTTTCAGAAATCTTTGTAGATTTTGCAGCAATCCGTATATCGCACATTAAGGCCATATCAAGTCCTGCACCCATGGCAAACCCGTGTACCTGTGCGATAACGGGTTTATCGATTTCTTCAAGAAGTAGGGGGATACGCTGAATCTTTTTCCAAAGTGAATTTTTTCGCGCTAAACCTGTAGAAGAAATATCGTCCTCGCTTTGGAAAAATCCTTCACCAGCTTGCATCGCCTTAATGTCTCCACCAGCACAAAATGATTTTCCATTCCCTTTTACGATGACGACACGAATATCCTCTGAATCACGAACATTTTCAAGCGCTTCAATCCATTTTGAGATCATTTCTTCACTAAAAGCATTGTACGCCTCAGGTCTATTTAATTTTATTGTGGCAACGTGGTCTTGCACATCAAAAAGTAAATCAGTCATTGTTAACACTCCTTATTAGTAGTTTGTTACAAATGGTTATTAAGTTCTTATCCTTCTACTTTAAGAAGGGGAGAGTTAGAGCTAAACGAAGTTAAATATTCCCATAGACTATCTCCGCTATTTTCTAGTAGTTGAGTTGCGACCAAATTAGTCCAATACGAGGTGCTCGTTCCTTCATCGCGCCATGACCAAAGTCTGCGTGTAAATTGATGTAAACTATGCTCGTGTGTCGTACCAATTGCAGCATGTACTTGATGCGAAATGGTTGTTATTGCTTGAATAACTTCTTCGAAACGAATGCGAGCGTAAGCAACCTCACTGTTTTGATTGTTCATCTGAAGGGCTTCGGTTACATTATTAAATGCTGCTAGGGCAATCGCCGTTTCACCTGCTAACTGCACTATATGCTGCTGAACGAGCTGGAAGCGATGAATCGGTCGACCAAATTGCTCACGTTCTTTCGTATATTGAACTGTTAAATCATTTATTTTATCGATGGCACCAGTCATCAGAGCTAATTGAAACGCTGAATGGAGTGTTGTTATAGCGTGAACGTCGTCAGAAGATAACACAGGAGAAACTTGTGAAACCTTAGCATGCTGGAATATCACAGTATCACGCGGCTCGCCTGCTAAATTCGACCCTAGCTTTATTTCTGCTTGGCTTAAATCTATTTCTACTAGATGAGTACCCTCTGTACTATTTGCAAGTGTTACTAAATGTTTTGTATGACGTGCCCAAGGAATTTGTATGGCCTCTCCCGTTAATTTGCCATTTTCTAAAGAAAAAGCTTGGTTAGGGCAGAGCATATACGTAGCCAAATCTTCAATGACTTGTAAATTAGTAAACTCCAATAAATAATTTGCAAATGTTGTTTCTGTAAATGGGATTGGTGCAGCATATTTACCAGTTAAGCGAACAATATTCAATAAATCCTCTATGTCACCACCAGCACCGCCATTTTTTTCTGTAATGGCTACATCAGTCATCCCGTTTTCTTTCAATAACTCCCATAATTCTGGTGCCCAATGTCCTTGTTCAACTGTATCGACTAACTCTTTATCGACTTTTTCTTTTAACATGCGCTCTACAACGTCAACGATCATATCTTTCATTTCACTCATTGAGCGACAACCCCTTTCGCTACAACGCCATACAGTACTTCTGACGTTCCTCCTCGAATAGTAAAACCTGGTGCATGTAAAATGGATTCAGCCATAAAGCGATCGATTTTACGATGCGCATCAAGTGTTGGATAAGTTTGGATGATTAAGCGTGTGATTTCAGGAATACTTTGCTCAAATTTCGTACCGAGTGCTTTCACAAGTGCAGCAGGAATAGATACGTCATCACCATTACCGGATTCTAAAAGCTGGGCAACTCCAATGGACAAATTACGTAGACCCCAAAGACGAGCTACTATTTTAGACGCTTGCTGTAACCCTTCTAAATTGTTTTGGCGCTTTAACTCCTGAATAAGCTCATCGATTAATGGGAATGTACTCAATATTCGTTCTGGACCACTACGCTCAAAGGCAAGCTCTGCTAAGCCTTGAGCCCACCCATTACCGATCTCTCCAACAACCATACTGTCAGGGACAAAAACATTGTCAAAGAACACTTCATTGTAATGATGTTCGCCGGTTAAAAATTTGATTGGAACAATAGTGATACCTTCCGCATGTAAATCAACAATCAACTGACTGAGCCCTGCATGCTTACTTTTTCCATCAAAAGGACTTGTACGGACTAAAGTCACCATATAATGGCAAAGATGTGCATTACTCGTCCATATTTTTTGACCGTTGACGATCCATCCTCCCTCTACTTTTTCAGCACGTGTGCTAACTGAAGCGAGGTCAGATCCACTATTTGGTTCACTTAAACCGATGCCGAAGTAGCATTCACCCTTCACAATTTTCGGTAAGAAATATTCGCGCTGCTCTTCTGTTCCATATCGTAAAAGAAGTGGTCCTGTTTGACGATCGGCAAACCAATGTGCAGCAACCGGTGCACCAACGGCTAAAAATTCCTCTGTTAAAATGTATCGATCAATGGTGCTCCTCTCCTGGCCGCCATATTGTTTAGGCCAAGTTAAGCCAATCCAGCCTTTTTGACCGATTAATTTAGAGAATTCAGGGTCATCTCCGCTTAGCCAAGAGTCACATTTAGGCGTGAAAGTTCCTTTTGCTAATTCATCCTGTAGAAACGTTCGAACATCTAAACGAAATTGCTCTTGCTCTTGTGTAAATTGCACAGTTGGTAATTGAAACATTTGATCACTCCTTTAAAATTTTACCGTAATGTGGTAACCATTATTGTATATGTGTATTTTATGACCACTTTATAGCTGTAGTCAATTACTTTTTTGGAATTATTAGAAAATTTTATGAAGCGTGTAGTTGATTTCCGTTCCGACTTTTGGCGTTGTCTTCCACTGTTCTAAGGAATTTAGTAATGAGCTATGTATAAAATAAATTTTGTTGAAAAAATGGAAAAACACAGCATAAAAATGTTACTATGTAGAAAATTCTGTATTGGAGGTAGGGGATATGCAATTAGCTATCAAAACTTCCCAAAAATTAATGCAAGTTTTATCACCACAATTAGTACAGCATTTAGAAATACTGCAATATTCAACAAATGAGTTAGAACAGTATATTTATGATAAGGGGAATGAAAACCCACTATTAGTTGTTACCGATGCGTCAGTAAAGACGCAATATGAGGACATTATGCAATTAGCAAGTTATTCCGATAAAAGTTATTCTGCGAGATATAATGCACCACAACAGCATTCATTTAACGCTATTGAGATGAAGTTTGCTGTGAAAGAAAGCTATGAGCAGTTTTTGATGGAACAAGTCCCTATGCATAAAAATCTATCTTCTTTAGATTTGAAAATTTTAACGTTTTTAATTCAATCCTTAGATGAGCGTCTATTTTTAGATGTGGATTTAGCAATTGTTGCAAAGAAATGTCATACAAATGTTTTGCATGTAGAATTACTATTGGACTTACTTCAAACTTTCGAGCCAATAGGGGTAGGGGCACGTAATTATAAGGAGTATTTACTCATTCAGGTAGACAATGATGAGCTTGCACCGAAATTAGCTTCTCGATTTATTGAAGCGGATTTAGAGCTAGTGGCTGCACAAGCTATTAAACAGTTAAGTAAAAAGTATAAAACATCTCTACATGACGTAAAGAAAACTGTCGACTATATAAAAAATTTAAAACCAGTGACGACAGGAGATAAATTCGAAACGATTCCATATGTCATGCCAGAAATCGAAGTGGAAAGACAAGGAGAGGAATGGCTGATTCAATTAAATCGTGGATATTTGCCGATTGTTACTATCGATAAGCATTATGTTGAAATGCTAAAAAACGATCCGAATTGTAAAACGTATTTTAAAGATACAATGAAAGATGCTCTGTTATTATTACAAGGAATAGAGCAGCGTGAGAAAACATTGTATGAATTAGCTAGATTGCTAGTGGAATTGCAAGAGGATTTTTTCCATAAAGGCATTGAGACATTGAAGCCTATGCGGTTAAAAGATGTAGCGGACATGTTAAATCTACATGTATCAACGATTAGTCGAGCTGTTCGTGGAAAATATATGAAAACCCCCCATGGTGTGTATGCTTTACAAACGCTATTTACAAAAGGCGTTATGAATATTTCTGGAAAAATGGATTCGATTATGTATATTAAAAAGCGACTCAAAGAGTTAATTGAAACAGAGGATAAACAAAAGCCTTTAACGGATCAGCAGCTTACAAACACGTTAAGTGCTGAGGGTATCCAAATATCCAGACGGACAGTAGCAAAGTATAGGGAAGAGATGAATATTATGAGCTCATATAATCGAGTATTTGGATAGTTTAGGTGATGTAAATAAACAGTTAATGATGTGTTTTTGCATCAAATTTTGAAAATCGCATATGAAGAGATTCGTAGATTTTCCTAACAAAGTAAATTTA
The DNA here is from genome assembly GCF_023337835.1 of Lysinibacillus sp. Bpr_S20. Taxonomy (NCBI): domain Bacteria; kingdom Bacillati; phylum Bacillota; class Bacilli; order Caryophanales; family Bacillaceae; genus Lysinibacillus; species Lysinibacillus sp. Bpr_S20. The sequence continues at coordinate 44,037 of NZ_JALNLQ010000001.1, forward strand.
AAGCTCATCAGCATAGCGTGAGGTTGATTTCCGTTCCGGCTGGGCGCTTTGTTGTTGCTGTCGCTTCGCTTTCGCACAGATAAAACAATTGTTGCTGTCGCTTCGCTTTCGCTACAGAGCAGAGCTTCCTGGGGGCGTCGGGGCAACAGATGTTTTTTGCGCGAAAGCGTAGTGTTAACCAGCGACAGCAGCACGAGGTTGGTCACGAAGGCATTATCACAGGACTGATGCCTTTAGCCTTCGTTCCCCTCCCCGTTTCACTCGCGTTGCTCGGACCAACAGATGTAAAAGGTTTTCATATGTGTGAAAGCGAAACGTCAGCAGTAGCACCGAGGTTGGTCACGAAGGCGTTATCACAGGGTGTGATGTTCTTAGCCTTCGTTCCCCTATCGCTGATCCCCGGGGAGTCGCCCAGCCTTCACTCCAATCATCTATACATGGAATACGTATTAACTTCTTTTGGCGTCCAAACATCCTTATCCTTGCATTTTAAGACAATTTTTAGTGACAATAATCGACGCGGTAAAAATTTTGAATTTTTCTGTAATTCTGTAAGTTTGGCATCAAATTTGCTAATTAAACGGTAGACATTGAATTAGAGGAAGGGGCTAGCAGTAAATGTCTACATAACATTAAAGGGGTGGTTTAATGGGGGCTTTGCAAAAATCATTGAAAACACGGCATATTACAATGATCTCCATTGGGGGGGTTATTGGCACAGGACTCTTTGTTGGGACAGGGAAAAATATTTTAAGTACCGGTCCGGCAGCGGTAATTTCGTATGCAATTGCATGCTTACTCATAGTGCTGATCATGCAAATGGTTGGAGAAATGGCAGCAGGAGAAATTGTATTAGGAAAGAAATCAGGAGGGAATGCAGAGCTAGGCTCATTTGCTTCCTATGCAGGGAAGTATATTGGTCCATGGGCAGGGTTTACAGTAGGTTGGCTTTATTGGGCAAGCTGGGTATTTATTGTAGGATTAGAAGCAGCACTCATAGGGGGAATGCTGCATAATTGGTTTCCGATGATCCCAACATGGCTTGGAAGCGTGGGCATAACATTATTAATGACAATTGTTAACATTTATTCAGTAAAATCATTTGGTGAATTTGAATATTGGCTGTCCTTCGTTAAGGTTACTGCTATTGTTGTATTTTTAGTAGTTGGTATAGCCATGATTTTAGGAATCTGGCCAAATTATGAAACGAAGGGATTAGGTATTTTAACAGAATTCGGTGGATTTGCACCGAATGGGATTGTTCCTATTTTTACGGCCATTGTCTTTGTTATTTTCTCGATTTGTGGTGCTGAGGTTGCAGCCATCGCGGCAGCAGAGTCTGAAAATCCAGCGAAAAACATTGTCCGTGCCATTCGTAATGTTGTCTTTCGATTAGGTTTATTTTTTGTAGGTTCAGTAGCCATTATGGTTTTAATTATACCTTGGAATGATACAAAAACATTGGCAGCGCCTTATGCGAATATTTTATCAATGGCAGGGCTTCCAATTGCTGCTCAACTTATACAAATAGTCATTTTTATTTCACTAATTTCTGTTTTGAATTCTGCTCTTTATACAAGCTCGCGGATGTTACTTGAAATGTCACGGCAAGGCGATGCACCAAAAGTATTCTCGCAAATAAAAAATAGCCGAGGTGTTCCTGTTCCGGCTGTTATTGGTAGTACAGCGGTAGCGTATATTTGTGCGATGTTATACTTTATTTCACCTGAAGTTATTTTTTACTTTTTAGGGAATTGTGTTGGGGGATTAATGATTGCCGTTTATATTTTTATTGCTATTTCTCAAATTCGTTTCCGACGTTATTATGACAAAGTTTCAGTTGAGCCATTATCGATTAGAATGTGGCTATTCCCATATCTATCGTATGTCACAATTGGTATTTTAACAGTCGTTTATTTGTGCCAAGCGCTCATTGAATCTTTACGTCCACAATTCTATTTAAGTACATTAGTATTAATTGGCTCAATTGTGTTGTTTATGATTATGAGAAAGTTGTCGACAAGATCAGCAAAGCAAATAGAGGAAAAGCTAGCCTCGGAGTAGAATAACTATAAAATACAAAAAATTCGCGATATTTCTGCGAGATATCAGACCGTGAAAGAATGTAAAGGATGTTTTAAGTTCTTTTGCGACGTACAAGATGCCCCGTAGAAAGAGCGGATTTTTTTGTATTTACGGATGAAGAATGTTTAAAGTTCGAAAGGGAGTGAACTATATGTCGATAACTCAACTACATAAAGATGAGCATTTTTTTATTGTGAAAAATGGTGAGGTCATGATGAAAAGTGATATTCAAATAGAGCTGCTTGAAAAAATTATCAGTACATATAGTAAAGGAACTGAAACCTTTGAGTTAGAAGGAAATTTTATTCATGTAGTCGAAACTTCACAAGGTTGTTTATTTCATGTTAAACCATTTATGCAGTATAGCTATATTGACTTTATGAACCCATTGTCAATGAAAGTGTTAAACTCTATTTCCGACGGTGTGACAGTATGTGATCGTGATGGCAAGATTTTATTTCAAAATGATATTGATATTGAAATTGTTGGCATTGATTTAATGGGGAGATATGCAAAAGACGTAATCGCTGAAGGATTGATGAGTGATTCCATCTCGATGAAAGTAATTGAATCAAAAGAAAAAGTAACGATTTTGCAGACGTTCATTAATGGCAAATGCTTTTTAGTTTCTGGTAAGCCAATATTTGATGAGTACGGTGATTTACAATACGTAGTGGCCATTACTCGTGATATGACACAATTAAAACGGTTAGAGAAAGAAATAAAAAAATTAGAAGTTCAAAACGAGAATTTTAAAAATAAGCTACAGGTCTTACATAATAAAGAAATAACAAAAAGTAGTTTAATAGCTGTGTCTTCAGAGATGATGCAGGTTGTAAAGCGTGTTATGAGAGTCGCAGAGGTAGACTCGACTGTCTTAATTGGTGGTGAATCGGGTGTAGGGAAAGAAGAAATAACAAAGCTCATTCATGGAAATAGCAGACGTCATGATAAGCAAATACTAACAATTAACTGTAGTGCAATCCCTGAGAATTTATTAGAGTCTGAACTTTTTGGCTATGAGGCAGGAGCATTTACGGGGGCGTCAAGAGGTGGTAAGGCAGGGTTATTTGAGATTGCATCGGGTGGTACAGTGTTTTTAGATGAAATTGGAGAGATGCCCTTACAGCTGCAAGCGAAATTATTACGTGTACTCCAAGAATCAGAGGTTCAGCGTCTAGGAAGTGGAAAACCTATCCCTATCGATGTACGCATAATTGCTGCGACAAATCGAAATTTAGCAGAGATGGTGAGGCAAGGTAATTTCCGTGAGGATTTATATTATCGTTTAAATATTATACCGATTGATATTCCTCCATTAAGACAACGTCGTCAAGATATCATCCCACTAGTCAACCACTTTTTAGCCGTTGTTGAAGAAAAGTATGGCATCCATCGAACGATTGAGTCATCTGCAATGAAAATATTAGAGTCTTATGATTGGCCAGGAAATGTACGTCAACTTAAAAATATGGTGGAGCGCATTTGCTTGCTGGCAACGCAGCCAGAAATAACAGCCTATATTGTGCAACAAGAGTTAGATAGTAACCCTACTATTACACGTAGTCTAGAAAGTCCTGTAGAAATTCAAAACCATCAGGAACAAGTTGTAACGCCAAAATTTAGTGGTTCTTTAAAGGAGCAAGTAGCCTCGTTCGAAAAGCAAATTATTAAAGAAGCATTATCCAACTATCCAAGTATCAGGCAGGCTGCTAAATCACTTGGTTGTGATCAGTCAACGTTAGTACGTAAAATACAAAAATTCCAATTAACGAAACAAATTTCATATAAGGACTAGTGATGTATTTTTGCATCAAAATTTCATTCAAGCATAATAAAATGTGATATCGCAAAACTCGCTAATTAATACAAGAGAAGTGATGAAATGCATCATTAATATGTTAATAGAAATCGAAGAAAAAAGGCATTTTCAACAAAGAAAGTGCCTCTTTTTCATTTTTGCAGTTTTGTGAAGTAACAATAAGATCCGTTTGATTTTTTCACTAATTACCAAAAGAAAGGAATGATTTTGTTGAAATGTATACCCATAATATAAGTTGATTGGAGTGGAGGCTGGGCGACTCCTTGGGGATCAGCGATAGGGGAACGAAGGCTAAGAACATCACATCCTGTGATAACGCCTTCGTGACCAACCTCGTGTTGGCCCGAGACCCTGCAGCGAAGCGAAGCGGCTCATCGGACGCCCCCAGGAAGCTCTGCTCTGCGCGAAAGCGAAGCGTCAGCGGCAAATGTTTTATCTGTAGCGAAAGCGAAGCGTCAGCTACAAAGCGCCCAGCCGGAACGGAAATCAACCACACGTTTTGAAAATGTTGCAATATTTTTTCGTTAAAATAAATTTTTTTCATCAGTTGGCATGAGAATTGCTACTAAAAATATGTATGAAATTTTAAACGAAAAGAGGATGGCATTTATGACAATTCAACTAAAAGAAGAGTTAAAAACGTTAGATCAAAAACATTTTCTGCATCCAACAACGTCGATCGAGCAACAGCAAACACAAGGTCCAGCTGCCATTTTTACAGAGGGCAATGGCATTTATTTAAAAGATATAGAAGGAAATATTTACATTGATGGGATGTCTTCTTTATGGAATGTAAATATAGGGCATGGTCGTAAAGAAATTGCCGAAGTGGCAAAGGAGCAAATATCTACCTTAGCATTTAGTTCCTGCTTTGCATCCTTTAGCAATGAGCCAGCTATTCGTTTAGCGACAAAAATTGCTTCTTTAACGCCGGGAGACTTAAACACTGTATTCTTCACTTCAGGTGGCTCAGAGTCGAACGATACAGCGATTAAATTAGCGCGTCATTACTGGTTACTAAAAGGACAGCCAGCACGCCAAAAAATTATTTCACGTACTCATTCATACCATGGTGTAGCTATGGGGGCAACCAATGCGACAGGCTTACAGGCATTTCGTGACTTTACCAATTCACACGCCCCAGATTTCCATTATGTATACAGCGAATCCGCACGTAATTTACGTGAAACGATTGAAGCGTTAGGCCCTGAGACTGTGGCAGCATTTATTTCTGAGCCTGTACAAGGTGCTGGTGGCGTTAATATTCCGCAAAAAGACTACTTTAAAGAAGTGCGAAAAATATGTGATGAGTACGGTATTTTATTCATTGCAGATGAGGTTATTACCGGCTTTGGTCGTACAGGCAAATTCTTTGGTATGGAGCATTATGGGGTAGTGCCAGATATGATGTCATTCGCTAAAGGCGTATCAAGTGGCTATGTTCAACTTGGTGGTGTAGCGATCTCCGAAAAGCTTCATCAAGATTTATGCGAGCTTTCTAAAGGAACGTTAATGCACGGATATACTTACAGCGGTCATGCACTCGCTTGTCAAGTTGGGTTGAAAAATATAGAAATTATTGAACGTGAAAATCTCGTCGAAAATGCTGAAAAGATGGGGAATGCCCTGTTAGAGGGATTCCGAGCATTGCAAGAAAAATATAGCTTTATCGGCCGTGTCCGTACTTTAGGATTGCTCGGAGCCATTGAACTAGTGAAGAGCCGTGAGACAGGTGAATTGTTTGAGTCTCCTCTTAGTCCGATTTTTGTACAAGAAACGATGAAACGAGGGTTAATCCTTCGAACAGTCACTTATGATCAAGATACAGTTGTATTTTCTCCGCCTCTCATTCTATCAAAAGTAGAGCTAGATGAAATGCTACGTATTTTAGATGAAACATTTGAGCATATACGTAAAACAATCGTTGAAAAGCAGTAAAGGTAACATAAACAATCACTATTTGAAGGAGGAATTTGATGACAACAATCGTTAGAGAAATACGAGAACAATTTAATCCAGCGAAACCATCACAATGTGTAGGCCAAGTAGAGCTTCTGACAATTGATGAAACAAAAGACGTTATCGTTGCAGCTCAGGAAGCATTTGAAGGTTGGAAAAATACGTCTTCTGTTGCACGTGGAGAAATTTTACGCGTGACAGCAGACTTGCTTGAGAAAAATATGGATAAAGTTGCCGAAATAGCTTCGAGTGAAATGGGTAAAACGAAAAATGAAATGCTTGGAGAAGTGAAACGTGGTGCTTCCATTTTACGTTATTTTGCACAAGAAGGGATGCGGGCAAAAGGAGAAGTTTTACCTTCTGCCAATGAAGCGAAACTTTTGTACACAATGCGGGTACCGCTTGGTGTCGTTGCTGCCATAACGCCTTGGAATTTCCCTGTCGCTATTCCTATATGGAAAATTGCACCTGCATTAGTGTATGGCAATACAGTCGTTTGGAAGCCTTCTATTGAAAGCGCTTTAACCGGTAAATTAATAGGAGAATTATTTGAACAGGCAGGCTTACCGAAAAATGTGTTAAATGTCGTGCAAGGGCGCGGTTCAAAGGTGGGGCAGGTATTATTGGAGGCACCTGAAGTAAAGGCGATTACATTTACAGGGTCAAATAGTGTAGGGCAAAGCATTTTAGATACTGCTGGATCTACTAATAAAAAAATTCAGCTTGAACTAGGCGGTAAAAATGCAGCAATCATTTTAGCTGATGCCACTATACATCAGGCTGCAAAATTAACGATTGAAGGTGCGATGAAGCAAACTGGACAGCGCTGTACAGCGACTAGTCGAGTTTACATCGAGGAAGCGGTTTATGAACAAGTTGTAGAGCAGTTAATAGAAGAAGCTAAGAAAATTGAAGTTGGTGTTACGATGGGGCCTGTGTCATCTAAAGGGCAATATGATGCTATTTTATCCGCCATCGAAAAAGCAAAAGTTGATGGTGCAGAGCTTGCATTTGGCGGTGGTCCTACAAAAGGTATGGTAGAAGGATACTATATTGATCCAACAATCTTTACAAATGTAACACACGAGATGTCGATTGCCCATGAAGAGATTTTTGGACCCGTTTTAGCGGTCATCAAAGTAAAGGATTATGAAGAAGCAATCCGACTTTCAAATGATTCTAATTTTGGATTGAGTGCTTCTATTTATACAAATAACATTCCGAAAGCATTTGATTTTATTAGCCGTAGTGAAGTTGGACTTGTACAGGTTAACGATGAAACGGGTGGAGCTGAGCCACAAGCGCCGTTTGGAGGAATGAAAAACTCAAGTACTGGTGCCCGTGAACAGGGGCAGGCGGCAAAAGAGTTCTTCACAACATTTAAAACAATTACGATTAGTACCAAAAGTGAGTAAATGAAAGAAATTTAGAATAGAAAACCAAAAATAGATGTCACTTATGCCTCGGTGAAATGGCCCAGATTTTTTCAAATTGTACGCAACTACTTAAAAAATCTGGGGTTTCGCTTGAGGCATTAACTATATAAAAAAATTGGGGTTTAAATTTTATGAAAAGAAAGAAGGTAGAGCTATGGCACATAGTCGTTTAGCAATTGATGTCGGGGGAACGTTTACAGATGTATTTGTTTTTAATGAAGAGACGGGGGAAGTATTCGTCACGAAAACGTCGTCTACGCCTTCAAATCCGGAGCAAGGAATTTTAAATGGAGTAGCAAAAGCAAAACTAAATGGCAAGGATATTAAAATTTTTTCTCATGGCACAACAGTTGGAACGAATGCATTAATTGAACGCAAGCTGCCAAAAACAGCTCTTATTACGACAAAGGGCTTTAGAGATGTCATCGAAATCCGCCGTGGGACGAAAGAAGATATTTGGGATACCTACAAAGATACTGCGAGACCTTACATTCAACGACGAGATCGATTTGAAGTGACAGAACGAATAGATTATGAAGGAAATATTCTTCAGGCTATTGATGAAGATGAAATTCGGATATTAGCGAAAAAATTAAAAAGACGAGGAACAGAATCCATTGCCGTGTGTTTCATCAATTCCTATGTGAACGGGGAAAATGAGGCGAAAGTCAAAGAAATTTTAAAAGAGGAAATACCAGATGTTTATGTTTGTATTTCGAGTGAAGTGCTTCCAGAAATTTTTGAGCATGAGCGCATGAGTACTACGATTATCAATGCAGTTCTTGGGCCAATTATGAGTAACTACATTAGTAAGTTAAGTGATGAAATGCAGAAAAAGGGCTATGAAGATGAAATTTTAGTTTTACACTCTGGTGGCGGTGTCATGACATCAAGCACAGTTCCACGCTATGCTGCTAGATTGGCGAGTTCGGGGATAGCTGCTGGAGCAATTGCGAGTAAGCATATCGCAAAGTTGTGCGGGTTTGACAATGCAATCGGCTTAGATATGGGCGGTACAAGTACTGATATTTCACTGATGTATAAAGGAGATATACGAATTACAAAGGATTGGTCTATAGAATATGGCTATCCAATCGGTTTTCCGAGTATTGAAATATTAACAATAGGAGCCGGTGGAGGTAGCCTCGCTTGGCAAGATGAAGGCGGTTCTTTACGTAATGGACCACAAAGTGCAGGGGCGGTGCCAGGGCCAGCTTGCTATGGCCGAGGAGGGACGGAGCCCACTAACTCCGATGCAAATTTAGTGTTAGGACGTTTAGGTGTAGATTTGTTGGATGGCACGATGCAATTAAACAAAGAGGCGGCTAGAGAGGCTGTAGGGAAAATCGCCAATGTCTTCGATCAATCAGTTGAGGAAGCGGCAAGTGCCATTATCGAAGTTGCCAATGCCAATATGAGTGATGCAGTTCGATTGATATCCGTCCGAAGAGGCTACGATCCCCGTGATTTTGCGCTTGTAGCCTTTGGTGGTGCAGGCCCATTACACGGCGCCTATTTGGCAAAAGATTTAAATATCCCAAAGGTCATTATTCCTACGCATCCAGGTGTAGCAGCGGCAATGGGATGTTTACTTGTAGATGTTCGTCATGATATTTCTAAAACATATGTGAAAAAACTAGATGAAGTAAGTGCGGAGGAACTAACACATCAATTTAGTGATCTTCGACAAGAGGCAAGAGAGTTATTGGAAGAGGAGGGGATAACAGAAAATACATCGACATTAACGAATTTTATTGATCTTCGTTATAAGGGCCAATGGCGATCTCTAGCTGTTCCCGTCTCGGATCAAATAACATCCTTAGATGCTATTTTGGAAGCATTCCATAAAGAACATGAACGAGAATTCGCATTTTCTGATAAGGAACAAACCGTAGAAATATTTGGTCTACGTGTAACGGCTATAGGCACCGTACCAAAGCCTAATTTCCCACAATATGTTTCTGAAGGCTCGTTAGAAGATGCTTTTAAAGAAACACGTCCTGTTTATTTTGAGGGGAAATATATTGAAACAAAAGTATATAATCGCGATCAAATACCTGTTCACACACAATTTGCTGGTCCAGCCATTATCGATCAGCTGGATACGACGACTGTTATACCACCAGGATTTACTGCGGAAGTAGACGCCTATAAAAATATTATTATTACGGTGAACTAATACATGATAAGGAGGAATGGACAATGAGTACAACGAAATTGGAGACCAATCATAAGGTCCAACATCTGGACCCAGTAACATTTGAAGTGTTAAAAAACGGCTTTGTAAATTTAGTCGATCAAATGGCTGAACAAATGCTGCGAACATGCTACTCATTTGTTATTTATAATCGAGACTTCAGCTGTGCATTATGCGATGCACAGGGGAATACCGTTATGCAAGGAACACAAGATATTTCCGTACATGTAGGGACATTGCACTTAACGGCAAAAGCTGTCTTAGAGGACTTCGCTGATGATATTCATCCAGGTGATGTATTTTTAGTCAATGATCCTTATCGGGGAGGCACACATTTCAGTGACGTACGCGTAGTTTTACCGGTATTCCATGATGACAAACTAATTGCACTCATGCAAACAAATGGACATTGGGCAGATGTCGGTGGCTCAAATCCAGGTTCCTTTGATATTACAGCTAAGGAGCATTACGGGGAAGGTCTACGTATCCCGCCTGTCCGAATTTATAGTAAAGGTCAATATTTAACAGATGTTGTGAAGATTATTGTCATGAATATGCGTATCCCGGAGGAACGTATTGGAGATTTACGTTCTCAAGTGGAAGCGGCGAAAGTTGGAGAGAAGCAGCTCAAGGAAATGATTGATAAGTACGGTATAAATACGGTGCTAGTGGCTTTTGAGGAAGTCCAAAATTATGTAGAACGATTAATGAAAGCGAAAATTAAAGCTTTACCAAAGGGTCAATGGGAAACGGTGGATTATATCGATATGGATCCACAATTAGGGGATGGTCTTATTCCGATTCGTGTGAAAATGACCATTACGGAGGATGAAATAGCTTATGATTTAAGTGATTCACATCCTTATATTAGCTGTTTTTTAAATGCAGGCTTTGGCTCGGCACTTTCTGGTACTTATGCAGGAACTAAAACATTTTTCCCAGAGATTCCGCTGAACTCAGGGTTTTATCGTGTCGTAAAAATATTCCTCCCTGAAAACTCTGTTGTTAACGCACCTAGCCCAGTAGCTGTATCTGGTTATTGTTCAGGAGCGTTTGAAAAAATAATGAATGCCTGCTTTGAGTTATGGTCGAATATTATGCCTGAACGCGCTATCGCCTGTTCATTTAATTTAGAGTATTTATTAATAGGTGGGTATGATCAGCGGAGAGATAGTAGTGAATATTTTATGTGGTATGACTGGATGGCTGGTGGCCATGGTGGACGTATTGACCGTGATGGTGCGAATACAACTTCACCAGTTTTCGGGGTAGGGTTAAGTGTTCAACCATGTGAAGGGCAAGAGCGTTTATCGCCGGTTGTTACAACGAAGCATGAAATTATTATAGACTCCGCTGGTCCAGGTAAATACCGTGGTGGCTGTGGTGTAGAAAAGGGCGGCGTTTTAACGAATGTAAACCAAACAGTGATGTCTTATTGCTGTGATCGTTCTCGCTCGATTACATGGGGGATTATGGGCGGCTTACCTTCTATTGCACAGGGGGCTATGTTAAATCCCAACAAAGAGGATGAAAAATTTTTAGGCACGATTTTCTCCAATGTTGAGTTGAAGACAGGAGATTCCTTTACGCGTCCCTCAGCAGGAGGTGGTGGTTTAGGTGACCCATTAGCAAGAGATGTAAACGCTGTTTTAGAGGACGTGATTGATGAATATGTTTCGATTGAGCGTGCCAAAATTGATTATGGCGTAGTCATCCATGAAATTGACCGCGATATGGATGCCTTCGAAATTGATATGGCTGCTACATTAAAGGAACGCGATCATATTCGTAAAAATCGCCATCAATGGCTAGAGACAGATCCAATAGAAGTGGAGCAGATGTACAACAAAGGTGAAATTAATCAAATGGATGTTGTTCGAAAATATGGTGTCATTATGGATTATGAAACAAATAAAGCATTGCCAATCTCAACAGAGCAATACCGGGAAGCGATGAAGAAACGTTCTTTGGCCTATTGGGGATAGATATAGCGTTCTAGCATGATTTGATCAAGTGTCAATTAAAACTTTAATCATAAATAAGAGAGTAGTGTGCACTGTACATTACTCTCTCCGCTAAATAGGGTAAACAATTTTTTTGAAAAGCAATGCAAATACCATGGAAAATATTACTACATAATTTTAACAAATCTAAAGTTAAAGATTTGCCCAATCAAACATGATCAGCAAGCATATCTTATATCAAATCGGTATGGATAACGAAAAGTGGTTGAATGACAACACTGTTGGTGTAAAGTTACACTAATGGTGTTGTTTTGGTTGGATGAGCAAGTTTTGAAGGACATCGATAAAAGTGTTACTTGATTTATGCATCTCAGGAGGGAATGAAATGACATTTTTACGTTCTTTGCATATCAAAATTATAACGGCATGTATTATTGCGTATATAGTGACGGTAATTGGCATTAATCTATTCGATCTTTATCAACTAGGGATACTTGGTGGGCTTGCTATTATTGTATTTCCGATTACGGTGATTTTAGCTGGAAGACGCTTTGCTCCAGCACCATTTAATAATTTCACTACGTGGATTGTGATCATTATGATTGGTATTTGCATCTTACATTGGATGGGTCAAGATGAGAAGGAACTTATAATGTCGTTTTTCACGGCTGATTTTGTTTATATGTGGCTGCTCTATCATGACCCAGTACGAGAGTATATGGTTGCTAATGATTTTACGTTCGTTCGCTATATCGTGCGCATTGGGCTAGGGTTAGTATACGGTGTGTTGTTGGATGTACTCGTCTATTTCGTAAAAAAGATCATGAAACGATAGAAGACTGCCTTTATGGCAGTCTTCTCGCTTTAATCCAACACAGTAGTAATGCATCAGTTTGTATTAAATCTACTAAGCTTAAAGAGTGATAAATCCTGCTTACTTTTTCCATGTAGCGTTAAATCCGCTAGTACTTCACCAACGGCACTACTAAATTTAAAGCCATGACCCGAAAAACCTGCTGCAATAACAATATTTTGATGCTCAGGTAAAAAGTCAATAATGAAATTTTCGTCCGGGGTCATTGAATATTTGCAAGTTTTGCCGTATTTTAATGCTCCATGCTGTGGCATAAATCGCTGAATGAAATTTTGTAAATCAACAGAATCCTGTTCATCAAACGGACATAAAGGTTCATTTGGATTGATAGCTTCACCGCCATCGTGCCTGCCAAGCTTCAGACCAGCTCCATCAATACTAGGAAAACCATAGTACATGGAATCAGCAAATTCAAAACAATAGGCCGGGAAAATATCTTCTCGATAAAGCTGCTCATCAGCCTCAAACCATGCAAATGTTTTTCGCGTTGGTGTTACAGGAATGGCGATGTCCATTGTTTGTAGTAACTCAGTTGTCCAAGCACCAGCTGTCACAATTAAATGTTTAGCTTCATATATATTAGTTGCTGTTTGGACGCGGACAATTGCTCCAGCGTTGATGGATTGCACTTTTTCGTTTGTATGTAAGGTTGCCCCTGCCTCAAGAGCTAATTTTTTATAAGCGCTAATACAGGCTTCCACACGGAGGACACCAGCAGTAGGCTCAAAACAAGCAACAAAGTTTTTGGGTAAGGATAATCCAGGCCATTTTTCCATTGCTTCAGCCGCAGAATACTGCTCTAATGCTAAATCATAGAGTTTAGCACTTGTTTTCACATTTTGAATAAAAGGATGGGTCTCTTCACCGACATTTATAACACCTGTTTGTAAAAATAAAGCTTCACTCGTTAACGTTTCAAGCTCTCTCCATAATTCACCTGCTCTTTTGACAAAAGGTACATAGCTAGCTCCTTCACCATACGCAAAGCGAATAATTCTTGTTTCTCCATGATGACTACCTTCTTCGTGAGGAGGATTAAAGGCATCAAGCATCAAGACATTTTTTCCGGCCTTCGCTAAATGATAGCCCGCTGCCATCCCCATCGATCCTGCACCGATTACAATCACATCATAAATCATTTCAATCCCTACTTTTTTACTCTAGTATAACAAAACAAAAGCGAATAGAGTAGAATTTTCAGAAAATAATCTAGAAGATGCATAATCTTCCACCAGTAGTAGGAGTATTGTGCTTTTGAATATACGTAATTTATGAAGTGTGGCTGTTATGAAATCGAATCATTGATGATGTTAATAAAAGTATTAAAGGTCGACGAGGTATTTTGTTCATTTTTTCGTGTGCAAAGGTAGATAGGGCGTTGAACATCGACATCTTTTATAAAAACGCGCGCTACTTGCTGACGTTGAATAAAGCTAGAGGCAGCTATAGATGGAGCTAGCATCGTACCATACCCAGCTGCAATAGCGTGAATGGATTCATTGATACCGTCAAGTTGTAGTCCTACTCTTGGCGGTGGGATTTTATGAACCTTACATAAAGCGTTTAAATATTCTTTCGTAGAGCTACCATCTTCTCGAGAAACAAATGGCTGCTGCATTAATTTCGCTAATGTCACTTTCTGATCTGCCAGCGGATGACCAAATGGAACGATAAACCAATAATCGAGATTCATGAGGAATTGATAATTTATATCTGGATGATGACCATCCTCTTTTACGATAAAAGCCATATCAGCCTTGTAGTGAAGTAATTCTTCAATAACCTGCTGGGAATTAGCAGTCTTTATATGGATATTAGTTGTCGGATAGGCTTGTTTATATTTTGCGAGCCATTTTGGTAATAAAAAATGGGATGGAACATGCGTAGAAGCAATTTGCAATTCTTCATTACCTGTGTTTTTTAATTGCTCTAGTTTGTTTTCGATATCCAATTCTAAATCAAATAAGCGCTGAGCCTGTTTAAATAAAAATTCGCCATTTTGTGTTAAAGTAATTCCTCTACCTTTTGACTCTAACAGTGTTAAATCAAGTTCTTTTTCCAAATTTCTTATTTGGATAGTAACGGCGGGTTGACTAATCATCAGCGCTTGTGCTGCCTTCGAAACACTGTTGAGCTCAGCTACTTTTGTAAATAATCTAAGAGCATGTAAATTCATTATGTATTCCACCTCTTATAAAAATTTTTTATCCTTTTATATAAATTATATATTAGATTTATTAATTTTCACTCTGTATCCTTTTAATTACAATAAGTTTTTGGGGGTGGGGGCATATTGAATCGACAGCACATCGGAATTTTATTTGGTGGGGTGCTATTACTTGTAGTAGCTATGGGGATTAGCAGGTTTGCATTTACGCCAATTTTGCCATTTATGCGTAATGATGTTGGGTTTTCGTTTGAAGTTGCAGGATTTTTAGCATCAAGTAATTATATTGGCTATTTCATTGGTGCATTGTGGGCAGGATTTATCAATCGCCAAAAGAAGAACTTTTTATTGTTAAGTGTTGTCTTAAATGTCCTTTCTGTTGTTTTGATGGGAATCATTGAAATATATAGTGTTTGGCTTGTGCTTCGTCTAATTGCGGGCATTACAGGGGGACTTATTTTTGTATTAACATGTAGTATTGTTATGGATTACTTAGCGAAGCATTCACTTACACGATGGTCAGGCTATTTATTTGGAGGTATTGGACTAGGAATTGCGATTTCAGGTTTATTGGTCCCTGCTATTGAAGCACGTTTTGCTTGGCAAGGTACATGGATTGGCTTAGGGATTTTATCGGCTGTTTTTTTAGTGACGACTTATATACTTTGGAAAGGTTTGGATGTACAGGATAGTGTGAAAACTGTCAAATCCTCTAATGGAAAAATGACAAAGGGCTTCATGCCATGGTTGATTGTCGCATATGGCTTAGAGGGGTTAGGCTATATTATCACAGGTACTTTTTTAGTGGATATTATTCACAATATTCCTTCACTACAAGCCTATTCTTCCTATAGCTGGGTCATTGTTGGGGTAGCCGCTATCCCATCAGCACCTGTTTGGACTGTATTATTAGAAAAATTTTCTGCCATCAAAATTTTGTTTGTCGCGTATGTATTGCAAGTACTAGGCATCTTATTACCAGTATTTTCACAAACGGTGTGGAGCGTCCTGTTATCGTCCTTTTTATTCGGCTTAACCTTTGTAGGCATTGTGACGTTAACGACTTCCTATGCACGTCAACTATTCCCAACACAAAGCGGCCCAGTAGTATCTTTGTTAACTACGTTTTATGCTTTTGGACAAATTATCGGACCGATTATCGCGGGTCAGCTTGTGGCGGTTTATAGTAGTTATAAGGCAGCGCTTGTTTTTGCAGGAGTTATTGTATTTTTTGCCTTAATGGTCATGTTATGTGGAAGATGGATTACTGTTAAACGGCAGGCCACTTTTGACAATGCATTGCCTATCAAAACTCAATCTAGTCCTTAAATTAGAAAAGCCAGAAATCCGATTGGGGGTTTCTGGTTTGTTTTTTACTTAAAGATGGCAGCCTCTATCTACATGATATAAAAAAGGGTGTCAGCCAACGTAGAAATTGTTCGACAGCTTGGACTGATTCGCAATGAAAATTGTCATGCGAAGGTTATTGCGGGTTCGTTGTATTACATCGGAGAGGGTATATATGGAAAATTATTTTGAGCAAAACGGACATTCCAATTGAGGAAATCATGTGATGTCACAACATTTCTGTGTCGATTTATTTAATAATTCTGTTTAAAGTGTAAAAAAGCTAAAAAAATACAAAATTAGCTAATGATATGACGTCTGTCTCTTATTTATAATTAAAATAACGTTATAAAGGGAGGAATTGAAATGTGGTTAAATCAGTCATGTTTAGAGGGCGAAGTTGAAATGTGGTTAAATCAATCATGTTTAAAAATTGACACAGCATCAGTTTTGGACGAAGATTGTTCGCTTTCGGAAACTTTCTTTAAAAGAACTGCCACAGATGAGCAATGTATCGAAATGTATAAACATATGGTACAGGGGAGAATCTTTGATGGAATTGCATTGAAATTTCAACGCCAAGGTAAAATAAAAACATATCCGCCAATTAGAGGGCAAGAAGCGGCACAAGTTGGAAGCGCTTACGCATTGAATTCGAATGATTGGATTTATCCTAGTTACCGAGATATTGCGGCTTCATTTGTTCACGGGATGCCTATCGATAAGTTCTTTTGTTACACAATGGGTAAGATGGCTGGGCAGCATTTAACTGATTTATCTATTTTTCCTATTCAAATCGTTATTGGAGCGCAATTTTTACATGCGGTAGGTGGGGCATGGGCTAGTAAATATAAAGGGGAAGACAGTGTTTCGGTTGCTTATATGGGTGATGGAGGTACCTCAGAGGGCGATTTCCATGAAGCATTAAATTTTGCGGGTGTATATAAATTACCAGTGGTTTTCTTTATTCAAAACAATCAATGGGCAATTAGTAATCCAATTCATAAACAAACCGCTAGCCAATCAATCGCACAAAAGGCGTTGGCTTATGGGATTACAGGAATTAGAGTAGACGGCAATGACGTATTAGCAGTTTATGAAGCAACGAAGCTTGCTATAGAAAAAGCTAAAAATGGAGAGCCTGTGCTGATTGAAGCTGTTACATTCCGCCAAGGGCCGCATACAACTGCAGACGATCCGACGAAGTATAGAGACCAAGCTGAAGTTGAGGAATGGCTGACAAATGATCCTATAGAAAGAATGAAGAAATTTATTATTACTACTGGGCTATGGGATGAGAGGCAAGAGGAGGAGCTGTTAAATGACTGCGAAGAAATCGTTTTAAAAGCGTATGAAAAGGCACTTACAATCGAAAAGACAACGATTCCAAAAGTACTAAGAGCAACATATGAAACAATGCCTCAAAACTTAGTAAGACAATTGCAACAAAGAGGAGAGGTGTAATGATGGAGATGACAATAGTACAGGCAATCAATACATGCTTAAGCCAAGCAATGGAAAATGATGAAACAATCCTTTGTCTCGGTGAGGATATCGGAAAAAATGGAGGAGTTTTCCGTGTGACGGATGGGCTCATGGAACGTTTTGGAGAAAGGCGTGTAGTGGATACACCGATTGCTGAGTCTGCCATTATTGGAGCTGCAGTAGGTTTAGCCACTAGAGGACTTAAACCAATAGCAGAAATACAGTTTTTAGGGTTTATTTATGAGGCGATGGATCAAATGGTAGGACAGGCCGCACGCCTTCGTTCTCGAACGGAAGGCACAGTTACCGTGCCACTGGTTGTTAGAGCACCATACGGAGGAGGGATTCATGCACCTGAATTACATTCCGATAGTTTAGAAGCATTGTTCTTACACTCACCAGGTTTAAAGGTAGTCATGCCAAGTACGCCTTCCGATGCTAAAGGGTTACTCGCAGCGGCGATTAAAGATCCAGACCCAGTATTGTTCTTAGAGCCTTTGAAGCTATACCGAACGATAAAAGAGGAAGTACAAGAAGAATACTATGAAGTGCCTATTGGTAAGGCGGCAATTGTTCAAGAAGGGGAGCATGTGACCATCGTAACATATGGTCCGTGTGTCGTAACGGTTAAACAGGCAGTAGCACAATTACAAGAGCAGGGTGTGTCTGTGGAAATCATTGATTTACGAACAATCGCACCTATTGACTATGGAACCATCATTCAGTCGGTAGATAAAACTGGCAGACTAGTCGTTGTTCATGAAGCGGCAAAAACAGGCGGTGTAGGGGCGGAAATCGCAGCAGTTATTGCCGAAAACTGTATGTATGCTATGCACGCACCGATTTTACGTGTCACAGGTTATGATACACCTTTCCCTGTATCGAGCATTGAGGCAGAATGGATGCCAACTGTAACGCGCATTGTAAGTGCAGTACAAAATGTCATGAAAGAATAGGGAGGGATAGTAATGTATGATTTTTTACTCCCTGATATAGGGGAAGGTTTACATGAAGCAGAAATTGTTGGCTGGTTTGTAAAGCAAGGGCAAAAAGTAGCGATTAATGAGCCGTTAGTAGAGGTTCAAACCGATAAAGCCGTTGTAGAAATTACAGCTCCCATTACAGGAGTGATTGAGAAACTTGGAGGCGAAGAGGGAAATACCATTACGGTAGGTAGTCTGCTTTGTCAATTTAGTAAAACCTCAGATTCGTCACCACCCAAGCCAACACAGCCACTTGGAGAGAAAAAAGAGGAGAGTATACCGAAAGAGAAGATTGAATTTTCAATATTAGGAAGGGTGATGGCAGCTCCTTCAGTTAGAAAAGCAGCGCGCACTATGGGCATTAATATTGAAGAAATACAGGGCAGTGGGCCAAACGGACGGGTGTTGCGATGTGATTTAGATAGACATGCTAAACAATCATCTTCCGCGATAGCAAAAGTGCAAAATAAGTCAAAACGTATTGAAGATGAAGCTAATGAAAATAAAATCGTCCCTATTCGTGGGTTGCGCAAAGCAATCTTTGAAAATATGCAAAAAGCCGTTTCCAAGGCAGTATTATGCACCGGAATGGAAAAAATTAATGTGACGAATTTAGTGGCTTTTAGGAAAAGTGTTCAACAGCTGCCGGAAATGAAGGACAAAAAACTAACTTACTTACCTTTTTTAATCAAGGCAGTTGCGACAGCTTTACAGGAACATGAGCACTTTAATGCCAAGGTAGATGAAGACCAAAAAGCACTTGTAATTTTACCTTATATTCATATTGGTGTTGCAGTTGCTACTTCAGACGGTCTACTTGTGCCAGTGATAAAACATGCAAATAAAAAAAGCATTTTTGAAATTACAGAAGAGCTAGAAAGTTTATTGGCAAAGGTTCATTCTAGAAAAGCAACGGTTGAAGATTTAACAGGTAGTACTTTCACAATTTCTAGTACAGGAAAGGACGGGGCAATATTTGCGACGCCGATTACTAACTATCCTGAAGTAGCAATTTTGGGCTTTCATAAAATTGTGAAAGAGCCAATCGTAGTAGAAGATACGATACAAATTGGCCATTCAATGACATTGTCTTGCACATTTGATCATCGTGTTATTGATGGCGAGCCAGTAGGTGCATTTATGCGTAGTGTGGCAGGCTATTTAGAGGAACCTGTACGTTTTTTACTATAGTTCAAAGTGATAGATGCTAACTTAAGCGATTACTTTTGTCTGTGGGTGTAATATGCAAGCGTTCTATTGGCGATTCAACAATAATCGGAACGATGGGTCGGTGCAGCAATCGTCCTGATGGATCACTGTTAAACGCCAGACCACATTAGACAATTCATTGCCTATCAAAACTCAATCCAGTCTTTAAATCAGAGAAGCCAGAAATCCAGTTAGGGATTTCTGGCTTTATTTCTTTTTTCGTTAATGAAAAATATGAATGTGCGCAAGAAAGGTAACGCTATAATGCTATACTGAAATGAGTGAATAGTATGCAAGAACAGTAACGACAAACGCAGGGATCCATATACAGAATTTCAAAGTCTTCAAATTAAGAAAATAAGGAGGGGAAACATTTGCGCATATATCATGTCAGTGAGGAAAGTGATATTACAGTATTTCACCCACGATTACCGGATCGACTAGATTTAGATCCCGAAAAAGGTCTAGTATGGGCAATCAACGATACATGCTTGCCTAATTTTTTAACTCCTAGAAATTGTCCGCGAGTTTGCTACCATATTGGTGCCAATACAAATGAATGGGATAAACAAGCCTATATAACATCCGCATCATGTGAACACGTTGTCGTAATTGAAAGCAAATGGTTTGAGACGATGAAAAATACGAAGCTTTACTTATATGAGTTTGACATCTGCGAATTTACATTGCAGGATCAAAATGCTGGTTATTATACGAGTGAAACAACACAATATCCTATTGCTAAATTTGAAGTAGATAATTTATTTGAGGAACTGTTTAAACGTAAGGTTGAAATACGGGTAGTCGATAGCCTGTGGAACATCTATGATGAAATTCAAAAAACAACATTGAATTGGTCGATGTGCAGAATGCGATTTGCGCAACCAAGAAAATAATAGTCAAGCCTCGTAAACGATAATATCGCGTTTACGAGGCTTTGTTCTATTTAGACAGTAACTAATGGGGTACTCCTTATATCAATCAGCTTATTATCTTCATATGTAAATATGTATTCATAGTTTATGGTTTCATCCAGCATTTTCGGTAAGTAATATTTTAAATCTGCTATTCCTACATTTTTAGGATGGAAAATCCATGATAGATCTTTCCAATCTAAAATGCCTTCTGCAACTTTAATCGGTGTCACATACTGATAGGACTCTGGTAATTCAGCAATAAAAGCATACATACAGCCAAAGTCAGTTATTCCATCCGTCCATGTTATTTTTCCTTTGTAGGTAATATCCTGCAGTACAATGCCCGTTTCTTCCTTAATTTCTCGTAATGCACCAACTAATGGTGTTTCATCATTCTCAATCTTTCCACCTACACCATTCCAAGCCCCCATCCATTCTGGGAAATCCCTATTTAATAATAATAGTTGCTCACCCTTCTTAAGAAAACAAATTGTAAATTCAACCAAGTCTTGATCCTCCTTTATAAAAGATAGAATGCGTTCATAGAAATTAGATAATAAAATAGTAGCACAAATCCGTGAAATGGTTGTCCTACAAATAATAAAAAATGGAGTTAATCAATCAATATAACTCATTAAAAAGAGAATAGAGTAGGTCAAGGAAGTAATTTAAGTTGTAGTAAGGTTGTTGACGGAATTTTCAAATGAGCTATAGTTGTGATTATACGAAACGGATAAAAATGAGGTGCACATATGATTTTAATAAGTTCTTGCTTAGCTGGATTAAAGGTACGTTATAACGGAACAGATAGTTTAGATGATAGAATTCATCGGCTTGTGTTAGAAAATAAGGCGGTAACTGTATGCCCTGAACTTATGGGAGGTTTTTCGACGCCTCGTGAGCCCGCTGAAATTGTCGGTGGAGATGGTGAAGACGTTCTTGATGGAAAAGCGAGAGTGGTTGAAAAATCTGGCCGTGATGTTACAGATCTTTATATTAAGGGCGCATATGCAACATTACAGAAAGCACTCGAACTAGGTGCGACTAAAGTTATTTTAAAAGAGTATAGTCCTTCCTGTGGAAGTGCAATGATTTACAATGGTGATTTCAATGGTACAACATTGGTTGGCGTAGGCGTAACAACTGCATTGCTAAGAAGAAATAATATTGGTGTCTTTTCTGAGGAAGATTTTACGGATTTATTAATGCAAATTTGATAGGGAAAAATGTGATTGTCTTAGTATATAATGCTGAATAATAGTAAGTATTTTTATATAAAATCAAGATAAAAATAAAGTTTTGTTGACTTTCAATTTGAATTTTAAATGCTATAACTGAGGTAAATCATTTGGAGTGATGGGTATGAGTGAAATGGCAACACGTAGAATTCCACTTGAAAAATTTGTAGATCTCAAAGTCGATTACGCTTTTAAGCGATTATTTGGAAATGAAAATAATAAAAGTCTAACGGTTTACTTTCTGAATGCAATTTTAAATCGTACAGGTAACAATGCTATTAAAGAAGTCTCTTTTATGAGTCAAGAATTTAGTGGTGAACACAGAGATGATAAGCAATCCCGGTTAGACGTTCTAGTGAAAACTCAGGAAAATATAGCGATTAATATTGAAATTCAATTAAGCAATCAGCATGATATGGTCAAGCGGACACTATACTATTGGTCAAAAATTTACACTTCAGAGCTTAAAAAAGGTTTTGGTTATCATACATTAAGACCAACAATTACTATTAATATTTGTAATTTTAGTTTGTTTAAGCAAACCGATGCGTATCATACTTCATTCCATTTGTATGAAGATGATGGGAAATTTAGAATTGACGATGTTCTTGAAATCCACTTTATAGAAATGAATAAATTTATTAGACAATGGTTTCATAATAAACTGAACCCGTTAGATAATGAACTTGCAGGATGGTTATTGTTCCTGGGTGTGGTTGATGGAAGAAAGAAAAAAATCTATAAAGAAATCTATTTGGCATTGGAGGAGCTTGCTATGAGCGACAAAAGAATAAAAGATGCTTTAACTATTTGGCAAGAATTAAGTCAATCTCCTGAAGAATATTATGCCTATGAATCCCGTTTGAAATATATATTAGATGAGGAGGCGAAGATAGAGGACGCAAAATATTATGCGGAGAAGGACGGGGTAGTAAAAGGGATAAAGCAAGGAATTGAGCAAGGTGAGAAAAAGAAGCAGCAAGAAATAGCCTTGAAAATGTTACAGAAAAAAATAGATTTAGAAACAGTAGCTGAATTTACAGAATTAACACTAGATGAAATAAATAAATTAAAAGAACAGCTTGATTAATGACAATCCTGATATGAAAATATCGCCCCACTACCTAGGTAGATGGGGGCATTTTTGTGATTTACTAAAAAAATCCTGTTAGAGAGGTCTATCATCTTAGTTAACTTATTGAAACTTATTGAAATTTTAGATATTGGGTTCCTCAGGATAGTATAGATCCTTGCGTAAGCAGACATCCCGATGTGTGAGAGTTTCGCCTTTAAATTGAATCCAAATTTCATCATCTGCCATTACACCATGGGTTTTCCGCACGATGCCCCAACGATTATAGGCTTGCATATCAAGTGAAGCCAGTAATTCTTTTGCGTTGGCCCGAGTAGGGGGGAAGGTTCGCCATTTTAGCCAACGTTCCAGTTCTTCTAGTGTTATATGCCCCTCCATCGTTGGTGAAAATTGCTTGTTAAAATCTTCGATATAGTTAATGACATAGGGTGTGCCACCATCAGTCGGTTTTAACTCAACATGTGCAATAATGTCATCCATCCACATCACGTCAAAAGTCATGTAATCAATCAACAGCTTCACATCCTTCTTTAGAAATTTACCTCCTTTTTCGATTCGAAAGGAGGAAGAACAACATGATGATGAAGCTTGCATAGACGAAAATCCAAGCAAATTGCCAATAAAAACTGTTAGGTATTGACGTTATTGAATCTTCCGAACCCATCATTTCCAATGATAGACGCACAGGAGGAAGCAGCCAAATGAGTCCCTTGACCTGAAGAATTGTCTCTTTTAAAGTGGCGATTACGACAGAAATAATTAAGATGCCAAGTACACCCCACCAAGTATTTTGCTTGTTTTTGACAAGTTCCCTCGTAAATATAGCTGAAAGTGCAATAGCTAGTACAGCTAAACTAAAATGAGAGAGGAATCCTAGTAATTGATGTAAAAATCTTGGTTTTTCTCCAAAGGCGCCAATTAGAGTAGGGTAGATGACTGATACACAGCTTAAGAAGAAACCAATCAGTACACAAATCATAAAAATTCCTAAATTATATTGTGTTCGACTTTTAGCATGGAGTGTTGTAATTACTTTTTGCTCTTCATCTTCTGCGTGAAATAGTGTAATTGTAAACCATCCCATTAGAAAAAAGAGAATGATAGCTGTAAACGAATAACTATCTAATATTGGGTTTGGAACAAAGGAATAATTAACGACCAGACATAAAATGAAAATTGAAAAAGGCGGAACATATTGGTAGGTTCTTAAATAATTGATAAATTGATAGCGTAATAAACTAGTCATGACAGCGTCTTTTCCTCCTTAAAAATGGGTGTAAAATTGTTCCTCCTTCTGATTGATAGGGGTTAATTGTCTAATAGAGGCTTTTTTCTGTAGGAGATCCAGTAATACTTGATCTGTATCTTCTGTCTTAATAATGGTAATGACCTCATGACAACCATTATTTAAAAGACTTTGATGTTGAATTTCAAGAAAAGGTAGTAGGTTGTCCAATAATTCATCATTTGATATTTCAAAAATTAATTTGTTTTTCGGTATTTCATTTTTATGGAATGAATCAGCTTGAACGACCTTATTATTTTGGATAACAAGAACTGTATCAACAAGATGTTGCAGTAATTTTGTTTCGTGGCATGTTAAAACGATACTGAATCCTTTATCCTTTAAAATAGAGAGAGTTTCTTCTAAGTCACTTTGGGCCTTAGGATCGAGTCCTGATAACGGTTCATCTAAGATTAGCAGATCTGTGTCTTCAAGCATGGCCTGCATAATCATAACCTTTTGCTTCATACCTTTAGAAAAGTTGGCAATCCGAATGTTCCGTGCTTCCTGTAAATGAAATAATTCAAATAACTCATTTATTTTGAGCTGTAGTTGTTTTTTAGTCATACCTCGAATGCTACCCATATGAAAAAGATATTCTTCGGGCGTAAACAAAATATGTGAAGGGGTCACTTCAGGCACATAGCCAATTTTTAATGATTGTCGATGTTTCACAATAGAACCACTGTCAGCATCAACTAATTCCGCAATGATTTTTAGAAGGGTACTCTTACCTGATCCATTTTTTCCTACTAGGGCTATAATTTGATTGGCACAAATAGAAAATGTAGCGTTCTCTAAGATTTTCTTACCTCTATACTGTTTAGAGATGTCCTGTATTTCCATAATTGTTTTCATCTTTACACACCTTTGTTTTTAGGCTAGTTAACTTACAATGCAAAATATTTAACCATTAACTGTAATTTTAGTATAGATGAATAATAGTTCTTTTGCTAACAGAATATTGGTTCGATTTTTTATTTTTAGATATTTGTGTTGTGTCTTCATAACGTGGGTTGATTTCCGTTCCAGGCTACTCGCTTTCCTGTGGGCGAGCGCCGAGCCGCTTCCTCCGCTTCGCTCCGTGCAGGGTCTCGCCTGTCTCGTATTCCCACGGGAGTCGAGTAGCCTTCCACTCCAATCAGCAATAGTGTAGAACTTTTATAAAACTTCTGCATTTCAAAAGTGAACGCTATGTTACATAGATGAATATTTTTAACAGTTGCGACGATTGTAATGCCCAAAAATACATGCTAAGTGAAGTGGTTGATTGAAAGTGGAGACTAGGCGACTTCATAGGGATCTGCGATAGGGGAACGAAGGCTAAGAATATCATATCTTTTGATACCGCCTTCGTGATCAACCTCGTGTTGGCCCGAAGCCTGCAGCGCAGCGTATTTTTTCTGTGCGAAAGCGAAGCGGCAGCAACAACAAAGCGCCCAGCCGGAACGGAAATCAACCCCACGTTATGCTAATGGGTCCTAATTTATAATCAAAAGGTTCTGCCCTATTTTTTAGAGCAGAACCTTTTGATTATAATGATCGGTATTTTTTTAAACTTATAATATTTAATGTAATAAATACTAGAGCGAAGCAAGCAAGAACCGCTAAGTCTGCTAGAATTTCACTAAAGGAATAGCCTTTATACATAACCCCATTCAACGCGTCAGCGGCATAGTATAGTGGCATAATACGCCCAATATTTTGCAGCCACTCCACCATATTATCCAGTGGGAAAATACCTGAAAAGAAAATTTGCGGTATAATGACTAGCGGAATAAATTGCATCATTTGAAACTCTGATGCAGCAAAACTTGATAACAAAGCCCCTAATGATAATGAAACAAGTGCGACGACAATATTGATTAGCAGCACAAGCCAAATGGAGCCAACGTGCACGATATCAAGGACATAAACCCCGAATAGCACAATAATAGTTGTTTGAAGAAGTGCAAACAATCCATAACCAATGATATAACCAGCAACAATTTCAGAACGTTTAATCGGTGTCGCTAATAAGCGCTCCAATGTACCTGAAGTTCGTTCTTTTAACAACGCTATCCCTGTAATTAAAAAGACGAAAAAGAACACAAAGAAGCCTGTTAGCATCGGGCTAAAAATATCAAAAATAGCGGTATTTTCATCGCCATATACATAATCAGTCGTCAGCTTCATCATGGCAGATTGTTCCGGCTGTAAAACTTGAGAAAGCTTCATCTTTAAAGCTTTAGCTGTAGATGGATCATCATTTAATAATATGAGCTTCAATTGAGTGGGATGAAAAGCTAACCAGCCATCATATTTGTCATCTTTTAAACTATCAATAGAAAAATCATTTTTTTCGATCACATGAAAATCTGCCCATTCAAGTTTTTCAATGATTGATGTAGGACCATTAGATACGACTAGTGTCATGTCAGGTTCGTTACTATTGAAAACAAAATACATTAATGACAGCACTAGAAGAGGGGCAAAAAATAATAAGGCGAGTGTACGTTTATCGCGGATCATTTGCTGCATAATTCTAGTCACAATTGCGCCGATTCTCACAGTGCTTCACCTCCAGCCTTTAAAAATACTTCATCAAAATCCTTTGCCTGATAATGAGCTTTCAAATCATCAGGTGTTCCATGCGCGATAATATGGCCATTGCGTAGCATTGCCAACTGGTCACAGCGCTCCGCTTCATCCATCGCATGTGTCGTTACTAAAATTGTTTTATGCTCCTCGTTTTTTAAACGAATTAACTCCTGCCAAATCTCTTTTTTTAATACGGGATCAATCCCAACCGTTGGCTCATCTAAAATCAACAACTTTGGATTTTGGATAAGGGCAATTGCAAGGGATAATCTCCGTTTCATCCCTCCAGAATAATTCAACACCTTACTAGTTAAATCATCCGTTAAATGAACGAGGCTTGCAGCATAATTGACACGCTCCGCACGTTCTTTTTTTGGTAATCGATAAAGCTTAGCAAAAAAGTGAAGGTTCTCCTCACCGGTTAAATCCAAATACAAAGCATCTGATTGTGCCATATAGCCGATATCCGTCAGTAATTGCTTATGGGGGACTGTATAATTTAACACTTGAATATGACCATTATCGGGTTTAATCATTCCCATAATCATTTTAATTAACGTCGTTTTCCCACAGCCTGAAGGACCAAGTAAGCCAATAAGCTGTCCCTTTGGAATTTCTAAGGAAAGCGGGGCAATTACTTGTTTTTGATGAAACCTTTTTTCTATGGAGTTTAATGAAATTGCATTGATTCCCATCTATCCATCTCTCCTTTACTGAACACAGTGTTGATACTTGAAATTTTAAGGCAGTATATGGGGGATTACAATAAACAGAAAACGAAAAAGTGTTAAGTGATTTTGGGTTTCAACATTTTCGAGCAAGGTACAGACATTTAAAGATTTTTAAAATTGCCATTTTACTAAATTCAATTAATGGAAATAACTAAGAAGAGTGCCGATAAATAAGGTAACGCTGTAATAACTAGCACTATTTGACCTTATTGTGATTATTGAGGTAACTATCTAACAACATGGCTAAATACGAACAGAATAAAGTGATCATACAATGGGGGATCTAAATGTCTATTCACGATATGATGAATTTTGAAACAAAACGAGCTATAAAAAATGCATTACTTAGACAAATAGAAGAAGTAGGTTTTGAAAGAGTAACAGTAAAAAACCTAGCTATTACTGCAAACATTAATCGAGGAACTTTTTATTTACATTATAAGGATAAATATGAAGTGATGGAGGATTTACAACAGGAGCTATTAAATGAGCTAGAAAGCTATGTGAGAAATGTTCAACCTCTAGATGCCTTCTACACGATAAAAACAGGTCAGCTGTATCAACCGTTTATCGAAGTGTTTCAATGCATTAAAAACCATGCAACAGCCTTTCGAGTAATTTTAGGGGAACAGGGGAGCCCAGTCTTTAGCAAGAGGATGAAGAAAGTTTTTAGTCATCATATTTTGGACAGAATCTCTGTGATTCAAGGGGAGGGGCTTGATAAAGAATTTCAACAATATTTTGAGGCTTTTTTAACGTCCGCGATTTTAGGTGTTATTCAAGAGTGGTTAGACAGCGACGATGAGAATTTAAACGTAGAGGAGCTAGCAATGATTCATTTTCGATTATTGCGCTTCATTGGTAATTTAGCATCTTTGCAGCAATGAGAGTTTTGTAAGGAGATACCATCTATATATCCTTACAAAATGTAGAATAAAATCAGGAACTAAGAGATGCGGAGTGTTTTGACCCAAGCTCAAGTACAAGGGCCATGAGATTAAATTCCTCTATGAGCTCGATTGGTGAAGACTTACTATCAGTGGAGAAGAAAACCACCACTGATTTATAAGAGGACACTGAAAAACTACAAAAATTCATTTTTCAATATTATAAATCTGTCTTTTGTTCGATTTAGAAACTTAAAAAAGTCGATTTGCATCACATTTTTTGTGGCAAATCGACTTTTTCAGTGCCCTCGATTTATAATGAACGGTATTTTTAAAACTTAAAGTATTTAATGTAATAAAGACAAGGGCGAAGCAGGTGAGAATTACTAAATCTAGCAGACCTCATACATATTCTGCCAGTTAATTTAATCGATAATCCGCTTAAAGCTTGTAGCCCAGATGGATTGATTAAATTAAATGCATATTTAGAAAATGAACATAAGGTAATTGTCGTTCAAGATAATGGAAAGGAATGTTAAAGAAGCATCTTAATCATATAACAGAGGCATTTTACCGAGTAGACCTTTCTCGAAGTCACTCTGCTGGAGGTGCAGGACTAGGTTTAACACTTTGTAAGAAAATTACAGTTAACCACCATGCAGAGTTAACTTTTCATCAGAAATAGGGAAGGGAACAACAGCCAAATTAACTTTTACAAGTTAATAACAAGTTCATGATAGTTTGATAACCTACCGTTTATACACTTATAACTGTGATCACACTTATTAAAAATGAAAAGGGGATTG
The DNA here is from genome assembly GCF_023337835.1 of Lysinibacillus sp. Bpr_S20. Lineage (NCBI taxonomy): Bacteria > Bacillati > Bacillota > Bacilli > Caryophanales > Bacillaceae > Lysinibacillus > Lysinibacillus sp. Bpr_S20. The sequence goes on from NZ_JALNLQ010000001.1 coordinate 73,102, forward strand.
ATTAAGGTGAATATGACAAAAAAAGTGAAATGAAGCGGCTTGTACTTGGAACTATAGGAGCAATTGCAGTGACTACGGCAATATTTAGTGAGATTAGCCAAAAAGTTAAGGCTGTAGAAGTGAATAAAATACAATTGGTACCTGCTAGCTACAATATTCCTTATTCAGAAGCAGCCGATAACAGCGTAAAAGTTGAAAGGTGGATTAAAGAAGGGAGCGGCTCAGGACTTGGTGCTGATTATAAACCATGGTTAAAATAGGCAGCATTGAATTTTTATCAGATTTGGAACAAAATTCTTTAAACTACTCTACTTCGTAAATTCCTACATTTCCAAAGCTCTTTCGTTGTACTTTTCAAATTTTTATGGGTTAACTCTCTCGATTTCAGAACAATTAGGAAAACTTAATTTTTTCTGAATTGACCATTTTCCTGATTTTATTCAACTTTTGTTCAATTATAAACAAAAATTGATTTTGGGATTTTTTAAATCCAATGGTATATTATGAGCGAATCTAGATAAATATAATTAAAATTACTAATTTTGGTAAAGTAGAGAAAATCATTTGATTGCGAGATGGGTTTATCATAAGGAAGATATTCCAGAAGGTATGGATATAAGTCTATTAAAGAATATCAAATGTTAGCAAAAGAAGCAGTAAAAAAATATCAATTATTATCGGGTAAAGTGACTTCTGTTGAGTATAGCGGACAAGGGTATCAAGAAAATCAACTAGGAGATAAAAAAAATACGGAAATTTCCTTCCAAGTAAGATCGGATCAAGGTGAAGTAGTTCAAATTTCTTTCTCTAGATATAATAAAGAACTACTTATGTTAGGTTATAACAGCTGGGTAAAGGAAGTTGAGCTTCAAGAAAAGCGAATAGAGCAAGAGTTACAAGTGCTTAATAAAGATGTAATTATTACAGAAGAGCAACGGTAGTATTGCCTGTAGGATTTTACGAAAATGAAAGGGAGGAATGAAGAAATTGTATCTCAAAAAAATTAGTTTTATGCTATGCATCCTATTCATTTCTATGATTACTGTACATAATGCACAAGCGAGTGGCGGGTTTGTAGATATTCCAAAACAGGATGAAGCTTATGAAGAGATTAATTATTTATGGAATTTAGGTGTTATAAATGGATATCCGGAAAAGGGTAAAACGTATTTCAAACCTAATAATAATGTAACACGTGCACAGGCGGCCAAAATGGTAGTTATTGCTTCGGGCAACAAGCCGCTGGTTGTTAATAAATCAAGCTTCTCAGATATCAAAGCTGGCACAGAGTTTTCGGGCTATGTGGAACGTGCTGTACAGCTTGGCTTCTTTAAAACGAATATAAAAGGACAATTTTTACCGAACAAACCTTTAACTCGTGATGAAATGAGTTATGTGTTAACGAAAGCATTTAAGCTTGATACAAGTGAGCATGAAAATAGCGATTCTCCTTTTGTGGACGTAGGTATTAAACATCCGTACGTTATATACGTAAATACGATTTACTCTAACGGTATCACAAAGGGCAGTAATCAAAAGTATAATCCAAACGAACAAGTGACACGTAAACAATTTGCGTTATTTGTAGCGCGTGCAAAAAATGATAAGTATCGCTTAGATGTACCTGTAAAAAGTGTGGCAGCACCTGATGTATCAAAGGTTATAGGTCGAGTAACAGTGGATAATTTAAATATTCGCAAAGAGGCCAATTCCACTTCTACGATTGTAAGCAAGCTGAAAAAGGGCGAATATGTTCAAGTGAGTAATATTAACGGTTATTGGGCACAGGTTACCTACCAAGGTCAAAATGGGTATGTCCATAAATCTTATTTAAAGTTATTAAATCAAAGTGGCAACCCATTAAAGGGACGAATTATCATCATAGATCCAGGTCATGGTGGTAAGGATCCCGGAAATACTGTTGGTTCTCTTTTTGAAAAAGATGTTGTATTCAAGGTTAGTAAACTTGTGGAGCAAAAATTGGCTGCAGCAGGTGCGAATGTATTAATGACACGTACAGAAGATGTGTATCCAACGCTACAGGATCGTGTTGATTTTACAAATGCTAGCTACGGTGAAATTTTTGTTAGTATTCATGCGAACTCAGTAAAAAATAATACTACTGCAAATGGCACTGAAACATTTTACGCGATTACAACGGGGGATTTACATAAAGAGAGTATTGATCTTGCAACATTCGTAAACAATCAAATTGTTAGTGACTTACATATGAGAAACCGAGGGGTCAAAAATAAACAATTCTATGTGATTCGAAACACGATTATTCCAGCCATATTAGTAGAGCTGGGCTTCCTAACAAATAGTGAAGACCGAGCTAAGTTATCGGATGATCAATTTATTGCGTTATTTGCGGAATCTATTTACAAGGGAATTTTGGAATATTACTCAAAAAAATAATTTGTTTAAAAAGCGATGTAGCTTTTTAAAGAAATTTGTGCCTATGGGAAACAAAATTATGAAAATAATAGCATGATGGAATTCGATAATGGAGGAATTAAACGATTGTAGGAGATCGTTTAAGTATATTTAGCAAAATTCAAATGAAATGCTTGGATACAGGAGGAGCCTCCATTGTCACAAAAGGCTTGAACCTACGTATTATTATCTTTGAACCCAAATATGTATGTACTATTTCATTTAGAAGAATTTACGGTAGTAAATAATTAAAAAACAAGAAATTGTTTCATATCGACTAAGCATCAAATAACCGACTGTTATTTGGTGCTTTATTATGTCTAATTTGTTAAACTCGGCAGGGTGTTTTGCGACTTCGGTTGTATATTTAGGATGAGTAAATTATCATCAATTCTTTAATATAGACAGTTGGATTTTACATGAGCCTATATAATTTCAATGCGGAGGTAGAAATGTCTTTTCATAAAATAATGAACTTTGAAACTAAACAAGCTATCAAACAAGCATTAATTATTCGAATCGAGAAAGTAGGTTTTGAACGAGTTACAGTTAAAAAATCTTGCTTTGACTGCAAACATCAAAAGAGGAACTTTCTATTTACATTATAAAGATAAGTTTGAAGTAATGGAGGATTTGCAGTAGGAGCTATTAAGTGAACTGGGGAGTTATGTAAAAACGTTCAACCACTAGAAGCGTTCCAAACAGTTAAAACAGGACAGATTTATCAACCATTTGTCGAGGTGTTTACATGTATTAAAGTGCATGCTAGAGCCTTTCGAATTATTTTAGGGGAGCAGGGAAGTCCAACCTTTACTAATAAAATGAAAAAATTCTTTAGTAACCATCTTTTAAAAAGTCTATTTCTCATTCGGGAGGAGGTGCTTGATCCGGAGTTCCAGCAATATTTTCAGGCTTTTTTAAGCTCTGCGATTTTAGGGGTTATACAGGAATGGATGGATAAAGGGAATGAGGAGTTAAGTGTGGAAGAAATGGTAACTATTCATTTTCGTTTAATGCGACTTTTTGGTAATTTGGTATCTTTACAGCAATGAAGCCTTTAGTAAAGAGATAGCTTCTATATCTCTTTACTAAAGAAGTAAACCTTTCAAGTTAGTTTAAACCATTGACAAATATTGTATCAAACAATAAAATATCTTTATATTGACTGACTAGTCAATCAAAAAGGAGTGGTATTGATGCCAAGAAAAGAAGAACAAAATCAGGAGCTTAGAGATGCACGGAAAGAACAAATATTACAAGCTGCATTAATAGTCTTTGCTAGGAGAGGAATGGTGGCAACAAAAATCAGTGATATTGCTAAAGAGGCTGGTTTAAGTCATGGACTTGTCTATCATTATTTTGATTCAAAAGATGAAATTTTTTCAATGCTTGTAAAAAAAGCTTCTAATAGTTCTATTGAAATTATTCAGAAAGCAATTGAGCATAAGGGTTCACCTCTTGAGAAGTTAAAGTGGATGACAGAACAAATATTAAATAACTTAATAGATTCAGAACATACACTTTTATTTTTGATTATGATACAAGCAAGTACTTCAGACGCTATCCCAAATGAAGTAAAAGAGTTGCTAACAAGGGATAATGCACTATCACCTGTAGATTGTATATTACCTTTGTTTGTGGCAGGACAGGAAAAGGGGGAGATCATTTCAGCGAATCCAGTAACACTAGCTGTTACTTATTTTGCCTTTATACAAGGTTTAGCAATTAACATAATTCAATGGACTGAATGCCCTATACCTGATGCAAATATGCTTATGAAGATTTTTACAAAATAATAAAATCAAAAAAGCGAGGGGTCTGCAATTAAAATGAGTAGTAAAAAAAGTATATTTCTTCTACTATCACCATTTGTGATCATCGGATTGGGATTTATTACGGCATCAATCTTTAGCCAGTACATACAAGGGTGGGCTTGGATTCCTTTGGCGATAGTTTACTGGAGTGCAATCGGAATCTGCATTTTTTATTTTAAAGGAGATAAGCCGATTAAAAGTTGGTTAGGAAAATCTGCGGTTTCTAAGGTTTGGATTACAATATCTTTACTATTGGGAATGTTTCCACTAACTATATTTTTTATGAACTATCAATTATTTAACTCTATTCTTCTTATTGTGCTTTGGTTATTATTTGCTTTAATAAATCCTTGGTTTGAAGAACTTTATTGGCGTGGGATATTACTTGATGGACTGGCAAACTTTTTTCCTAGATGGTTAAGTATAGTATATTCAACATTATTTTTTGTGCTTAGTCATCCATTAATGTGGGGAGTATTTTCTATAGCAAGCAAATCCTATCATTTGTATATTTATTTAAGTATCGCTGGTGTTGTTTGGGCAATTACATATTTGAAAACAAAGAGCTTAAGATGGGTAATATTTTCTCATTTTATTGTAGATATCGGTAACTTAACTGTTTTAACCTTTTTAAATATTTATTTACCACCTACAATGTAGATTTAACTTCATCCTATAAAAAATCGGCTTGGCTTTTAAATAAACAAGCCAAGCTAATACTACATCTTATAAATACAAATCACGTTTAACAAAAACACGAATCGCCAGCATATAGCATAGCAGCCCGATTAAAAACAATGCTCCTAGCATCCAAATAGACGAGCTATCTTGCGTCATTAATTTTTCAGGTGCAAACAATGAGTAAATCGTGAAGTACTTAAGCTTTTCTAAAGAACCGCCCATATTACTAAGTGCTTGAATTAAATAAAAAAGAATAGGAATTCCTGCACTATATGCATAAGAAGTTCTTAAATCCTTGCTACTACAGGATACTAAAAAGCAGTAACCACTTATGGCAAAATGTAAGAAAAAAAGGCCGATATTTAATGTCAAAAAAGCACTTAAATCCAGTTCATTTGGAAATAAAACTCCCGAAAATATGATGGCTATTAAAGTTGTTACCGAGAGCAGTATGAAGATACTGGCAACCAAAAAAAATGCCTGTGTGAAGACAATTTTAAAACGTGTATTCGGTGTTGCAATTAAGTATGCCATGGAACCATTATCGATATAGCCCATCATTAGTTTATTGGCCAACATAATGATGAAGACTAACGGCAGAACAAGTAATAAAAATCCATATAAATAGGTAGATAAAAATTCAATTAATGAATTGCCCATGTTACTCATACCAAATGCTGACATCAATTCTGGCATGGTTTCGGTAAGCTTATTAAGTGTATTGCTCATTTCAGGGTTATACATATAGACAATACTAATGATATCGAGCATTAATACAGCGAGTATGATACAAAAAAGTTTAACAGTAGCTCGCACTTCATGTTTTAGCAAAGTAAAGTTCATGATTCTGTACCTCCTCTTTCGTAGTAATGCATGAATATATCTTCAAGTGATTGTGAAATGATATCGAGATCATTCATTTTATAGTTTGCTAATGTATGAAGCAATGTTTGGACATTACCCTGAACTTTAATAATGGCTTTTGTTGGCCCAATCTGTTCAATGTTAAGCGGCTCTTCTAAAAAACGAGATAGCTCTTGCTCGCTTTGAAATTCTATTAAAAACTTTTTCGATTTGCGCTTTTTTAAGTCAGCAATTGTTTCCGTTGCAACAATTTTTCCAGCATTAAGGATTGCTACACGGTCACAAGTTTTTTCAATTTCTTCAATCATATGAGAGGACATGAATATGGTCGTTCCTTTTTCTTTTTCAGCTAAAATAAAATCGATAAACTTCGTTTGTATAAGAGGGTCTAATCCACTTGTCGGTTCATCAAGAATGACGATCTCAGGGTTATGCATAAATGCGCAAATGAGACCAACTTTTTGCTTCATACCCTTTGACATTTTTTTAATAAACCCAGTGGCATTTAATTCAAAGTATTGCATGAGTTCATGTGCCCTGGTTAAATCTTTTAACCCCCTCATTTGGGCAATAAATTTGATAAATTGTAGTCCTGTCATTTTATCGATAAACGCAATTTCACCAGGTAAATAGCCAACAAATTTTTGGATTTCCGCTGTAGATTTTCGACAATCTAATCCTTTTATGAAGCACTGTCCTTCTGTGGGTTGTAAGAAGCCCAGTAAATGCCGAATTGTTGTTGATTTACCTGCACCATTTGGACCTAAAAATCCGAACACTTCACCTTTTTCGATTTGTAGGTCCACATTTTGTACGCTATAAAAATCTCCAAACTTTTTCGTTAAATTATTGACCTCAATCATTGCCATACAATTCACCTCTTGAACTGTTCTTTATACTGATTATAAGACTAATTTTCAAAAAATAAATGACAATAAAAAAGAACATGAACGGCTTCTTTAAACAGACTCCTTCATGTTCTTCATCTTACTTGTAAATAGTTATTCTCCATAATAATTATTCAGTGCTACTTCTAAACGTTCTTCTAAATGCTTCGAAATATAGCTCAACACAAATTGCTCCTTTTCCATCTCAATTTGAGAGGAACGAAAAGTTTTTTTGAAAAAGCCTGCCTTATTGTCCATAGAAAATTGCTGTAATGCTTCAGTCCGTAATGTCGACACAATTTCATTTTCAATATGACGTTCACGAATTTTTTGAACAATATCCTTTACGCTACGCTCTTGCAGTTCTGAAATTTGTTTTTGTAGATGTTCATTTTCAAGTTTAAGTTCAGTTGTTTCTTTTTGAATTTCTTCCACTTGAAGATCGGATTCCGAGGATACTAATTGTATTTTTTGTGCGAGAAAGTCGTGATTGATCGTTACTTGTAAGTCTCCATGGTCTTCGTTTGGAAAAATATTAAAAAGTCCTGTTTGCACCATTTGTTGCAGAACATTTCCAAGAACATCAACTTTATTGGCTAAATCATCAGTACCCATAGTTGTGGCAGTTATTTGGTGTTTAATAAATTGCCCATAGTCGTCAATTCCTATTAAATGTTTTAAGCCTTTGACGCGGTATTCATCTTTTAGTAGCAAAATCATACGAAGTCTTAAAATGGCAGGAAGGTTCAAACGAATATTGGTGTTTGGGCTATTCGTAGCATTATCAAAAATATATTGTTCAAATGGTCTAATGTAATAGCGAAGCATCGCATCCGTTATGTCAAACCAACCTGCGACTTCTGAAGTAGAATAATAATTTGCGTGCTCAATATTTGTTAAATAACCGTCATTGTAGAGTATTTCCTCTGAAGGTGTATTTTGTATTACTGCAAACAATGGGTCATGTTGCACAATTCCGAGTACCAATTCTTTTGTATCATTTACTTTAAGCATCCTTTCACACCCCACTTTATTTTTCCCCTTATCAATTATTCTCTATATAGGTTTCTATTCAATTGGAAGCAATTGTATGACTATTTTGTGTAGTAAATAATTATTAGAAAGAATGCCCTGAAGAGAAGTATTTATGAAAAGACTGCCAACAAAAAATGACAGCAAAGCCAGGGGTTAAATTACTTAAAGTGGGGTAAAGCATGTATTGAAATGCTGTTATAGTGTCATGCGGGTGGTAAAAAACTTCAAGAACTAGTCAATCGTAGAAAAGATGAAGTTGCTTTATTTAAAAAGCCCAGAAGTTGATGTAAGTAAAAAATTGAATACCTAGAAATTGATAAAGAACCAAAGAAGTTTCGCATTCTAAGCGTTTCATTGACAGTGCCTAGTTTGTTAGTTCTGGAAATACACTCTTGTATATCTCCTTTTTCAATTATTCAAAAAAAGTTTGGAATGCTATTATAATCAAAATAAAACAAATGATTATAATAAGTGAGCGAAGAATTGGATAATATTTTTTTAAATATAATCGCAAACTAATCAAAAATAAGCTTAGAGAAAGTAAAATTAAAAAAAATGGGAATAGTAATATATTGTCACTAAGTGACATATAAAAACCAAATAAAACTAAAATAATAGTGGATGGTATTTGTAATTTTTTTATTTTTTCCTCAGTCATAAAATCTTGTCACTCCTAATGTGTCATCCAATTAACTACCAGTTTAATATATTTATGGTAATTAGTAAAATTGAATATTGCTGTTAGTCAGTATACATTACTATCCATTTTGTTAATCTGGGCTCACTTTAGAGCATCTGGTTTAATTATTGTTAAACTTTTAACATATTATGCTCTTTCTTTTTAGGTATCATTTTTATTACAGCAATTATTGCCTCATCGATTTTCTCCTCAAACATCAACTTTATGATACGCACTACTCTTTCTGCTTTCTCCATAGCATACAAAATGATTATTCCACTTTTAATGTATACCAACAAAATCAATGATGTCCATGAGTCATCTCCTTCCAATTTGAGTAAACGATAAATCTCACGAATCTTCATTTGATCTAAATGCAACAAAAACTTGGACAAGTACCATTGCATAAACCTCTTATTCCCAAGCATCACACGAATAAGTACAGCTGCAGTAGTAGTCGGTGTTATATCAAGAGCGAAGGCCAGCAGACTCAATTGGTTGAAATCTTGCTGAACTATTACCAGTTGCACATTTAAATACAGCTAAATAATGTAAATTCTTAAGAAAAATTTAAGAAATCTCCTCGGAAATCTTTAAGGAATGCTCTTTATATTAAAAGTATTCAAATAATACTCATGAACGGGGAGAAAACTTATGCAATTAATAACGTTTCTTACTGAATTTATAAAACATCCAAAAACGATAGGTGCGATTTCACCTAGTTCAAAAAAATTAGCCGAAAAAATGGTCGAAACCATTTGTTTTGAAAATGCCCAGTGCATTGTTGAACTTGGTCCGGGTACTGGTTCATTTACGAAAGAATTAATAAAAAGAAAAGAGCGATCAACAAAGTTAATTCTTATTGAAAATAATGAGATTTTTTATGAAAAGCTGCATGAACAATTTGAACATGAGCCGAGTATAATCGTAATACATGGATCAGCTGAGGATTTATGCAAATATATGTCAGCATTGAATATCGAAAAAATTGATTATGTCGTATCTGGGTTACCTTTTACGTCTTTGGATCCTGCTATTTCCTCACGTATTTTACGAAATGTAAAGGAATGCTTAGCAGACGGGAAATTTATTACATTCCAATATTCACTTGTTAGGAAATCCTTTATCCAAAACTATTTTGAGGATATTACACATGAAAAAGTATGGATTAACCTTCCACCTGCCTATGTGCTGAGCTGTAAACTTGGAAATGCGAGGGCTATTTAATGGGATTACAGGATCTTGTATCATATATCGAGCAATATGGTTATTTTGCTTTATTTTTTAGCTTATGGTTAGGAATCGTGGGTATGCCCCTACCTGATGAGATGATCGTTATGAGCGGCGGCTTTATGTCTTCATTAGATAAAATGAGTGTATTGAAAGCTTTTGTCATAACTTATCTTGGTGCAGTTTCAGGACTTTCTTTAGGATTCATCCTAGGTAAAGTGTTTGGCCATAAAATACTTGATAAATTGGTAAAAAAGAACAAGGCTAAATATTTATTGAAATCAAAAGAACTAATAGATAGATACGGTCATTTTGCTTTAGTTATAAGCTATTTCATACCCGTTGTGAGACATATACTTCCATACTTAGTAGGTATGAACAACATGTCGTTTAAAAAATACGCTTTGTATTACTACTCAGCAGGTTTTGTTTGGACATCGATTTACTTTACACTTGGTTTGTACTTTGGAAAGTATATTGAAAGCATTTCAATGCTGGCAACGAAATACGGTATATATCTTGGCGTTTTCGTCGGTATTGTAGGGTGTTTTTATTATTTTTATAGACGAAAATTAAAGACGGTATTGTAAGATGTTTTTATTATTTTTATATACGAAAAATAAAAAAATAGTTAAAATTAGGAACTGTAAATATTAATAGGAAATATATAGCATGAAATAGGTTGATTAGCGTAAAGGCTGGATATGCACTGGAAGCGGCTCAGTCGGAACATTAATCATCCGCACGTTATGGTACTAGGTCTGATTAACATACAACCAGATCAATATACTTCAATTGGTGGGATTAGATGACGAAAGAAACAATACTTATAGTGGATGATGAAAAAGAGATTAGAAATCTTATTGCTATTTATTTGAAAAATGAAGGCTACAATGTTCTAGAAGCAAGTGATGGAGAGGAGGGCTTAAGTCTTTTAAAGAAGCATCAAGTACATTTAATTGTCCTAGATATTATGATGCCGAACGTGGATGGCATTGAAATGTGTATGAAGGTAAGGGAAATAGCTGAGATGCCCATTATTATGCTGTCAGCAAAGTCTCAGGATATGGATAAAATCACCGGATTAACATTAGGGGCAGATGATTATGTTACAAAGCCCTTTAATCCTTTAGAGTTAATTGCCCGTATAAAGTCTCAGCTTCGTAGATATATCAAAATGAATCGTTCAGATAGGATGGACGAGAATGAGATAGAAATTGGTGATATGCGAATTAGTACCGACACACATGAAGTAATCGTCAACAATGAAAAGGTTAAGCTTACGCCAAGGGAGTTTTCAATTCTTGAGCTACTTGCAAGAAATCAAGGCATTGTCATGAGCGCTGAGCAAATTTATGAAAAGGTATGGAAGGAAGAGGCTATACAGTCTGAAAACACGGTAATGGTACATATTCGGAAAATTCGAGAAAGAATTGAGACAAATCCAAGAAATCCTCAATATATTAAAACCGTATGGGGAGTAGGTTATAAAATTGAGAAAGATCATTAAGCCACCATTCCAATACTTACTAAACAAATTGAAAGTACTGATTGTAAAAGCCGTTACAAAAGTTCGAGAAAGTATCAGAATTCAACTTTTAACAACATTTATTCTTTGTGCATTTCTCGGTTTACTTGCAGCACGAGCAAGTCTGCCAATTTTGGGAAATATCAATGCAACAGCTACCATAGACTATAGTGCAGGTATGCAGCAAATAAATTTTCAAGCGCAGCATGCAGCAGATTTGGCTGTTAGTGAAAATAGTATTGAAGCTTTACAGCAAATGATTGAAGATGAAAATTTAAAGATGGACATGAAACAAAGTGCGATGAAAGTGCTAGTTACCGATGAGCGCGGAAAGGTTTTGTATAAAACAAAACAAGCGGAAGAGGAACAAATCGATTTACATAATAAGATTCGTCATGTGATGGATTTTGCAATCAACAATCCTTTCTATAATTATGATATCCCGCAGGTCGAGGATTCGAGGCAAGAATTTATTGCCTTTTATCCATTAACGCTAGAAGATAAAGATTTATATTTGTTTGTCAGTGGTATTCCAAAAGGTGTAGTTATTACAGAAACAATAGAGGGTCCAATCCCTGCATTAATTGGAATTGCATTTTTCACCTTTTCATTTTTCTATATAACAAAACGGAAAATGAAACAAATTGAGGCGTTAGCAAAGGGGGTTAAGGAAATCGCAAAAGGAGATTTAACTTATCGGATTGAGAAAAAGGGTATAGATGAAATCGCTTTATTAACAGAGAATGTCAATCATATGGCCGAAGCAATTATGACCAATATAGAAATGGAACGAAGGATTGAAAAACAAAAAAATGAATTAATTACAAATGTTTCACACGACCTTCGGACACCTCTTACCTCCATTATGGGCTATTTACGATTGTTAAGAGATGGAAGATATGACACGAAGGAGCAATATGATGAGTATGTAAAGATTGCTTTCTCAAAATCCGAACAATTAAAGAATCTGATTGAAGATTTATTTGAATATACGAAGCTAACGAATGAAAGCATTGTCCTTGGGAAGCAAGAGGTATGTATGAATGAACTTCTCGATCAGTTAATGGAGGAGTTAATTCCGCAAGCGGAGGAAAACCATCGTACATTTATTAAAAATTTCTCAGAGGAGCGGATCTTTGCAACAGTAGATTCTGAAAAAATTGTCAGGGTCTTTGAGAATTTATTAGTGAATGCCATTAAATATAGTACAGGTGACGGGGAGATTTTTGTGTCTCTTGACAGAAAAGAAATGTATGTCCAAATCTGTGTTGCGAATGAAAGTAATGAATTTACATCTGCAGAGCTAACGAGTTTATTTGAGCGATTTTATAAAAAAGATCAATCTAGAACGAGTGTAGCAGAAGGTTCAGGACTTGGACTAGCTATTGCGAAGAGCATTGTAGAACTACATGGTGGTAAAATTGACGCGAAATATAAGGATGGTATGTTGCAGTTTATCATTGAGCTGCCAGTTATGGCTTTATAAAAATAGAAAGGTAGCATTTTATCAAACAATGCTACCTTTTTTTATGGGCGAATTTGTTGCTCAATAGTGAGAATATGATTGTCATTAGAGTGGGGAAGAAGCTCTTGCAAGTGCATTAAAATATGATTGTGCTTCGTAACAATTTGAATTTCTGTATAGCGATATTGTTGTTGGACTTCTTGAACATATTCTGTAATTTTCAATAAATGAAGTGGGTCTTTTATTTCTACTTCTACAAAAAAAGGTAGTGTTAATTGATGTAAACTTAAGCAACCGCGACGAATCCAAATCGCTTCATTGACGTAATAACGGATAGGTAGTTGGCGATTGCTTGCGATAAATAAGTCCATATATGTCTCCTTTTCTTGAAAGTGTGGATAGAACCATCAAAATGATGGATAGCCGCGCCAAAAGCGTGGATAGAACCGTCAAAGTGACGGATAGAATCCCAAATTACGGATAGCCACGCCAAAATCGTGGATAGAATCATCAAAATGATGGATAGCCGCGCCAAAAGCGTGGATAGAACCGTCAAAATGACGGATAGAATTCAAAGCGACGGATAGAATAGTCAAAGTGACGGATAGCCTCGTCAAAGCGACGGATAGAACCGTCAAAGTGACGGATAGAATTCAAAGCGATGGATAGAATAGTCAAAATGACGGATAGCCTCGTCAAAACGATGGATAGAACCTTCAAAGTGACGGATAAAATTCAAAGCGACGGATAGAATTGGTCAAAGTGACGGATAGCCTCGTCAAAGCGACGGATAGAACCGTCAAAGTGACGGATAGAATTTAAAGCGATGGATAGAATAGTCAAAATGACGGATAGCCTCGTCAAAACGATGGATAGAACTGTCAAAGTGACGGATAGAATTCAAAGCGACGGATAGAAC
>NZ_JALNLQ010000001.1:86702-146996 GCF_023337835.1 Lysinibacillus sp. Bpr_S20
CGTCAAAGCGACGGATAGAATAGTCAAAGTGACGGATAGCCTCGTCAAAGCGACGGATAGAACCGTCAAAGTGACGGATAGAATTCAAAGCGACGGATAGAATAGTCAAAATGACGGATAGCCTCGTCAAAACGATGGATAGAACTGTCAAAGTGACGGATAGAATTCAAAGCGACGGATAGAATGGTCAAAGTGACGGATAGCCTCGTCAAAACGATGGATAGAACCGTCAAACGACGGATAGAACCGTTAAAGTGACGGATAGAATTCAAAGCGACGGATAGCCTCGTCAAAGCGACGGATAGTCGTATGCATCAATCGTCTCGAGAAAATATTTTAGCACAGGTGATTGTACTTCGTCATTGCGATAAATAAACCAAGTTGGAATTTGAGCTTGTTTTGTTGGTAGTATGTGCAGCGACAGTGACTGTGTATCCATATATCTTTCAGCGATTGCACGGGGTAGTAATGTTACACCTAGTCCAGCAGCAACGCAGCCAATGATTCCGTCGAGGGTGCCAAATTCCATGCGTTTTTGTGGTTGTACACCGTCTTCACGCAACCACTGCTCTAATATAGCTCTATATGAGCAGCCATGTGGAAAAGTAATAAATGTATTGTCTTCTAAATCTAGTAGGCTTTCCATTCGTTTATGCTTGTTAGATGTGATGATAACAAGCTCCTCACAAACAAATTCTTTCGCGAGGATATTTTCTTTATAAACAGGTCCTGTTACAAAAGCACCATCTAATTCATAGTTTTCTAGCCGTTCGATATTACGTTGGGATGGACTTGTCAATATTGTGATTTCCACTTGTTCATGGGCTTTATGGAAAGTTGTTAACAGCGTTGGTAGGTGTAGTGCCGCAGTCGTTTCCATTGAACCGATACGTAAAAGTCCTCTATTTTCTTCTGTATCCTGGAGTATTTCAAAAGATTTTTCATAGAGATGTAACATTTTTAATACGATGTCATAAAAATGTTCTCCCTTTGGTGTCAATCGGATGCCTCGATGTCCTCGATAAAAAAAGGTTGTATCGTACATAGCCTCAAGATTTTGAATTTTCATTGAGATGTTGGATTGTGTGTAGTTAAGCTTTGTAGCGGCCTTGGAGAAGCTACCTGTTTGCACGACTGTCCGAAAAATTAAGAGATCATTACTATTCATATGTTCCCTCCAGTCATCAGTTTATTTGATATCTATTATAACGAATTCGTGCTATTTGTGATAACTGAATTTTCGTTATAGTGAGAAGAGGGAGGGGAAAGATATGCATAAGCAAACAGTTCGATATTTAGTAGGAGGCATTTTTGCATTAGTCATTGCCATGGGCATTGGTCGCTTTTCCTATACGGTTATTTTGCCGTATATGCAAGATACTTTTGCTTTTAGTCGTGCCACAGCAGGCTTTTTAGCAACGAGTAATTATTTAGGATACTTAGTAGGGGCATTGGTGGCGGGACGCTTACAAATGGTCAATAAACGTATACCTTTTTTACAAATATCACTCGTTATTAGTATTATGGTAACAGCTATGATGGGCTTTACAGATGCCATTTTCGCATGGTATATACTTCGTTTTATATCAGGGGTTATGAGTGCCTTAATCTTTGTAATTGCTGCTAGCCTTGTGCTCGATCAGCTAGCTCGAAATGGTCAATCACATGTATCAGGTCTTTTTTATAGTGGGGTAGGTATCGGAATTGCTCTAAGTGCAGTTATTGTATCACCCATACATGCAATATTTGATTGGAATGGAACATGGATTGCTTTGGCGTTGTTTAGTGTCATATTGCTGGTATTCATCATACTTTTTATCAAGCCAATTACTCCACAACATACACAACAGAAACCAGGTCAAACAAAATCGTCCCAAAAAGTCCCACCTAAGGCATGGATGAAGTGGTTAATTATAGCTTATAGCTTAGAGGGCCTTGGCTATATAGTTACTGGGACATTTATTGTGTCCATTGCAGAAGAATCAACAAGCTTTCATGGTGATGCTTCCTATGTTTGGTTTGTTGTTGGGATAGCAGCCATTCCATCTTGCATAGTTTGCTCTAAATTGGCACAACGTTACGGCTATGTGAGAACATTATTAATTTCTATGCTTTTTCAAGGGCTAGGCATTGTTTTGCCAGCATTTGCGACAAATACGATGACACTCTATATAAGTGCTTTTATTTTTGGCGCAACCTTTATGGGCATTACAACCGTCGCGACCACTTTAGCAAGACAAATATTGCCGGTGAACAGTCACCAAATATTAGGTTATCTAACAGCTGGTTATGCTTTGGGACAAATGTTAGGTCCTTCACTTGCAGGGACATTAGCAAATTATTCAAACAGTTATCAATATGCATTATTGGGTGCAACAGCTGTTGTAGTAGTTGGAGCTTTTTGTCTAATTAGTGGATTAAACTATGAAAAAGAAAAAGTCGGAGAGCTGGATGCCATAAGTGAATAGAGAAGAAAGCCTAGCTAATTGGAGCAACACTTTATCAACACGTAATAACAAGTGAATGAAAGAATTACTTTTCAAATTACGTCAATACTAGAAGTGTTATCTGGCTGTCAAAAGGGGACTTATTGATGAAGAAAATAATGCTGCCTATATTATTACTATTCTTTGCAGTTAGTTTTCGTCCAATATTTGTTCACGCTAACGGGAATCAGAAAGAAGATTTACTGAAAATTGTTAGTAGGTTTATGCCAACCGATGCCTCACTTATAAGCCCAGAAAATCCTTCTTCCACACTGCCAATTCAACTCTATGACTTTGACCACGATGGACAGAAAGAAATGATTTTTACTTTTGAAGTGAAAGCAGAAAATCAACCTTCTCAGTTTGGATTCATTGTGCTAAAAAAACACAATTCGGATTGGCGAAATATTTGGGAAACTACAGTGCAAGGGGTCAATTTGGATTTTTCGGGTCTGGTAGATATAACCGGTGATGGTACAAAGGAATATTTATTTGGTGTGACAATTGGTGCAGCAGCAGGAAGCAAACTTGAAATTTATCAATGGATTGATAACTCGTTCAAAAAGATTGCGGATATTCCTTATCATAAAATGGATTTTGTGAATGGGAAACAAAAAGTTGGTCTAGCGGTTTGGGAAATGTATATTGGCGAAAGTTATTTAGTGGATGTACTGAAATGGAATGGTACTAAGCTGGTTTATGATGAGGAGCTGTATCACAAATATTATCCAATCATCGAAAAGTTTTATCAAGAAAAAATTTCAGAAATGGATGCCTGGTTTTATTGGTATTGCCTTGCAGATGCCCAAATTAAAGCGAATAAATTTGAAGAAGCATCTAAATCTATTCAAAAGGGTATGGCATTAGCTAAAAAATCATCAATGAAAGAGGTAATTCAAGACTTTAATGATTTAACTGAAAAGCTAAAAAATAAACGAAAGCATAGGCAATAAAACAAGTATTCACCAACAGAAAAACGCACACTACTAAATAATTTAGCAATGTGCGTTTTATAGTTGGATTGTGAATAGACTTTAGTGAATATCACGCTTTTTAAAGTTCCCGCCACGAACCTCTGAAACATCAGAAATAACGACGAAGGCACCTTCATCAATATCTTTAATAATTGACACAAGTTTATTTTCTTCCATACGGTTAATGACACAGTTTAATATATCAGTAGGTTCATTGGAGAAACCGCCACGCCCTTTAGTATATGTAACACCACGTCCTAAGCGAGCTTGAATAGCATCACCAATTTCATCTGATTTTGAACTAACAACACGTACATCTTTTGATTTTTCTAAACCTACTTGAATAATATCGATAACGTTTTTCGCAATATAGTATGTTAATGCTGAGTATAATGCACTTTCTAAGCCAAAAATAAAGCTTGCCCCTAAGAAAATAAAGGCATTAATAAATAATATAATATCCCCGACTGAAAACGGAATTTTACGTGACAGCAACACGGCTAAAACCTCAGAGCCATCTAAAGCACCACCGTTACGTAAGACAATCCCAATCCCAACACCCAGTAGCATACCACCAGATAAAACAATTAATAGTGGATCATTTGGACCTAAAATTGTTTTTACATCATGCATAAGCACTGTGGAAATAGATAGAGCTGCAATCCCAGCACTACTCATCAATGCAAAAGTTTTACCTACTTGTTTGTAGCCAATCCAAATAAAAGGAATGTTTAATACAAAGAGCAGTACGCCTAATGGAATACCGAAGAGGTGTGCGCCCATAATACTAATACCTGTCACGCCACCATCAATGACATCGTTCGGAATTAATACCGCTTCTAGTCCATATGCTGCGATGATGGCACCAATAATAATCATGATAAATTTTCGTGTGTTTTCAACTGACTTTCTTCTTTTCATAAATCTTCTCCATTTCTTTACGTAAAAATCATACTTAAGGTTTTGGGATAATATTTATAGCTATTGTTTTTGTCTCATTATTGTTTGAGTCGGCCATATTATAGTATTTAATGATTAAATCGTTTAATTCATTTTCAAAGCTCATAAATTGATCAGTCGTTAATGTTAAATCAATAAATGAAAAAGTTGATAAATCTGCAAGTCTTTCTTCTTCACCAAGTGAATGTAAATAATTTTGATATTGAGATAGTAAAGTTAATTGATAGTTAGAAACATAATTTAATTTTTGTTTGACCGTTAGTTGTGTCCAGTCCTCCTTACTAAGAATTTCTGCTCCTTCATTTAATGCATAAAATTTCTCTGTAACAGAACGGACTTTTCGCTCTTTCACAATTTTTATGATACTTTCATCTACTAAAATTTGGATGTGTCGATATAAAGTAGCCTGAGGCACATCCTTTATAATAGAATTCATCTCTAAAGTGCTTAAACCTTCTTCTTTATTGTGCATGAGAGCTTGTAAAATTTTCATTCTCACAGGGTGCATTAAAACTTCTGCTTTATTCCGCATAAAACGATCCTCCTGTCTAATGGAATCAAGGGAAGCAATCAAATATTATCAATATGAGAACATTCTCAAGAAATATACTATAGTTTTTTAAAAAGGATGTACAGTGAAAAGGTAATGAAATTTTTTACAGCTTATGTTATCATTATTGATAATGATAATGAATGGGGGTTTTAGGAATGAAATTGCACTATAGTTTTGATGATTTAGGCCAACTGGATTGGGCAAGCATACTCCCAATCATTTTGCCGTTTTTATTCGTAGGATTTGTTCTAATCATTGTTGCTTTATTCGATCTATACCGGCACCGAGATACGCGAGAAAACATACTGATGTGGACAATTATTATTTTGTTCTTTAACTCAATTGGTTCTGTCCTATACTTCGTTATTGGCAGGAGGGAGGTCAATAAACGTGCGCTTAGAAATTAAAAATATTACGAAAAGGTTTAAACAAAAAACAGCCGTGAATGATTTTTCAATGGTCATTGATGCGAATGAGTGTGTCGGGTTAATTGGACCAAATGGAGCGGGGAAATCCACGTTAATTCAAATCATTGCTGACATTCTAAATGCCGACAAAGGGGAAATTCTTCTTGATGGTCAAAAGATTTCATCTATAAAAAATCAAATTGGTTACTTACCTCAGTATCCTAATTTTTTCTCATGGATGACAGCATTTGAAACATTGTCCTTTATGGGAACACTTTCTGGCATAGCAAAAAGTGAATTGCAGAAAGAAATCCCATTACTTTTAGAAAAGGTCGGTTTAGGGAAGGAAGCAAATAGTCATGTCGGCACCTTTTCAGGTGGTATGAAACAACGCCTTGGCATCGCACAGGCATTATTGCATAAGCCAGCTTTAATGATTATGGATGAACCTGTATCAGCGCTAGATCCAATAGGGCGGAGAGAAGTGTTAAATCTATTAAAAGGGATCAAAAAAGAAACGACAGTTTTAATATCAACGCATATATTGAGCGATGCGGAGGAAATTTGTGAGCGTTTTGTGATGATTAAAAACGGTCATAAAATAGAAGATGCTACAAAATCAGAGCTACTTAAGCGCCATCAAGAATCAGCTATCTTTATAATGATTCGAAAAGCAGATTATCAATGGTTAACAATGCTTGAACATTTACCATATGTGGAAAAAATCGAAAGCTGTGGAAATGGCTTCAAAATTCATGTTGAAAATTTGGAAACAGATGCTAATCGATTAATACAGCATGGATTAGATTCAAAAGTGATGTTTACTAAATTTGAAGTGGGTATTCAAGACAATCTAGAAGAAATATTTTTAGAATTGGTGGTGTAAGAGAATGAATGCTTTTATGGCATTAAGCAAGAAAGAAGTACAGCAAATGGCAAGGGAATATAAAATACTCTGGCTCCCAATCGTATTTATCTTGTTGGGACTAACTCAGCCGATCATGATGTATTATTTACCTGTCATTTTACAATCTGCGGGTGGTATTGAAGGCATAACAATTGATCCTACGATGGCAAAGCCTGTGGGACAGGAGGTACTTGCCTCAACATTAAATTCTCAGTTTGATCAGTTAGGTATTATTATTCTGGTCGTAGCTACGATGAGTATTATTCAAGGGGAAAAAGCAAATGGCATGATGGCATTTATCCTAACAAGGCCAGTATCGATATCTTCTTATTTAAATAGTAAAATCATCATCCATTATATTTTGGCCGTTATCTGTATAGCTCTTGGTTATTGGGTATCTTACGGCTATTCAGCATATTTATTTACAACTGTTCCTGTGCCTCAAGCTATGTGGGCTTTAGCATTCTATTGTGTCTGGCTGTTATTCATCATAACGTTTGTTACGATGATGAGTACATTTTTTAATAGTCCTGCATTTATCGCACTAATAAGTATCGTTAGCCTATTAATTTGCCGTTTTGTCGCTGGACTACATCCATTCATAGACATTATTAATCCTGCTAGTAATAGTATGTATGCAACAAGTATGTTAATGTCGGGCGATGTGGATTCGTGGGTTGGCATTAATATTGTCGTAACGCTACTGTTAGTTGTATTGATGATGATTACTATGCAAAGTTTCATTGCGAAAAAGAAATTTTAAATGAAAGCAGGTGGGGAAACTTGTTATCGATACAAAATTTACAGAAATCGTATGGCCAGCATGAGGTTTTAAAAGGCGTAGAGTTAAAATTAGAAAAGGGAGAAATACTGGCGTTTGTTGGTGGAAATGGTGCTGGTAAAACAACGACGTTAAATTGTATTGCTGGATTAGTCGAACAAAATTGCGGAAAAATCACGATTAATAATGTTGTGAAATCACAGTCGCTCGACTATAAAAAGCAATTTTATTTTATACCTGATACGATTCATGTATTTAAAAATATAGCTGCATATGATTGGATACTTTTCGTTCTGAAACTATATGAAAAAACTGATGATGAAAAACTACAAAAATTTATTAACGTCTTTGGTATGGAAAAAAGTATTTATAAACCTATGGGAACGTATTCTTATGGAATGCTTCATAAAATGTCGTTGATCACTGCTTTTACAATTAGCCCACCAATCCTAATTATGGATGAGCCGTTAAATGGATTAGATCCACTTGCAGTCGTTGCTTTTAAAAATTGCATGAAAGAGTACGTTGAAAAGGGTGGGACTGTTCTTTTTTCCACGCATTTATTAGATGTTGCCGAGAAAATTTGTCAATCCATCTCGTTTTTAAAAGATGGAAAGATTGTCTTACATGAGCGTGTTGAGAAATTGCTAGTCGATGGGAGCTTAGAGACTATTTTTATGGAGAAACAAGCCAATGAAGGATAATATGCAATTAATCAAATTCTTTTTAACATCTTTTTATGCAAAGCCAAAGCAGCCAGTCATTCAAGTGCTTCTTATTATTGCATTTATTTATGTAGCGGTTCAGTACTTTGTGCTTACTCTCATTGTTTATTTTATAGCGACCCCAGCGGAGTATGTATTTTACAATGTACTTCTTTCAAATGGTGTGACATATATATTGACTTCATATTTTGCTATTTCGGTAGTGTTTAGTCAAAGTGATTTTTCTATGTTGGCTCATTTACCCATTTCTACGAAGAAGGTTGTCATGTCGAAAATTATAAGTGGGGTAACTTTACCGATCATGGCGGTAAGTATTTTATCAATACCTACATTTTTCATATTCCTGATTGAGTTTAAGCTAGGTGTTGCTATAAAATCACTGGCATTTTTACTTGTTGTCGACGTTTTAATTGTATTGTTCCTTCTATTTATATTGTCCATTTTGAATCATTTTCGCAGTAGGTTTAGTAACACATCCGTATATCTACTTGTTAGGCTGACGCTTATAGTAGGTATCGGAATCAGCCCAATACTGTACTTTCTCATAAAAAATTATCATGCAATCAGCACTGTTTTAGTGAAATTAGATGTTTCAACAATATCATCCTTAAGTGCTTCAATTTCTGATTTTCTAGCAATAGGTTATCGTTTTGCCATGCAACAGTCATTGGTGGATACATTTTTGTCATTCAATACGGCAATAAGTTTACTCTTATTATTCGTACTGTGTTATGTATTGTTTAAGGGAACTATAAAAATGATTGCATCTAAGTATTATGAACATGGCATGCTTGTAAGTAGAATAGAAAAAACGACAAAAGTTTGGGGGAGAGATACTCAAAGCAGCTTGGTCAATTATTTGCAGCGTGAATATTGGATTATTCAGTCTGAACCGTACTTTAAAATGCAAGCTATTTTAGGGATGATATTAACGCCTATTTGTACAATCATTTTCTTAATTCTTGTACAGACGAATATTTTAAAGGCTGAATGGATTGTGCACAATGAATCTTTTCTATTTGTCTATATGGTTTTGTTGATGAGTTGTGTGAACAATATTAGTGGGACTCCTTATTCAAGAGAGGGGAAATACTATGCATCCAGCATGACATTGCCATTTGATCAACAAAAGATTTATTTGGCAAAAGTTATGACTTCATCATGTATCGGGACAATATCGGTTGTAATAAGCTATATTATTTATATGCTATTTGGTAGAGGCAGTTTTATATCAGTACTGCATTTACTGATTTCATTACTATTAATCATTACTTATAATATATTGTCTCCGGTATATGATAGAAGGCATCCATTACTCGAATGGTCTAATCCATCGGAGGCCATAAAATCAAATCCTACAGTATTAATAAGCCTGCTATATGGTTTACCATTATTGATTATCGTTGGGCTCCTCCATTTTAGCTTGCTTACTATTAAAATTCCTCCAGCGATGACAGCCATCATTATTTTGGTCATTGTCACTTTATGTACAATTACAGTAATCTATAAAATGTTTTTTGAAAGAAAGAACTTGAAAGGATACGTAAACAATTGAATGTAAAAATAGATCCAAAAAGTAACATTCCTTTGTATCAGCAGTTAACCCAGCAACTACTTATTGAAATAGCGACGGGAAATTTGAAAAATGGTGACTCATTGCCCTCCATTCGTGATTTAGCGGCTCAAACAAATCTCAATCTTCATACGGTTCATAAAAGCTATAAGGAGCTTCAAATGAAGGGGATAATCGATATAAAACCTAACTCAAAAGCAATTGTTAATAAGTCTGCTGAAGCAAAGAGGGCTGACCTTCAACAAATTTCTATAAAGATTGAACAAATAATGTGTGAAGCTTTTGTTTTAGGTATTAGCGAGCACCAACTACAGCAGATGTTCCAAGAAAATTTGCTTAAATATTATAGTAAGCGTTAAGAAAGAGATGGCTTCTGCAATGTACAGAAGCCATCTCTTTTTAATGAGCATGTATTTTAGTAAACTCATCCTTTGTCATTCCAAAATAGACCTCGTCATAAAAGGTACCATTTGTATAAATCATATTTCTTAAGCGGCCTTCCTCCACAAATCGTAGTTTTTTATGTAGAGCTATCGATGATGCATTAAAGGAGTAAACACAAATAGTTGCTTTCTGATAGCGAAGTTCAAAGAAATAGTGCTTTAAAATCGTTAAGATCATATCTTTTGCATACCCTTTTCCTCTATGTGAGGGAAATACCGTTATAGCATAATCAAAAGTTCCATTCTTTGCATCACATCCTGAAACCTCAATGGTCCCCACGACATTGTTCGAAGCATCCTCTGCAATCCAGTAAAAATTATCACTCTCTGTAGATGCCCCTTGTGATATTTCGTTGATCCATTCTTCAATTTGCTGATTTGTCCGAGGAAAAGCGATGGAGTCAAGGTTTTTTAGTATATCATCATCTAAATTTTCTAACATACGAATGTCTTCTGATTTGGGCGCTCTTAACAGTATTTTATCCCCGCGCCAATAGGAGACTTTCATTGAAATCATCTACCTTTCTAATTTGCATAGTTAAATTATACCATTATCGTTGTGTGGAAAAGAAAAAAGTAAGAAACCACTAAAAGAGTTCCTTACTTTTACAATGTTATAGTAAAAACACCGCTACAATGGTTGTCACCACAAGACCAATCGCCATAGGCAATAAATTTCGCCTTGCAAGTTCGAAGGGGCTAACGTTACAAATTGCAGCAGCCGGGATCAAAGCCCAAGGAATTAATGTCCCACCGCCAACAAAAATTGCTGTTATTTGCCCTAAAGCTGTCAAAGTTGCAGTACCTCCACCAATAGCTTTGTCAAACAAACTACCGATGGAACCTGCTAAGGAAATACCTGAGAAGCCAGAGCCGTCTAAGCCTGTAATGGCACCAACGACCGCTAAAGTGACGACGGCAATTCCCTTTGTTAATGGAACTACCGCAGCTAGACCCACACCGAGATCATTGACGATACCATGTGAAGCGGCTGGTAAGTAGTCGTCAATAATTTGTGTGAATCCGGAATCTCCTAGATAGAAAAAAGCTGCGATAGGAATAACCGGCCCAAACACTTTAAAGCCGAATTGGAATCCTTGAATGAAATAGCTTGTTGTTTTTTCAAGCCCCTGTTTTTTATGAGCTACAACGCAAAGCAAAAGGAGTATAAAGACAGATGTGCCCCCTATTAAAGCAGTTGCATCGCCACCTTGTAATTTTAAGATAGACATGGCGATGACATCGAGTACAAAGGCTATTGGAATAAGTACTGCGAAAAATCGTTTTTGTCCGAGTGTTAGGAGGTTTTAAGGGATGACTCTTTCTACGTCTTCATTTGTGTCGTTTGTAGCATATAATTCCGCTGAGCCACGCTTCATATCACGGCGTAATAAGAAATAGGCGACTACCGTAGTCACAACGCCCATTGTCATAACAAGAGGGATACTAGCAGACATGACCTCACTTACTGGAATTCCCGCAGCATCAGCAGTTAGCTTCGGAGCTCCCTGTATAACAAAATCACTAGAAAGTGCAATTCCGTGACCAAATAAATTCATCGCCATCACTACACCCAAGACATGTATCGAAGAACCTTTTTTAAGTTGCAGGAGAAGGTTTCGATAATAATTTTGAAGTTAAAAAGGAAACAAAAAATCCCCAGTGAAATACTGGGGAGACGGTTTGTCAGGTAAATCATTTTTACTTTTCTAGATAATCTGCATGTAATGGCGGTGGCACTAACCAACCTTAAAAAAGGTCACTGAGTGAAGTGATCTTAATGAGGGAGGCTGTGACGGTCAACTAACGCCACAACCGAGTTAAGTGCGTACGATACACTCAATTTTAATGTATGCAAATTAAGGTTACCTATACATTAAAAAAGCCGCATCATCACACCCTAAAGCTCAGAAAAATGTTTGGAAGGCTGATTATGTAATAGTGGGATAGCGTTCTGCAAAACAACTTGGGGCGATGCAATGCTACAGGTTGGCTATCAAATTTGATTGAATGGTAGAAATAAGAATAGCTACTATAAATGCTCGGAGTTATGTGGGTTTAGTCATGAGCAATTTATAGCGGCTGAAGGGAATTACATATTATTAAGTATGTTTGTATCAAATTTATTTTATACGTAGGGAGAATAGATCATTTTGAATACGTGGAGCAACTTCATTTTTTATGTAGGAACTATGTTGATACATAATAATAATCCCAAAAATGTTCAGGTATAGTATTAGCTTGATTTCCAATACTAAACGTGTTTAAATATTTTGCCTTAAGAAAGGAGGCTTTTATTAGTGAGATTTCTAACATGGGGTGTAATTGGAGCCGTTATTTTGGGAGTAGCTAGAGGATTTCAAAATGGGACTCTTCAACGGTTCACAAAAAATATTTCGAATAAATTAAATCTACAGAATGCTCAACAAATGATGCAGCCAATACAACAAATGGCACAACCATTGCAGCAAATGTCTCAGCCTTTACAACAGATGAACCAAACTTCACAACAGTCGAAGCAACCTCAACAACAAGCAAACCAATCTTCACAACAAATGAATCAATCATTACAAAATACAGCCATTAACTCTTCAAGTGGTAATTCATCAAAATAATAATGTTTACAAATAAACAATTGTTATGAATGGGAGAATTCTGATGGAAACAGTTTATTCATCAGAATGTATTCATAGCAATTGACTCTACATATTTTTTTAGTATTCACTCTAAAATTTGATGGCTTTCGGTACTCCGAAATTGTGCGTCAAAATACAGGAGAAGGTTAGTCAGATAAATCATTTTTACTTTTTAGATAATCATGTAATGGCGTAGTATTTTAGCGTCAAGTTGAGCTTTTGCTGTATGGATTTGACCATACATTAATCCAATATCTTCTCTAGTTGACACACCCATGACAACAATTATCAAATCATCAAGATACCCTAGAACAGGTATAAAATCTGGGATTAAGTCTATAGGGCTAAAAGCATATGCAACTACAAGCATAGCCAAAAGCTTTGCATACCAGGTGTTCTGGGATCTTTATAAGACAGATAAAGTAGGAATAAATTTTGTTTTAATTTTTTTGCAAATACTTTTAATTTTGATATTAAACTGTTGTTCATTGAAAACCTTCCCTTTCGTTACTATGATGTATAAGTTAGCTAAGTAAAAAGGGAAATAAAAACTAATGAACAATTTAAGAATCGTGTCAGAAAGAAGGTAAGAAAATATGTTTGCAGTATATGACGACAGCACAAATGAAAAGCTATATCAAAACAAGGGCAACATCGAGTGTGTTATTTGTAAACTGTGTACTGAAGTGTTAAACATGCGTAAATACCTTCAAAATAAAAAACAAGCAACCAATAAAATTGATCACTTGTTTTTGTACAGTTGTTTGGTAAATAAAAATATTATTGAAGGGATATATAACAATACCCGTCTAATTAATGAAATCTTGAGGAATACATTCACGAACACCAGAATTTCTCAAGGAGTTAAATAAAGCTGCACTGATTCTTAAAATAACATTGTTATCAGTGCCATTTTCTAAATCATAGATTACAAAGTATGAATTATCGACTGTAAAAATACATTTGCGTTCTAATTTAAATCCAGGTGGTATAGGAGGAAGGTTAAAACGTGGTACAACTACAGGAGTATCTCCTTCATCTTTGATAAAATTGAAAGTTTGTTGGTCAATCTCATAGATATTAACTGGATCAATCTCCACACCTTTATCTGGAATTGTAATTTCATCTTCAACTAATAGGAAAAAGCGTTCGTTTCGAAAATTGAAAAGACTTCTCGCTCCAATTTCAAATGATGCCAATTTATATTCACCTCCTATTCTATATAATATTTTATTCATATAGAATTCAATTGTTTGGACAATAAGGAGGGTGAGTGGAGAATATTGAATTTTATATTTTCAATACTTGTAATAAGCCATTCCATTTCTAGATCGAAGTCTATCCTATAGGGTACTTTTGAGTAAAGTAACTATAAAAGGGTCACCAGGCTGATTGGCGGCCCTTAAATCGGAAATGTTAATACCCTGTATTCATGAAAGTAGCACCGATAATAATTAGAAGTATAAATAGTACAACAATTAAGGCAAATGATGAACCGCTACCATAACCGCCGCCGTAATAGCCGCAGTTATTAATGCCACCAACATTTCCACCATAGTATCCCATAAATAACACCTCCTTTTTACATTCTATAATATGTTGTCTGCAAAGAAGAAGATGGGGGGGTAAACCATTCAGCTATAGGCATTACAAAATATATTTTTGTGAGATAAGACCATAAAAAAAGGGTCACTTGGGATAGGAGTGACCCTTAGTAAAAAGTTACGGAGGTGTAAGGCTAAATTAGCTTTACCTTACTATTATTATGATGTGATAGCTATGTTTGTATAGTGAACTGCCTGTGAAATAGAATTAAAATAAAAAAGCCGTAGCGTTGTCACACGCTACAGTAAACTAATGAACAATATGAATAAAGAAACTAAAAAAGGGTCACTCGGATGAAAGTGACCATGAGTAACAATTGAGGGAGGCTGTGAAGGTCAACCAACACAACAACCAAATAAGGAAAAACCTTATGTTTCCCATGCTTTTGACATTAACAAAATACATTCCCCCAAAAATAAGTTATGGTTCGAGTTTTTTTATTGTGAATTTTTTAATGAATATCAAAATTAAAAGGATATATAAATAACAATAATATAATAAAAAACAATACAAATTTATCGCTAAACGATAAATAATATGTTAAATTTATAAATAAGTGAGGTGCTTAATATGAATGTTAAACGAGGTTCAACAATTTTCTTAAAGGTAATTATTTTTCTGGCTGGAATTGCAGTTCTTGCTTTATGTATATTTTTAGTACCCAATATGGCTAATTTCGCATCAAGATTATATCCACATTTTTCCCTAATGAAATATCTCATTTTCATCGTGATGTATGGATCGGCTGTGGCTTTTTACTTTGCTCTCTATCAGGCTTTTAATCTTTTACGGTACATTGACTGGAACACAGCGTTCTCGGAATTATCTGTAAAGGCGTTAAAGAACATAAAGTGCTGTGCGATTATAATCAGTGGCTTGTATATATTAGGTTTGCCACTCTTCCATTTTATAGCAAAGGAAGTTGACCCTCCTATTGGAATAATGGGACTCATCATCATTTTTGCTTCGTTAATTATCGCCGTTTTTGCTGCTATCCTCCAACGACTTCTACAAGAAGCGATTAATATAAAATCAGAAAACGATTTGACGGTCTGAGGTGGATGATATGGCAATTATTATTAATATTGATGTGATGTTAGCAAAACGAAAAATGAGCGTAACGGAGCTTTCGGAAAAGGTTGGAATTACTATGGCGAATCTTTCTATTCTGAAAAATGGGAAAGCAAAAGCGGTTCGTTTTTCAACTTTAGAAGCGATATGAGGACTTTGCACTGTCAGCCAGGTGATATTTTGGAGTGCAAAGGTGATGAAGACACTCAATAAAAACAGACAACAAATTTATTTAACCTCTTTGGGTCTTATCCTTAAGAGTTTTTTTGCTTTTCTAGAAATCATCTAATAAATTGATAAATAAAGGTAATACCCTAAATTCTAAGAAACATAACAGAAGAAGGGTAAGGTCCAACGGTGAGATGGGGACCTTTTTGATGAACTTATGTCTAAGGATTTTGGTGAAAAAATGAATCACCTTTTTTAAGGTTTTAAATGAAAGAAATGTTATGAATATAGCATTGGTTTTTTATGTATTTAAAAATATTCCTTTGTTGACGTTTGGTACGGTACGTCGTCGTCATAAATATCACAGAGATCCATTTTGCATCAGATAGTGGATAAAAAAAGCTAATGATTTCCATTAGTTTTAGCAAAGCAAACCTAGCTGTTTTGAACTGACGGTGGAGTTTAGTTGAAGAAAAGAGTATTTTTAGGTGCATATTGAAGTTAATTTTAACATAGAAATTGTTTTCGAAATAGTTGATTTGATGGTTTTATTTCAACAAGAGGTAAGTAAACAAAATAGTTAAGATAGCATCATATTTTAAGTAAATAATTTAAGAAAAACTTAAGATTCATCCTACCTTTTTCTTAATTAGTTTTACTTATAATCTTTTAAGTAAAGAAGAATAAGGGAGAAGTTAAGAATGAAAAAGTGGGGCTTTTTATTAATTTTTTCAATATGTTTGGGTGTGACAGCCTTTAAGATAGTACCGTTTTTTCAAGAGGAAAAAGGTGTAATAGGAAATGCCAATAATGAGAATGGTGTAGTGGAGGGTAAGTTTTCTTCTGGAAATATAACAAAAGTAGAAATTCCAGTAGAACAAATTTTTCAAGGAAATTTACTTTTGGTCAACAATAAGTACCCAGTTCACAATGAAAGTATAAAATCAGATGTAATCAATTTAAATGCTCGCAAAGAATTGGTAAAAGGATACAGATTGTTTAATAGCGAAACATATTTATCAGAAGATATAGCAAGGAAATTTTCGGATATGGTTCTTGATGCGGAAGAAGATGAAGTTTCTAGTTTTTTAATTACGAGTGGTTTTCGAGGATTTAAAGAGCAATCTAAACTTTATAAAGAAATGGGTTCCATTCGTGCCTTGCCAGCAGGCTACAGCGAACACAATTTAGGTTTATCGCTTGATGTGGGAAGTACCCAAGGGAAGATGGAGGTAGCACCTGAGGGAGAGTGGATTGCAGAGAACGCTTGGAAATACGGGTTTACTCTACGTTATCCAAAGGATAAAACGGACATAACGGGAATTATGAATGAACCATGGCATATCCGCTATGTCGGTTTACCGCATAGTGCGATTATGAAAGAAAAGAATTATGTTTTAGAGGAATATTTAGACTATCTAAAAGAAGAAAAACATATTTCTGCTACTATAAATGGTCAAAAATATGAGGTCATATATTATCCTGTTACAGAAAATACCACTATTAATGTGCCAGCAAATCTTCGTTTTGAGGTATCGGGCAATAATACGGATGGTGTGGTTGTGACACTATTTCCTGATAACACGTATAAACTCAGGTGAGGGTGCGGAATAAACCGAACGAAATTGATGAACGGTATTACCACACGGCCAAAATAGGGATTAAATTAAGTAAATATTAATGTTTATAGGGGATTATAATAATATAGGCAGATATCTTATAAGAAAATAAATTAGAATTTGGAGAATACTCTATGAAGATTAATGAAAGTAAAAAAACAGAACACAGCTATATTTTGTTAATTATAGGATTAGGATTTTATATTTTTATTTTATTTGCATTTTTATTTTTTAAAACAAATTCATTTCAATCTGTAAATCTTATACCGTTTTATACTATAACGGATTACTTATCTAATGGTGGTATTATTTCATTAATTAATGTACTGGGTAATATTGTTTTATTTATACCATTAGGTATCTATTTGATTTTGTTCAATCACAATAAAAGGATATTCATTAACACTTTATGGAGCGTTCTTATTAGTGTGGCAGTTGAGATCTTCCAATACTCATTTAAAGTAGGTGCTACTGACATTGATGATATAATTTTGAATGGATTAGGAGGATTCTTTGGAGTTGTTTTTTATAAAATCTTATGCAAAATTTTTAAAGATAAAGTCGAATATGCTATTGGATTAATTTCAATTATAACAGGAATCACATTCTTGATTTTGAGTATTTGTTTTTCATCAGGTGTTTTCGGTATTAAACTTCGCATTCTTTAATATTCTTATACTCTTGCTTGATAGACCTTGCTCTGCACTCTTATTTGCACATTTGTGAATGGATACACTTAAGCTAACGGAGGCTTTAGTGAAATCAGGAGTACAAAAATAATAAAACTTTATTAAAAATTTAATACTAAATAAAAAAGGTTAAACTCCATTTTGATTAATATTTTTCAGAATGAGTTTATTTAAATTAGCTATTTAAAAAATCTGGTTTCGAATCAAGCATTACTCAATAATAGAAAGGCTTAGGAGTCGTTCCTAAGCTTTTTTTGAGATTTTAAATGGAAGAAATGTTATGAATATAGAATTGATTTTATGTATTTAGAAAGATTCTTTTATTGGCGTTCGGTACACCAAGGATATGTATCA
Organism: Lysinibacillus sp. Bpr_S20; assembly: GCF_023337835.1. Taxonomy (NCBI): domain Bacteria; kingdom Bacillati; phylum Bacillota; class Bacilli; order Caryophanales; family Bacillaceae; genus Lysinibacillus; species Lysinibacillus sp. Bpr_S20. The sequence continues at coordinate 104,654 of NZ_JALNLQ010000001.1, forward strand.
AAAGAATCTTTTTTTTTGAAAACCCTATAAAAGTGAGTACCTAATTTTTTTGTTTTATATTAATTATCTTCACTATTCCATTATTTTAAATTCCAAATGTGACTCCTGAACATTGTAAGGATCAAACGAAACAAAGTGTTCAGTAAGGGATTTCATTCTGAGGGAAGAAATTAATAAAGGTTCACTCCGCTGGAAGGTGAACCTTTATATGAAATATAAAGTACTATTGGAACTTTTGAGGTTTCTTAACTTTCATTGAAGCTACTTCTCCGCAATTCGTACAAATAGTCAAAATTAGTGGTGAACTCGAAAAATGGAGCATATCGGAGCTTAACGGGTTTTACATTTGCCATAGATCCGCCTAATTCACCTTGTGCGAAGGAATCATTACCACAAACCTTACAAACTAATTTATCATTCCCCACATTGTCACCTCATTATGAAATTTATGTAAATTATATCATAAACAAGACGTAACGTCTTTACACGCTATAGCAAACTAATGAACACTTTGAGGAAAGTATGTACTTATTGAAATAACGGAGAGCTTTACTTGGAAATTATTTAGTTGCATATGCAGCTTCTTTATTGAACTAACCGGTGCAGGTTAATTCAATAAGAATAACGTTGTAACGTAATTGTAATATTCGTAACACAAGAAATAAAAAATTGAATTCCTTGTCCCCTTCTAACAATGTACAGGGTTATTATAAACGTTTTATTAAAGGGAAGTAGGATACTATTATTTGATATAAACAATTGAAAATTAACCACCTTAGAATACGCTTAAGGCGAAAAAAACCTATTTTTAGGAGTTTGTTTACGATGCGAAATAATATATTTTTAATATTGCTTTAACAAACGATTTTGTATAATTTTGTATAATTATAAAGAGGTCAATAATTATACAAAGGGGTATGTTATGAAAGAAACTATTTATGATTATAATGATTTATTGGAAATGTTAGACTCGTTATTGAGAGAACCTACGGAATTTTGGAATAATTTTTACTCCGACCGCAATAAAGGTGTTCCTTTTTTTATAGATTCTCCCGATGAAAATTTAGTTAGTTACTTTGAAAAAAACGTTTTTAAACCAGGGAAAGTATTGGAATTGGGAAGTGGTCCTGGTCGAAATGCTATTTATTTTGCTCAAAAAGGCTGTACGATTGATGCAGTGGATTTATCCGAAGAAACACTTAAATGGGCAGAAGAACGAGCAAACTATAAAAATGTCAGTATAAACTTTATTAATGAAAATATCTTTGATTTAAATATAGAAGAAGGCACTTACGATATTGTATATGATTCAGGTTGTTTTCACCATGTTGCTCCTCATAGAAGAATGAATTACATAGATATAGTGAAAAGGGCTTTAAAACCTAATGGCTTCTTTGCAATCACCTGTTTTATTGAAGGTGGGGAGTTAGGTGGAGCAGAAATATCGGATTGGGAAGTTTATAGATTACGAAGCCTTAATGGTGGTTTAGGATATACAGAGGAAAAATTGAGGCTTATATTTAGGGACTTTAAGGAAATTGAAATAAGAAAAATGAAGGTAATAGAACAGCCAAATGTTGTTTTCGGTGTACCTGACTTTTTGACTGCTCTATTTCAAAAAAATTAATAATTCTTCTTTGTCATGCCATTTTTTATGCGACCAATTTGTGAGATTGTGAAGCATTTCACTTAAACTAACGGAGCAGATTAGTACAATACGAACTTACATTAAAATAGTAATATATATCATACTCTTTTATAAAGTGAAATAAAATAGTAGTAAAAAGAAATCGGAGGGATTCTATGAAGCTTGTAGGGGAACAAATATATCTTCGACTTTACAAAATTTCTGACGCTAGCGAGTTAGCTAGCTTGCATAGTAGAAATCGCGAATTTTTTCAACGAGTTAGCCCATTACTCCCGGAAACCTTTTATACAGAGAAATATCAAAAACAACGCCTTCAACAGGCATTGGAAAAAACAGATGATGGGCAATTATATCCTTTTGGAATCTTTTTAAAAGTGACTGATAAACTTATTGGAGACATTTCATTAACTCAAATTTCAAGGGGAGACCTGCAAAGCTGTTATACGGGATTTACTTTAGATAAGGAGTATAATGGAAAGGGCTATACAACGGAAGCTCTTAAACTTGTTGTAGACTTTGCTTTTAAAGAATTAAAACTACACAGAATTGAAGCAGGAGCTATGCCTGACAACATAGCATCTATTCGTGTATTAGAAAAAGCAGGGTTTGAAAAAGAAGGTATAGCTAAAGAAAATCTGAAGATTAATGGCAAATGGACAGATCATCAAATATTGGCTATCATCAACAGCTTGGATATGTAAGCTCTTTTCACTTCATTATGTAAACGAGATTTTGGTACTTATCTAAGGTGCTGCTGAGCAGCTCTCTTTTTTTATCGAAGATTTAGTAATGTTTCACTTAAATTAACGGAGTGCTTTAGTCAAGTGGAGCAAAGTCTTTTAAGACATTGCACCTTTTACATTTAAAAGTACTTCTGATAATATTCTTTCCTTAGCCTCCCGCTTAATTGAGCGTAGATCCTAGTTGTTTCGCTTTTCTAATGCCCCATAAGACTTTGTATGACTTCTATGGGGGTTCCATTGTTCAACAAATGAGTTGCATAGCTGTGTCTAAATTGATGTGGATGAATTTCTTTATTGATTTCAGCACGATTTGATATCCGCTTGATGATGTATCGCATTTGGGCAACACTCATTTTATGTGGCTGCCTTACTGTCACAAAGATGGCAGGATTATTGTCAGTACGGCTTTCAATATATCGTTTAAGCCATATGTCACAACGCGTATTAAAATAAACCTCCCTTTCCTTATCATCTTTTCCTCTAACGATTGCGGATTGATTGGACCAATTAATATGGTTCTTTTCTAATGCAACTATTTCTCCAATTCGGCAACCAGTAGAAAACATGAATTCGAAAATTGCTTTTTCCATTGCGGAATGACAGGATTCACGGAGGTGTTCAATTTCCCGTTCGGTTAAATACTTGGGTATCCGCTTTCCTACTTTCGGTTCTTTAATTTTGGAAGTTGGATTCTTACTTAGGTATCCTTCTTCATGAGACCAACGAAAAAATGATTTCATAAAGCGAATACGGTGTGCAAGACTGGCTGATTTTAAGTGCTTGCCGGATATAGCAAGATATTCCTTCAGTTGATTGGTGTCAAGTAATTCCATCTCTATATCCTTAAAATAACCAATTAATAGAAAAGACTGCAACCGGTAGGCTTTCAGCGTTTGTGGCGAAAAGCCCTCTATTCGTTTATTAGCTTCAAACAAAGTCCATGCTTTTGACAGTAACAATTCCATTCCCCCTAAAATAGTAATATAAAAGGGATTATTGCCAATTTAATAGAATTCTGACATAAGGAGTGATTTTACTAACGGAGCAGGTTTTTTAAGACAGGAAAGCTAAGGGTTAAATGTACGGATATCATAGACAGGCATCACTTCATTCAACATTTACATTTTGATGATTAGAAATGGAAAGACAATACAGGAGAAAATCTGTCGGCAACAAATCGAAAACGACCTTTACAAAAAAACACTCCCGAAGGAGTGCTCACCGCTTTAGTTCAAAAAGGTAAAAGCCATAGTCTGTGGAAACACCGGAATAACCCATTTGTCGGAGCATTGCGGTAATATTACCACGGTGATATGTACCGTGATTAACCACGTGCCTAACGAGATCTTTGTAATTAGCCCGCAACTCACCGAATTTAAGCGGATACTCAGATATTTCCTCTAAATCATCTTGGTGGTTCAAGATAAACTCTTCATATCGAGCCGCAATTTTAGCAAAATAAGCCTCAAAAGAGTCGAGCGTGGCATCTTTAACCTCTTCAAGTGAACTCGTCATCGCAACATAGATGTCCTCAGGACTTTCATGGGACATTATGCTGAGCCAAGTATTATCCACAGAATAGATATGTGCTAATGCATCGCCAATGGTAGGAAATACACTATTTAGTGGTTTACGGTACAGATCATCAGGAAGTTTCCTTAAATGTTCAAAAACTCTTTTATTAGCCCAAACATGGTAACGAAATAGTTCAAGCGTATCTTTCATTATATACCTCCTGGATCCTGATGTTTTTTCCAATAGTATGGTGTTCCATACATCAAAATGAATCCTTTAACTATTATGCACGATAAAATGGATCTTTCAACCATTATGCACGAACGTTCTTTCAGACGAATTCCATGACCATCCTTCTGTCGCTAACGTAGTGCTTTACTTGAAAATCATTGAGTTGCATAATGCAGCTCTTTTTTTCTTTATTGAACTAACGAGGCAGTTTAGTGCAACAAGGAGTACCTTCAAAATTATAGGGATTTACAACGCTAAGTTATGACCAAACGACGCTTTGGGAAAGTTAATACTTAGCAAAAATTTCAATAAAATATATATGTTATTATAGGTGTGCCAGAAATTTATAATAGTCTACGTCTTGTAAAATTTACTAAATAGAAAGGGAGAATGGATTATGATTATTAAAGTCGGATTTGATTATGAAGATGATATAGAGTATATGATTTGTCCTGCAAAAGTAGGGAGAAATATTAATCGATTACAAGAGGAATTTTGGGATTGGCTATTTGATAGAAAGAACCAACATCCTTATTGGTTTGAAGAAGAGGAAGATGGAACTGTTACATATGGTGTTTTTTATCGAACAGATGCTTTTGTTTATTGGTTAAACAAGGTGAGATTTAATAAAGGCAAGAATGTAGCAAGGTTAATAGAAGTTCCAAAGACACTATCTAAAAAAACAATTTGGTTTTAAGGGTGGTGTAGTGTAGTAAAAATTTATAGAGTATGCAGTTTCATTCAAAATAAACGTTCCCAAATAAAAGTTTGGAAACACCAAAAAGGCACGAATGTTGTTAAATCAACGTTCGTGCCTATTTACGAGAACTATTGTTTATACAGCTTTTTATGCAAAGCTATATAAACATAGCTACGATAGGACTTTTCGAGATTTTTCATAGTGTGTTATAAACCTGTATATAGAGACAATTTATTAAGCTGTATACCAGCATTTTTTTATCGTTTCTATACTTCAATTACAGGGGCTATAGTTGAAAAACAATTTTCCACAATCGGGCGCGATTGCGGAAGAAGCGTCGCTGTTCTTATTAAACTAACGGGGGCTTTAATGGAGCAACGAAAAAAGCCTAATTATATTCATAGTGCAAAATAACTCCTAAAGTAACACCATTACAGGATCCCGGCCCCTAACTCTTTGGAAATTGTGAAGAAATGTACTTAAACTCCCTGAAAGAACTTAATCATTTTTCATTTTCTGTGGTGTAGCGCTGGCTCTTGCGCTACATGGATGGCTAACCAGGCAGGTTAGTTGAAGAAGAAGGGATATTTATAAGAATGTTGAAGTAGTACTATAAATATCGTTCATCTAAGAAGAATTTATCTATATTATTTAATAACAGGTAATGCCTAATTGATAAGGGGGAGAAATATGAGGAACAAAATGATTATGTTGATTTCTATGCTATTTTTAATGACACTTGTCGGTTGTAACAATATTGATAAGAAAGAAACACGTGAGGTAAGTTCTACTTTTTCATTGCCCATTACTTTGGGTGATGGGACTGAAGGAGAGTATTTGTTGATTGGCGAAGAAGGGAAAGTTGGTTTTTTGGTTGGTACGGGTAAAAAAGGTGAGGTAGTAGAAGAAAAGATTATTGCTAATAAAGTAAATAAGTATATGTGGTATTTTTGGGGAGATAAAGATAGTATCAGTGGTAATTTTAAAGTTGTTGGAACTGACAATGAAGGGAAAGAACATCCCGTGTTGGTATCTGGCGATGATACAGTATGGCAATATTCCAATACTTCCATTAGCCCTAATAATGGTGCCGATTCCCATATCCCATCGAATATGATGTTCCCTACAAGTGGATTATGGAAATTAGAAATATATTTTAATGAGAAATTATTTGGGGAAATTGTTATAAACGTCGAAGAAAGTTAAAATTATATTCAACTAATAGGTGATTTAATGAAATAAGGAGTACAAAAATAATCAAACAATATAAAAAATCTAATACTAAATAAAAAAGGTTAAACTCAATTTTGATTAATATTTTTCAGAATGGAGTTTGTTTAATTAGCTATTAAAAAAATCTGATTTCAAGCATTACTCAACCTCAAAAAAGCTTAGGAGTTGTTTTCCTAAGCTTTTTTGAGGTTGTAACTGAAAGAAAAGTTATGAATATTGCATTGGTTTTATGTATTCAAAAAGTTTCCTTTGTAGGCGTTCGCTACACCGAGTGCTGGTAATCCTGCACGAAGAGCAACTGGTAGTAAAACCGCCCCTTACAGTGCAACAGCCGGGGATGGCCAAAAAAACCAAGAGATGCACATCATTAACAGACCAATCGTCCAAAAAGCTAATGCAGGTGTTTTATGATTTTTGTAAAAGGAGCAATCATGACCTCATTAATACCCGAAGTCATCATGACCCGACTCATGGCTACGATAATAGAAATAATGAGAATAGTTGACAACAGCTCAGTGATGACATAAATAAAACTGTTAAAAACACTGCTAATGGACGAAGTTAAATCGCCTGTAGTAACAATTGCTAACATGAAAATGCCTAGTACACAAATGAGGGTGGTATCGCGACGTTTAACCATAAAGCCAATGATCAGGACAATAAAAATAACGTAAATCCAATGGAGAGCTGTGAATTCAATCCCCATACGTTTCCCCCTCAATTCGAAATCTGATTCTATAGAATATGAAGAGGGAAAAAGTTGGTGATGGTTTTGAAAAATTTCGCTTTAATCAGTAGTGAAAATAAAAACACAGGTTTTTATTACATTACTTAAGTTAATGATGAACATGTTATAGCATTCTTTTGAAACTCGTAGTTTCCGAATCTATACTGGATTTCAATAATTAGGTATAATTGCAATAAAGTATTGCATTTTGGAGGTATAAATGGCATTTAAATTAAGTTTTGAAAATAAAGTGAAAAATAATGATGTACAAACAATGATAGGGTTTCTACTCATTTTTTACTTTGTATGGACAATTAAAGAATTATGGTTAATCGAATACATCTATTCGTTCGGTGAAATAATCTCTCCTTTATTAGAGGCATTGGTTAAAAGTTTCGTTTGGATTGTTCCAACTTCGTTATACATAAAATATTATTTACATACTAATCCATTTGACTACTTAAAAATGAACGTAAATGTTAAGAAAGGTTTATTTTGGGGAGTAATTCTTTCACTGTTAGTTGGCTTATATTTTACTTCGGAAACTTATATAATTAATCAGCAATCATTTCAATTTTCATTATCCTTTGACGATTACCTTAATGGTATTCTTATGGCAGGGCTTGCCGAAGAAATTGTTTTTAGGGGATTGATTTTACAAGAGATTAATAAAAAAATGACTTTTTGGAAAGCAAATATTTTAACAGCTTTATTATTTTTAGTGGTTCACTATCCAATTTGGATTTACGATGAAAAAATCTTTCATTTTGGGTCGCATTTATATGTTCTTTTTCTCGGCTTACTCTTTGGGTTTGTGTACAAAAAGACCGGGTCAATATGGTCGGTTATTATATTGCACGCACTTCACAACTTTTTCGTAACCATTATTTAATGAATAAAACAGGTAATAAATTTAATTCACGTAAATGGACCCTTCTAAAAGTAAGTGAAGACGCTTCTTTTAATTGAGGGGCTTTAGTTAAATGTTTGATTGAATAAATATATGATCCACTCAAATAGTCAATTATTTGAGTGGATCTGTTTGTTTTTTTATTTATTTGCAGTAGTTTCTATGTGACGAAACGATAGATTTATTAAAACCCTTTACGCAACCAGGTTGTGGCAAGATCAATTGCTCCGCGTGCAGCTTCAGTATTAGCTAAGGCGTTGAGCATCACGAAATCGTGAATGATACCTTGGAAACGTACTGCAGTGACTGGAACGCCAGCTTCATGAAGTTTATTGGCAGTAGCGCCAACAATAATTAAAAGAACAAATAGAACTACAATTAGTTTTTTTTGATGGCGTTCATATGATCACTTCTAAATCGAAGTTACCAAGTATGAAAGCTTTATTATGGATAAAAAATATTTCCAAAAACATTTAGTTTATTCAAAGCGTACATTTTCAGAAATTTCTTTCATCTTAGACCAATCCAAAATTTCTATCGCATCATCTTCTCGACTGATAATTCCTTTTTCTGTCCAGTCTTTTAGGATACGATTTATATGTCTTTTTGTAGTACCAATTAATGAGGCAACATCATCTAAAGAATTTGTTTTTATGTATTGATTTACATGTGTTGGGGATTCGACAGTACATAAATAAGCTGCTAAACGTACATTTACTGGGGAAAGCGCATTAACTCTAGATGAAATTGTGCAAGTTAGGAGCTTATATGCTAACTCTTTCAATAATAATTGATTAAATTTACTATCAATTTTTAAATGAGTTTCGTACACTTCTAATGGAATAATTAAAACCTCACATGGCTCTACGGCGATGCAGTTTGATACAACTAAACAATCTGTAAATATTTCAATATCGCCCATAATCGATGGTTGTTGGCAGTACCTTAATAGTAACTCTTTACCAGTCACTTCTAAACTAGATACCATATACCTTCCTGAAAGTAAAAAATAAATTCCGTCTATTTGATCTCCAGCTTTTAGAATATATTCATTTGGTTGAAAAGGACGTACGATAAGGGATGAAGTTAGATCTTGTGTAAAAGTGTAGTCATAAATAGATTTAAATAGGCTTTGATTCATTTTTTCCTCCGAGACATCTGTCCTGTATTAATATTATTCATTTTAATATAGTTATAGTTAATTAATAAAGAGGTAGGGATTCAAATGAACTTTGTATTCGATTTAGATGGAACACTTTGCTTTGATGGTAAAAGTATTGATAAAGAAATTATTGAAGCACTTCAAGAATTAAAATTAGCAGGGCATCAAGTGATTTTTGCCTCAGCAAGACCTATTCGTGACTTAGTACCTATCATACCAAAGGATTTTCATGAAGGGCTATTGGTCGGAGGAAATGGTACATTTACATATGATAATGGACGAATAAAAGTGAAACATTTTGAACAACAACTTTTAGATAAACTCATTACACTGATTCATCAACATCAGTTAAAATATTTAGCAGATGGTCAGTGGGATTACTCCTATACTGGTGATATTACGCATCCTATTTATCACAATATCGATAAAAATAATTCAACAAATATTCCTTTGGAACAATTATTACCAGTATGCAAATTAGTTTTATTCCAAGCGAATGAGGAAGTGTTAAAAGAGCTTCAATCAATCTCAGTCGTAGTCACACACTACAAAACTGAGGATGCTGTCGACATTAGCCCTTTAGGAATTAATAAAGTTAGGGGACTACGTATGCTGAACATTCAACAGTTTGTTGCTTTTGGGAACGATAGCAACGACCAATGTTTGTTTGAAAAAGCTGTGCATAGTGTATGCGTGGGGAGTAATGATGTGAAAAGTTATGCGAATGAAAATATTGAACGTTTAGATGTAGCGAAGAAGATTCGTGAACTAATGAGTAAATATGATTAAAATAATAAAAATATCGTTTTATGTTATAAAATATTTTCTGATTCCTTTTTAGAATATAAGGGTTTATAAAAGTAATAGAAAATTTGAAAGGCTTAGGAGCTATTCCTAAGCCTTTTTGAATGCTTTCGTGAAAGAAAGAATTTTTTTATTACAGTAAAAAAGGTTACAAAAAACCCCAAGTGTAATACTGTAGAGACGGTTTATCAGTAAATCAGTGTATTTTCTGGATAAAGAGAAGCCAAAGAGGGATGTTTGATCTTGTCAATATTGAAACGACTGTCTTTAGTCTAATTCAAGCTGGTACTATGTTAGAAGTTTATTCTAACAGTTCTTTCTTTCATTCATATGAATCTTGTAGAGAACTAATTAAATATTTTCCAATTAATAAATAATTATGATATTATTTTAAGAAACAGTTTATTAAAAGCGGGGGATATATTTTAATATGAAAGTACTTGTAGTAGATGATTCCAAGTTTTCTCAAAAAACAACGATCCAAACATTAAAATCTATTTACCCGGATGCTGTCTATGAAACAGCAAATGATGGGGTTGAATGTATTGAAGTATTTGCAACCTTTCTCCCTGATTTTGTATTTATGGATTTATTAATGCCTAAGATGAGTGGACAAGAGGCAATTATACAATTACTAGAGAAATACCCAACGGCTAAAATTATCGTGCTTTCAGCTGATGTGCAATTGGCGGTTCGTGATGAGGTTTTATCTGCTGGAGCGTTAGCGTTTATTAATAAACCAATAAATGTTGCGAAGCTGAAGGAAATTGAATTATTGATAAAAGGGTGATTTAGTTGTTGACAACTACACAAGAGGATATTCTGAAAGAGTTGTATAATGTATTTGTGGGCGAGGCAGCTAACTTATTATCAGAAATTCTTCAAAAAAGAATTTTTTTGTCAGTTCCAGAGATAAAGTTACTAGGGTTACATGAATTAAAGTCTGGCGAGCAAGAAGTGCTGAATCCTGTCATAAATGGTACAGTACTATCTACCTCTTTAAGGTTTGGTAATGTCTTTTCTGGTAGAGCAGATTTTATTTTTCCAGCAGAGCAAATTAAATATTTGACTGCACTTTGCTTAGGGGAAGAGTATACAGAAGAGAATGAAGAGCTTTCATTTAATGATGAGGATTTTGATGTTGTAAAGGAAATAGGTAATATTATTCTAAATTCCATTATGGGCGGTATGGGAAGCCTGATGGAGATGAAGCTTGAGTATGATGTGCCGCAGGTGATTTTACATAATGCAGGAGAGTTTTATAAAACACTTACGAGCTCAGGGGATAGCAATGTATTATTACTTTATGTAAGTTTTGATATAGACAACTCGAAGGTGCTAGGCATCATTTTAATTAAGTTTTCATTAGAATCAATCGAATTTTTAATTCGAAAAGTGGATGAGATTAGTAGGGATTTGGATGAATGATTTATATATAGCGATCGTTAATCAGCTAGATAATGGCATTATATTATTGGATGAAAAATTGAACATTCAATTATGGAATAAATGGTTAGTCAAGTACACAGGTAAAAGTGAAGAAGAGGTTAAAGGGTTACCTATAACAACAGTTGTTCCACGCTTGGATAAAAAGATTTATGCCTATATGTTTGAAAAGGCTTTGCTAGATGAACAAAAAAGCTTTTGTTCAGCAGCAATGCATCAATATTTTGTTGAAAGAAAGTGTGCGAAGATGAAGCCGCCTCGTCAAAATATATTAATTCAACATATACAAGTAGAGCATACATCGTATTTAATGATAGAAGTATATGATGTATCGAATCACTTTAAGCGCATTCAAAACTTAAATAAGCATATAAAAAGTTCAGTTGATTTTTCCAAAAGCTTGGAGCACTTTGTTTATTATGATAGTTTAACGAATTTACCGAATCGAAAATTTGTATTGGACCGTTTGGAGCGTTTAATCGAAGAAGAGGCTAAGCTATTTTCGCTATTTTTCATAGATTTGAATGGCTTTAAAGCTGTAAATGACCAATATGGACATCTACAGGGGGATTTATTACTTCAAATGTTTGCAGAACGGTGCAAACATTTTACTCAAAAGCAGGAAGTCTTTGCACGACTTGGCGGAGATGAATTCGTGTTATTAGTTGAACATATGACCACTGCAAATGCGGTGGAACAGTATAAAGCCAAAATACATGAGTTATTACGAGAGCCGTTTATCATTGAGGAACATCAAATTGTCATTTCAGCAAGTATTGGCTGTGCATGTTTTCCACAAGATGGGACTACAGCGAGGCAATTATTAAGTGTTGCGGATTATCAAATGTATCTTCAAAAAGCAAAGAAATAACATTAATGAATATTGCCGAACTTCATTTTGGTGTAAAGCGGCACAAATTGACCTGTTTTTAGGGAACTCTCCCACTTTCGTAGTAAAATTGTAGCGATTTGATATAAAAATAGTATAAAGTGTTGGAGTAATCAAATAAATGGCACTCTTGTTTTGGATATAAGTATTGTACCAAAACAAGAGTGTTTTTTGTTTTGCTTGAGATCAGGGTTACGAAAAAAAGGGGAAAAGGTTGAATGATATAAGTATTTAAAATTCTATAATAGTTATCTAATTAATGAATGTGATAAAAATATAGGAAAATTACACAGAAATGTCACAAAAATAATAAAAATAGCAGTACATTTAGAAGATACTATTCCGATATTCAATAGTATCTAAGGCCATTTACGATAGATCCATTGGAATAAAAAGAATATAATCCTCTTTCTTTAGAAAGTAAAAGCTCTATTAAATCGGATGTTATTTGAATGGTAATTTCGAATAATATTAGGGATAAATATTATTGTAATAGAGCATTAAGAGATAGTAACAGGAGGAACAAAATGAGGGATTTTTTCGAAGATCAGTACAGATATATTGATCAGCAACTAATAAACTTAGTCAGTGAAATTAGTGAATATAAAGGGATGTTGACAGCTTATAAAGAGCAAAGGCCGGATATATTCACTAGCCTTGAAAACGCTATACCCCTACAATACATAAAAAACTATATTTCGGTTTATAAGGATATAAAAGTTTCAAATAAGCGATTAAAAGAACTTATTTTAGATGATAGGATACCCCAATCAATTTCGGAAGATGCGATATATTGTTATTATGAAACATTGACACTTGTACATAAAAAATCCTGTACTTTTTCTATAAGTCCAGAAACTATACAAGAATTGCATTTTCAATTAATTCATTATCATACCTCTGATAGTGCAAAATGGCGCCAAAAACCGTTTTCCATTCCAGAAATACCTGAAATCCCCGAAAATGGGATGCACACGATTTGTTATCATCCTCTTCCATCAGAAAATATTCCACAGGCTGTAGAACAATTATGCAACCAGTACAATTTATTAATCCGCAAAAAAGAGTTACCTACACTTATATTGATAGCTCGTTTTATATTGAATCTTTATTGCATAATCCCTTTTAATCAAGGTAATGGTAGATTAACACTAATGTTCATGCAATTACTTTTAGTAAAAAGCGGACATACATTTGTAAAATATGTATGTTTAGATGAATATATAAAAAAAAGAGAAATAGAATACTATGAAGCCATTTTTAAATCTTCGGTGCATTGGTATTGTAATGGGCATAATATTAACTTCTGGTTAAAAGAGTTCTTAATGATTATATTAGAGGCTTATAAAGATTTACATAGCAGAGTACTAGATTCAATATGTAAACAAACGAAGGTAGATCGAATTCAGAATTTCATTCATAATCAACAACAACCTTTTACAAAAGATTGTATTCGAAGCATTTATCCAGATATAGCCGAAAGCACAATTAGTAAAGCATTAACTGATTTGCAATTATTAGGTGAAATTAAACTTATTTCAAAAGGGAGAAATGCGCGCTGGATGAAAGTCCAATCTTAGTCTATACCTTTTCAGGTCGGGCTAAAAGTTTATACTAAACCTGCTGATGAATAAAAGAGCGAGAAGTTAGCCCCTTCTCGCTTGCTTTGCGTACCGAAACTTGTACAATAAAACGTTGAAGAAAACCCATTTAGCAACGATTTCTTGCATGATTGCGACATTTAACTATAAAACTTACAATAAGTGAGGCACAGATAGCGTGATTTATAATAGCAAATCTGATACGACCTGAATAATCAGTAAGAAAAAAATGATTGGTAATAAAATTTGAATCCATCTTGTTTTGATGTAAGGAATGACCTTTAAACCTAAGAACGAGCCAACAATAGAGCCAATTGAAACAGGAATGGCGATTCCCCAATTAACAATGCCCGTAAAGTAGTAAAAGAAAAAGGCACCTGTACAACTTGAAAACGTAATAATTCTTGTTAACTCAACTGCTTTTATATAGGTATATTGCTTTTTTAGATGATAGGTTACATTCATTAGAGCTGAGCCTGGTCCAAAACCACCGTCATATATTGAGACTGCAAACGGAATGAGTTTATTAATTGGTTGTTCATCTGTTTCTTTTATATCCTTTACCATAAATTTATTACTGCAAAGTACGATGAAAAATGAGAAAATTAAGAATATACAAGCTGCAATATTCATGATTTGTTCTGATAATCGAGTGGCTAAATATGCGCCAAATACACCACCAAAACTAGCAATCATCATTAAAGATGTGAATTTTTTTAACGATAAATGTCCTTTAATTACAAATGATACGACATTTGATAGAGCAGAAATTCCTGTCGCAAATTTATTAACTGCTACAGTTGTATGTACCGGAATGCCAATAAGTAACATGGCAGGCAACAAGATAAAACCTGCAGCGCCGAAAAGAACACCAATGATTGCTGCAAGTAAGCCAATTGTTAATAAGATAAATCCATTTATCGAAAACCATTCCTGTAGTAAAATTTCCATCAAATCACCTCTAAACTTAAATTACAGCTAAATAATACATAAAACAAATATATAATAATTGCTTATTCATAAATTTAATTTATGGATAGAAAGGTGTGAATAAAATGAATTTGCATGCGTTAAGGATTTTTACGAATGTAGCAAAACATGGGGGAATTACCGCAGCAGCCAATAAAATGCTGCTTAGTCAACCAGCTGTCACAATTCAAATACGGAAATTAGAGAGCGAAATAGGGACAAAATTGATTGAAGGAAAAGGACGAGGCATTCAATTAACCCCTGAGGGGAAGTTTTTGTATGAGCAAGGAATGCGTTTATTTTATTTAGAAGCACAAATTGATGAAAAGCTCGGAAAATTTTTAGCGAAAGAAGAAAAATTACATATTGCTTCTTCCTATATACCAATAAACTATATACTCCCGCCTATGATCGCAGCGTATAAGCTTGCTAATCCTCACATTGAATTTTTCGTGTCATTAGGCAATGTAAAATCTGTGGAAGAGCAAGTTCTGAGCTATGAAGTAGATCTTGGTTTTGTCGTGCAAAATAAAATGGGTCACCCTGATTTACAGTTTGAAAAAATACTAGATATCCCGTTTTGGTTTGTAGTTCACCCATTGCATTCTTTGGCAAATCAAACTGTCTCCATTTATGAATTATCGAATGAGGACTTTATTTATCGGGAACGTGGTAGCTCGACACTTGATTTATTGGAGGCCGTTTTTTATACGTTTAACAGTCCATTACCTAAATTAGGACTTCAAATGCAGGGCTTACATGAATCGATTAAAGTAGTGGAAGCAGGGTACGGTATGACTTTAGCACCGTCCTACAGTGTCACTGAAAGTATAACAAATGGGAAACTAGCTCGGGTGTATGTAGAACATGCAGATATTCAGCAAAGTTTATTTATATGTACACGCAAATCAGATATAGAAGAACATCCATTTATTCAGTATTTAAAAGATTATTTAAATGCTATAAATCCTCCAATTTAAAAGAAATAGAACCAAAATCGGGAACAAGCATTGGAATTTTTCATAGAATTTTTTTTTATTTCCATTCTTTGTAATAATAATATATAGTAATTGTACTCAAACACAGTGAGTAATTTAATTCTTTATTAGGAGGGTATTATGGGCAGATTAGTTCATTTTGAAATTCATGTAAGTGATATGGAACGAGCAAAGGAATTTTATGGAGAGGTATTCGGATGGTCATTTCAAGATTGGAGTGATTATGCAGGTATGCCTTACTTTGGTGCAGTGACTGGTAATGAAGAAGAACCTGGAGTAAATGGCGCTTTAATGCAACGTCAAGGTGCTTCTCCGGAACCAAATCAAGCTGTAAATGGATTTGCATGTACAATGGGTGTGGAAAATTATGATGTAACGGAAGCAAAAATTCTTGAGCATGGTGGCACGGTTGCAATGCCAAAATATGCTCTACCGGGAATGGCTTGGCAAGGATACTATATTGATACTGAGGGTAATCTATTCGGTATTCATCAACCAGACAAAAATGCAAAATAAAGTTCACGATAGGTAAAAAATATGCAGTCTTAGGAGCGGCAATTTTAAAAGCCTGACTAAGACTGCGAGAAGCTGTTTAACTGAAAATTAAACAGCTTTATTTATTATCACTCCGAGTTGGTTCTTCTCCGGGCTTAATAACCCTATATACGCTGATGCTCCGCAATTGTTTTTAAAAAACAGTCCATCGAGTTTGTCATATATGCATCTTTTCGTCGTATAAAGACGGTTGAAATTGTACCGTATTTTTTAGGAATTGGATGACAATAAACCTTGCCTGTAGTAGAAAGGTGTTCAGCAACTGATTGTGGTACAAGTGTCACGCCAAGACCGATGGCAACACTGTTTAAAATTGTCTCTAATATATTAAATTCCATGATTCTTTTTGGTAGTAAACCTTCATCTTGAAGCCAAAGTTCTAGCTTGGAACGATAGCCGCAACCTTTATTAGAAACAAGGATTGGTGTAGTCATAAATTCCTCTATACGAAAGGATTTGTTTTGTGAGATGAGAACGAGATTTTCAGTATATACATCATATTGTTCTAAAACTGGATGTTTAATGGGTCCAGTTATAAAAGCCCCATCTAATTGGTGATCTGCTACTTCTTTAATGAGTTCCTCAGTTAAACCTGCTTTCAGCGTTAAATCGACATTTGGATACCCTTTATAGTAAGAAGCTAGAATGGTTGGCAATATACTCACTGTTTCGACTGTACCGATTTTTAATGTACCAGTCGGCGTATCACTATCTAAAAATACTTGTTTCATTTCTTCAACATCTTGCAAAATCTTATTAACGTATGTAAGCATTTTGCGCCCTTCTGGATTCAAGGTCATCCCCTTTTTATGACGATAAAAAAGTGGCGTTTTGAGCTCCTTTTCTAATAGTTTAATGCGTGCAGTTACATTGGATTGTACATAATTTAATTCTTTTGCAGCATGGCTAACGCTTTGGTGATTTGCGACGCTTTTGAAAATCTGTAAATCTCGTAGTTCCATCGAGCACTCCCCCTTAAAAACTATCATTATAAATGATAGTTAATATCACTTTCAATCATTTTACGTGATGTATTTTCTTTTTTATAATTCTCATTGTGAATTTCATAGTAGTTATATAGAAACGAGGAAAAACAGTGAGAAAAAGTCAAATAATAATAGGCATGATGGCTTGTTTAATTGCAAGTATGTCATGGGGAGCCATGTTCCCAGTAGCAGATCATGCACTTGAATATATAAATCCGCTCTATTTTTCAACTATTCGATATGGCGCGGTATCGATTGTATTAGTCATTTTATTATGGATGAAGGAAGGTAAAAAAGCGTTTCGATTAGAAGGGAAAGGTAAACTACTCGTCTTTTTTGGGATCATGGCGTTTACTGTTTACAATGTGCTTGTTTTTCTAGGCCAGATGTTAATGGGGGAATCGGGTGTTATGGTAGCGTCGATTATGGAGGCACTCATGCCGATGATTTCGATCGCTATTCTATGGGGGTATAAACAAGTGAAACCGAAGAAGTATATGATTAATAGTATGATCATTGCTTTTATTGGCGCTATTTTTGTTATTACAAAAGGCGATATGAGTTTCTTTCTTACTCTGAAACACAATCTAGTTTCGCTAGCATTCGTTTTAATAGGTGTTGTCGGATGGGTGGTATATACAATGGGCGGTCAAACATTTAAAGATTGGTCTACTCTCCGCTACTCTACATTAACATGTGTTTTTGGTACAGCTGTCACAGGTATCATTACAATGATTACTACGATGCAAGGATATGTATCAGTCCCAAGTTCGGAAACGATTTTTGCGATAAAATATGATTTATTGTTTATGATGATACTGCCAGGTATTGTAGCATTGCTTAGTTGGAATTATGGTGTAAAAATCCTATCATCTATTAATGGCATTCTATTTATTAATTTCGTTCCAATTACTACATTTGTGATTATGATGTTACAAGGATATAACATAACAATCTTTGATATAGTAGGAACGCTACTTGTTATTTCGGCTCTTATTTGGAATAACATATGTCAGCGCAGAGAAGAAAACATGAATACGCAGGTTGTGCAATAATTGTTGCTAAAATAATTTGTAATAAAGGCATCCAATCTGGCGAAGCATTTTATTTTTTGGCTTAACAATATTGTAGATCGCCATGTAAGGACTTAAATTAAGGGTTTCTTGATTTAAATCATCAGGGGCATCACCTGCACAATTCTTTTAAAGGAAAGCGTGACTATAATAATAGTAGGATACATTGCGTTGTTTGTAGAAGCATCGCTCGCTCGCGGAAAGCGAGCGGAATGCTTCGGAAAACAACAAAAGATGTAAATTGCAATTTAATTCAAATAAAAGTTGCGAATTGGAGGAATGACATTTCGTCCATTGTCTAATTCTGTTCTTAACTCTTCTTATATTATCTCGTAATTTGCCATGTATGGACTTAAATTAAGGGTTTCTTGATTTAAATCATCAGGGGCATCACCTGCACAATTCTTTTAAAGGAAAGCGTGATTAAAATAATAGTAGGATACATTGCGTTGTTTGTAGAAGCATCGCTCGACTCCTGCGGGAAAGCGAGACAGACGAGACCCCGCACGAAGCGAAGCGTAGGAGGAGGCTCGACGCTCGCCCGCGGAAAGCGAGCGAAATGCTTCGGAAAACAACAGTAGGGTCACAGTGGCAAATGAAAAAAGCGAGGTATTCAACGATTTCATCTTGAATACCCTGTGAAGTGAGAAGATCTGGACTTTTTCAGTGCCCTCAATTTAAAACATGCTCTTTCTTTATTTCATGTAAATGTTATAAAATATTATGAATAGTGGGAAAAAATGAAATAATCAGATATGTCAAGTGGGATAGTTTTGATCATGTACGATTAATTGTCTTTAATTATATATACAAGCCAATGATGGAACTAAAAAAGGAGAGTTTAATCATACTACGTAATCTATCCAGATTTTTTTGTCATGTTGTACCCATTTTACTTTTAGTTATAGTGTTTGGAAAACGCAGGGGGGACGCATATGATGTTGGGACTTTTAGATTTAGAACGAATGACAAGTTTATCAAACGAACAGTGTGAAATTATCGTTGATATGGCTAAAAATCTTCAAATAATAGCTGATCTTTCTCAAGCAGATATTTTTATTAATTGTCTGTTGAAAGAACAGAACGCATCTTTAGTTGTAGCTGAAGCAAAGCCCACTACTATAGCATCTTTATATAAAAAAAGTATGTTATGGCTGATAGCATATGAAGAAATGGAGCCGGGTGTTTTATTTAGTTTAAAAACGGGAAAACCCATTTTTGGATCAAGAGGCATTACGGAAGAGCGCGGAATCATGCAGCAAGATATTGTTCCGATAAAAGACTCGCAAGGGGACACTATAGCCGTACTAATTAAGGAAAGAGATATTTCACATGAAGTTCGGAATGAAAAAAATATAGAACACTTTATGAAAGCAACTAATAGTGAAGACAAGCAACGTGTATTCCAAGCTATTGTCGTTCGGGAAATGCATCATCGCGTTAAAAATAATTTACAGGTTATTTCTAGTTTGCTACGGTTACAAATGCTACGCACTCAATCAGAAGAAGTAGCTGAGGTATTTCACGATAGCATATCGCGTATATCTAGTATGGCGTTAGTACATGATTATTTGGCCCATCGGGGAATTGAGGAAGCGGATATTAAACTTTTAATACAACAAATTGCAACGTTGTTAATTTCTTCGTCAGTTATTCCAGGTCAACATATTACTGTTTCGGTTGAAGGGGAATCTGTATTCTGTCCTTCAGATAAAGCGACAGCTATCGTCCTGATTGTTAATGAGTTAGTTCAAAATAGCATTAAACATGCTTTTCCATCACAAAATGTCGGAAAAATTGATATAAATTTGAGGCGACGAAAACAAATGGTTACGATTACTGTAACGGATGATGGTTGTGGAATGGGTGATTCTTTTTCTATAGGCGATATTTCTTCTTTAGGATTTCAGCTTGTCAATATGTTAGTTGAAGAGAGTATGCAAGGGGTTCTTTCATTCCCTCTGTGCGACAAAGGGACAAAAGTTTCAGTAACCTTTCCGATAATCGCTACCCAAGAAAATGAATACTAGTTGGTAAAATAGATTACGGCTTATTACCAAAGGCCCCAAATAAAGTTTAAAACAAATGGTGATATTGTTTTCAAACTATTTACAAAATATTTGCGGGTAGTGTAGAATGAACTAAAATAATATCTTAGGCAAAGGCGCCTTTCACGCCCGAAGAATATTTTCTTCAGGGATAAGTGAAAGCGCTTTTTTTCATTTGGTAGGAATCTTAACCATATAAAAGGGGTGTGAAGTAATGAAATTGTCTTGTGTGGTAAAAGGAACTCATTATTCGTTTTCGTCGGTAAGGGAGGTACTTGCTAAAGCAAGTGAAGCAAAGTCGGGGGATGTGATGGCACGTATAGCTGCGGAATCGTCGCTGGAGCGCATGGCTGCGAAAGTAGTACTTAGTGAGATGCAGCTGAAAGATATTTATGAAAATCCGGTTATTCCGTATGAGATCGATGAAGTAACACGGTTGATTTATGATGATATTAGCGACACGATTTACAAGGATATTCAAAGTTGGACGGTCGGTGAGCTGAGAAATTATATTTTGTCATCTGATACAGGTAGAGATCAGTTATTAAAGCTTTCGAGGGGACTTACAAGTGAAATGATTTCAGCAGTTGCCAAGCTGATGTCAAGCATCGATCTTGTTCTTGCTTCACAGAAAATGAAATATCAAGCACATTGCAATACGACAATCGGAGAGCCTGGCCGTTTAGCATTTCGTTGTCAGCCCAATCATCCAAATGATGTTCCAGAAGGAATTTTGTATTCAATAAAGGAAGGGTTGTCCTATGGGGCAGGTGATGCAGTTATTGGTATCAATCCGAATGTGGATACGATTGAATCCGTCAAAAAGCTGTTGACCCTTTCACATGAATTTATTGAGAAATGGCAAATTCCAACACAAAATTGTGTTTTAGCCCATATAACAACACAAATGGAAGCATTAAAGCAGGGGGCGCCTATCGCGCTTATGTTTCAAAGTTTAGCAGGTACACAAAAAGGAAATGAGGCATTCGGTATATCTAAAAAAATTCTTGATGAGGGCTATGAGATGATGGCTCGATATGGTACATCTGCAGGTCCGAACTTTATGTATTTTGAAACAGGACAAGGTTCGGAAGTATCTTTAAATGCTGCCTATGGGGTAGATATGCAAACGCTTGAATCAAGAAGTTATGGTTTTGCACGACACTGGAAGCCATTCATGGTGAATACCGTTTCTGGCTTTATTGGACCGGAAACACTTTATGATGGGCGCCAATTAATTAGAGCGGATCTTGAAGATGGATTTATGGGGAAATTGCATGGCTTGCCAATGGGGATGGCTCCAACTTACACAAATCATATGGATGCCGATCAAAATGATCAGGAAGTTTCTGGTATCATAACAGCAGTTGCAGGAGCGAATTTTTACATGGGGGTACCGGGCGGAGATGATGTCATGCTGAATTATCAAGATACAAGCTATCACGATGATGCTAGTTTGCGTGAGATGCTTGGCTTACGACCGCTTCGAGAATTTGAAAAATGGTTGGAGAAAATGGGACTAATGGAAAATGGAAGGCTGACAAAACGTGCAGGCGATTTATCAATTTTTGATTGAGGAGGGTGGGGCAAAATGGATATTCAAGAAATTGTTCAACGAGTAGTAGAAGAAGTGAAGAAAAACATGAATTCGCCAAAAACTATTACCAATCAAAATAAAGAAGAACCTATATTATTTCCAGAGGATCGTATAAAAGGGGTAGATAAGCCACACAATGCTGCATCTATTGAACGAGCACAAAGTATTACACCCGCTCGTATTGGTATTGGTCGATCTGGAACCCGTATGTTAACGACAAGCTATTTACAATTTTTAATTGATCATGCAGCTGCACAGGATGCTGTATTAAGAGATGTAAGTGATGATTTTCTTCAGCGTATGGGTTTGCATAAGCTTGAGACGAAAGCTAGTGATATGAAATCTTACTTAATGGATTTAGATGCTGGTCGAAAGTTATCCGATGCATCTATTCAATATCTTGAGAACAACGGGGATAAAGGCAAAGATGTTCAAATTATAGTTTGTGATGGATTGAGTTCCTCTGCTGTAGAGGCCAATGTAGTGGATTTACTGCCTGCTTTAATACAAGGGTTAAAATTAAAAAATATAAGTGTCGCAAAGCCGTTTTTTATTAAGAGAGGGCGTGTATGGGTGCAAGACGAAGTAGCTGAAATTGTTAATTGTAACCTTGTCATTTCATTGATTGGTGAAAGGCCCGGTCTAAATACAGATGAAAGCTTGAGTGCCTACATGATATATAGGCCTACTGAAAAAACAGTTGAAGCTGATCGGACGGTCATTTCAAATATCCATAAAGATGGATTGACATCCGTTGAAGCGGGTGCCTATCTATCCGATTTAATTGAACAAATGCTTCTTGCTAAGTGTACAGGAGTGTCCTTTACGCAACAAAGGAATTTGCATATGTAGTATTCTTCCGTTTCAGAAAGGTTGTGATGTACTATGAAAAAAAGGATTCTGATTGCTGAGGACGAACCAATTATTAGACTGGACTTAAAAATGATGCTTCTGAATAACGGCTTTGAGGTGGTAGGGGTAGCAGGAGATGGGGATCGTGCGATTGAACTCGCTTTTAAGTTGAAACCGGATCTTGTGTTAATGGATATAGAAATGCCAAAACTAAATGGTTTAAAAGCAAGTGAGGTGATTGGTCGTCAGCTAGATATACCCGTATTGTTGATTACGGCATACAGCCAAAAAGAAATTATAGAAAAGTCTAGGCAAGATAATATTTTAGGATATCTCATTAAACCCGTTTCTGAAGCTAACTTAATCCCAGCGATGATGATTGCGCTTCAACAAGCTAAGAGGACACAGACGATAAAACAATCTTTACAACTCACTCAAGAACAGATTCAAAAGCGAAAGATGGTTAAATAAAAAAGCGTTCTACATCAAGGGCTTTAAGTTTATAGTAATAAATGTTCAAGCTTAATCTCACTTATAATAGAAAGATTAAATCTTTCTGTTATAAGTGAGATTTTTATATTCAAAAATCCTTATATATCGCTAAATAATAAACCTCTTTTTCCTAAATTAACACAACTGTAAGTTCAGTTTAGTAGAATAATATGAAACTAATTATAATTCGCAGTCGTATAGAGTATAAGGAGCTATGGATAAGAAGATCTACATACGATAGTTAGTTTTAGCCATTTAAATGGCGGTTCGAATAGCTATCAATATTTATAAAGGGAAGTGTGTTATGCATTTTGAAGGTGCAATGTTAGAATATCGTTTGCAAAAAGAGAAAGACATATTTGAACCAATCTATTATTATACTAATATTGATTTACCACAAATTTTAACTAGACGAGAATGTGAATTTTTTATTAAAGAAGGGAAGACTTATCAACAACTGTCTTCTGCTATTGAGGATGGATTATTTGTAATTTATGTGAAATTGTATGAAGAAACTCCAATGGACATGAATGAACCCTTTAATGAAGGTATTAAACTAGAATTTCGTGAATTAAATGCCTATAAAAATCATCCGCTTATAACATTTGAATATATGGCGAATCATTTAGATATTTTAAGTATTATCGGCAGTATATATACATATATCGAGGACAAGGAATGGGAGCGGGACTCAGCTGAAATTGATGAAGACCGAGGCGTATATGTTTTATATGTTAAGCCAACAGGATATACGCTTGTAACATAGGGAGAGGATTTTTAGAATGAATAAGACAAAGAAAATGATGACAGGTGCATTAGCAGCTGCGGCTTTAGTAACACTGTCAGCTTGTGGGGACGAAAGGGGATATGAAGAGCCAACTGGAACGGATTGCGATGATTGGGATTGGGATAGTGAGACGGGTACGTATTATTGCGATGATAGTCATTCAACACATGCCGGGGGTTACTATTATGGAGGAAATTATTATAAATCAAAAAATTCGTTACAAGAAAGTGCTGATTACAAAAGTTATGCATCGAATTACAAATCAGGTATAGGTAGTGGTTCAAAAGGCGGTTTTGGAGGGTAAAGATGAACAAATTCCGTGAGGATCGGCAACAGTTTTTTAGCCAGATAAAAGATTTTTGGCATGATATATATGGTATGGAATATGCCCTCTTTGATATTAAGAAAGAAAGTGCTGAAACGATCCAGAAGATCCGTCAAGCAACCGACGAGATTGGTCATATTTTTTATAAGTCTGCTGCTTTGTTGCGTATGGTAGATGATGACACACTTTTGGGGCTTGGATTTCCCACTGAAACTCACTCTTTCATCCGTTTACAAACACTTCCAGTAGAAAGTGTCATCGCTCGTTTAGATTTAGTAGTGACAGAGGAACAA
This sequence comes from Lysinibacillus sp. Bpr_S20, assembly GCF_023337835.1. Classification (NCBI taxonomy): domain Bacteria; kingdom Bacillati; phylum Bacillota; class Bacilli; order Caryophanales; family Bacillaceae; genus Lysinibacillus; species Lysinibacillus sp. Bpr_S20. Next base: position 129,238 of record NZ_JALNLQ010000001.1, read on the forward strand.
GTAAAAGTGCTTGAAATAAACGCAGATACACCTACGTTTATAAAAGAAACTTTTTTTGTGAATGGGAAAGTGTGTAAACAGTTTGAGATGGAAAATCCAAACGACGGATACGAAGATCAATTAAAACAAGCAATTTTGAAAGCTGTAACGTCGTCGCTTCATTCGAGGGGAAGGAATGGAGCTAACAATATTGTTTTCGCTGCACACTCGGAGCATGAAGAAGATAAACTGACAACGATGTATTTAAAAGAACTCACTGGATTAAAAAGTCAGTATATGGACTTTCAACAATTACAACTTTTAGATAAGCCGATTTTAGAAAATGAAGAAGTTGTCTTACCACAAGGTCTGTATGATATATACGGAGAAAAAATCGATGTTTTATATAGACAAACGTATCCAATTGAACATTTAATATATGATGAAGATCCCTTGACGAAAGAAAAAGTAGGTCAATCGTTAATGAAGCTAGTTAAACAACAAGACTTAGCCATTGTAAATCCTCCTTCTGCTTTTTTACTACAATCGAAGGCAATAATGGCGCTTATTTGGGGGCTACACGAGGAACAGCATTCTTTTTATACACGTGAAGAACATAACGCGATACATAAATATTTTTTACCAACATATCTAGATCCAGATGTGTTTTTACAACAGGGACAAAGTTTTGTAAAAAAGCCTGCATTTGGCCGTGAAGGAGATACTGTCGAGATTTTTTCAAATACAGGTAAAAAAATTGCGGAAGATATTCATAAAACCTATAAAGATGAACTTCCTGTATATCAACAGTTTATAGAGCTACCTCAAACTACTATTCAAACAGAACGAGGCACCAAACGAGTACATTATATGTATGGTTGCTTTTATATAAATGGTAAGGCAAGTGCAATGGGCATTCGCGCAGGGGGACAAATTACAGATAACGAATCTTATTTTTTACCAATAGGTTATTAGAAAATTTTTAAGAGATTGGATCAAACTAAAGTTATCATAAAAGGAGTGTTTAAAGGAATGGGATTTTTCTCATTAGATAGTTTTTTAAATTTTTTATTATATATAGGAACCGGATTTATTCTCATTTTGATTGGTATTGTTGCATTTGCTTGTACAACAAAATTTTCAGAGTGGAAATTAATTAAAGAAGGAAATTTAGCGGTTGCATTAAAGCTATGGGGAAAAGTGATTGGATTAGGCATCACCTTATATACAGTGTGGTCTTCAAGTGTTCATATACTAGATGCATTTATTTGGGGGTTAATCGGAATTGCCACACAAATAGTTGTGTATTTGATTATTGAATACGTGTTAACACCAAAAACAAGCTTGGCGAAAAAAGTTGAAGAAGGAAATACTGCAGTGGGCTTCAGCTTATTTGCTGTGGGCATTACGGTAGGATTAATTATAGCAGGAAGTTTGTCATATTAAGTATTTAATAAATTTATAATAATACATTAAAAAGAGCATGTTTTTTATTAATGAAAAGACATGCTCTTTCTTTGTTTGAAGGTATCAGCCGGACAATGAGCAAGCAAAAAACGATATGCTAGCCATATATAGTTTTCATTAGAATCTCTATAAGAGTATTAAATATTGCGTAACTAATGATTACGTGGGATGTTCTCAAAGTCTACAAATGACGATAAGAACATCCCATTTTTTATTGATATAATTTTTGCACTTCCATTTTACCTCTTCACATTATCGTGTCGTTTCTTTATTTTTGTAATACATACTTGACTAAAAAATACAAAAAAACTAAATTAGTGCAACTTTTTCTATTTGTAAAACGAGGATAGATTGAAAGGTGGGAAGAGATGGACATTGAACAGCTTTATTTACGCTATATAAACGATATCTATCGGTATCTATATTCCTTATGCAAAAACCAAACATTAGCAGAGGATTTAACGCAAGATACTTTTTATAAAGCACACATTACATTACTTTCTAATACAGTCCAAGATATTAAGCCATGGTTATTTAAAGTAGCTTATTATACACATATCGATTACATAAGAAAAGAGCGCCGTGTGGACCTAACAAATAATCTTGAACAATCGACATGTATAACACCTGAAACCATTGCGGTAAATGAAGAATCCTTTCATTCGTTAATTTCTTTACTTGATCAATTATCGCCTTATGAAAAGCAGGCAATTATGTTGTGTGATGTGCATGACTGTACTTATGAGCAGGCGTCAAATATTTTAGATTTAAAAATAAATACGCTCAAAAGTCATTTATTACGTGGACGAAAAAAGATGAGAGCCTTAATAGAAAAGGAGAGACAACAATATGGATGATTATGAAAAATTAATAGCTAGCTCCAAAGCAGAAATTGCAAATATAAAAGATCAAAGTAAATATCAAAAAGCAATTAAAAGAACAATTTTCACGTCGAAATCGAAGCTGATTTTTGCAACTTTAACGGTGATATTATTGATTGCGCCAATTAGTTATATGTTGACATTAATGTATTACGCCTTTGGTACAAAATCTACAACATTAATGGATGTGGCAAGTCAAACGCTTTACGTTACAGAACCTAATACATCACTGGAAGAAATAGAGTTTGATATGTCCTTTTCGCCATTTTCAATGAAGCTTGCTTTTGATCAATACAAGCGTATAGGAGAGGAAGACTATAAAGCGAACACTTATGATTTACGTTTTTTCCTTGGTAGCTTATCTAAAAAAGAAGTGACAACATCTCTAGAAAGAGTAGCACCAAAACATCCAACAGAAACGAATCCTTGGTTAATACATCCTAAAAACAGGAATTCGGAACTGGATACGGGTCGAGAATGGAGGATCCTTGGCGGCTTACCTGATGAAACTGTTGTGGAAGCTTATATTTCTTTTAATGATCTTATGACAGTTAAAGAAGCTAAAGATACAATGCCTAATGTCGATGTTGTGTGGGCTGCTGTCGATACCGGTATTGATAAAACCAATTTAAGTAAAGATGGTAAAGTTGTTTCACCAATTGGCTATCCTGTGCAACCTGATAATTCCACTTGGTCACCATTTCGAGATGCAACGTCAAATGAAGAAGTGTTTAAAGCTATTTTGAAAACTATGGAAAAGCACGAAGAACTTGCGACAGCGGTTTCTAGCGCAAAAAATTTAGCATTGCCGGAGCGTATTGCTTACATGAATAAACATGGCATAAAGACTTATGGGGTTGTTGTAACAGGACCGAAAAAGGAAGTCCTTGCATTAGAAAAACTGGATATTGTACGGTCATTAAAAGTAGGTGAGGTGAAATTATGGAACTGGTCACGTTAAAACGATTTGAAAAAGGATTCGTCACAGCTGGATGGTTTGGGGTGATTGGTGGCTTATGTCTACTTTTATTACTTAATATTACGCTATTAACGAATATTGATTTAACGAATAATAACTTTTATTTGTTAATGTATCTGACAGCGCCTTTAAGCGTCATTGCTTTATTTTCTAAAAAAAGTCGCTCATTAGGGCTATGGGGATTAAGTGTTGTCTTATTTATCATGATATTTACAGGAATTATTTTCATCATAGGATGGATAGTAGTTCCGTTTCCTTAAAAAAACTTTCCAACAGCATGAAGTACAACTATAAATCTATGACAACATAAAAAAGTAGCATTTTACACAATCTAAAATGCTACTTGGAGAAAGTAAAACTATGCTGTTTTCTTTTGTCTGGATATAGGAACAGAACGATTTAAAATACTATTGGCTATCATTCCAATCATAATAATGATCATACCGATTAAAGATACTCCAACAGGCCAAGAACCATTTAATAAAAGGATTTCACCAAGAACAGTAAATATCATTGTTCCAGCTTGTGTTGCCTCCACTGCCCCTAATAAAGAAAGGTTATTTTTTGCTAAGTCAGTAGCGAAGAAAAATGTCATTGTGGCGATAACACCTGAACATAATGCCAATAGGAAACCTTGCATGATTTGCCCAGATGTTGGTATGCCAGTTGTAGTCCAACCATAAATCGCTAAAATAATACTGATAGGAAGGCTACCAATGGCCATGCCTAACACGCGTTGAAATGTATCTAGGCGACCAGCAACGACCTCCATCATTTTTCGATTACCGAATGGATATAAGAATGCAGCGATGACTACAGGGAGGAAGCCAGATAAAAATTGAGAAACAGTAATATCTCCAGCTTCTGTCAATTGCATACAAATGACACCCGTTAAAATAAATAAGGAAACAAGTAAGCTTCGCATTGGAATTTTACCGCGAACTCGTTTAACGCCTGACTTCGTCTCCAGTGTAATAAAAAATAACGGAGATAATAACAAACCCGCTAAAATGGTTATTTGCCATGTACCTGCTACGAGCCATGCAGGACTAAATACAGCAGCATAGCTTAATAAGGAATAAAATCCAACACCGGCTAATGTACCGTAACCAATCCATGCCAAAGGATGTTTACGCATTTCTACCCATAGCGGGCGAAGGTTTTTGCGAAATAGGACGATAAAGAATAAAATGGGTAAAGCGAATAAAAATCGGAAGGAAGCAGTCCAAGCCCAGCTTGTACCTGATACGTTCATAATTCGGTTTATAATAAATGTAGCTGAAAAAAACGCAGATGATAAAATACCTAATAAGATAGCGCGCATTTCGTTCGCTCCTTTCTGAATATATATATATATATCATAATATATTTATTTTATTAAAAAGTAAAGTATAGTATATCAAAGGTGGGGTTCATATGAAAGAACAAGAGGATATGCAAACAAAAGAAGTAATTCTGCAAGTTGGTCAACTGTTACGACAAATACGAAATGAACAGAAACTAAGTTTAGAAGAGTTAGCGAAAATAACGGGTGTTAGTAAATTAACGCTAGGAAAAATTGAGAGAGGAGAAACGAATCCTACATTAGGTGTCATTTGGAAGATTACAAAAGGATTATCTATTCCGTTGTCACGGCTAATGGCTATAGAAGATATAGTAAATGTTGTACGCTGTGGGGAAGGATTTACTATTGAAGAAAATCAAATGTGGCGATTAGAGACTATATTTCGTTACAAAAAAGAAACAGGATTGGAAATGCATCGTGCTTGTTTGCAACCGAATAGTATATATGAGGCAGAACCTCATCATGAAGGAGCTATCGAATATGTAACAGTGATGAAAGGGGAAATTTCGATTCAAGTTGGACAAGAAATATATGCATTAAACGAATTTGATTCTATTCAATTTGAAGCAAATCGAAAGCATAGCTATGAAAACACAGGAGATGAAGTTGCAGTCCTCCATTTAACAATGAAATACTTATCTTGAAATAAGTAATCACGCTAGTCTATGCGGAGGGCTTGAAACCAAGCTGGAGATCGAAGGCGGTATTGGCGGAGCAAACAGTGGACAAAAATCAATCGTTCTAGTTGACGGTGGTGTAACTTTATATTTATGAAAAATCCCGAATATGGAATGTTAATTCGGGATTTTTTTTCTTATCTTGTCTTTTTAATTTATCTTAAAATCTTCTAAGCTGGGAGTAGAATCAAATACTTGTTTTATGGTCATCAAAATGATTTAGCCACGGTATCCAATTACGCTTAAAACTAGCAATCTATTGTATAGCACGTAAAGTGGCTAACACGGTTTTAGTTAAGATATTGGTACCGATTTCAAGGGCATCTGTATTAAAGCTCATATATGGATGATGGAGACCTGGAGCTAGGTTGCAGCCTAGGCCAATCATCGTTGCTTTTAATTCTGGTTTCTTGATAGTGTAAAAATGAAAATCGTCTCCACCAGAGGTGATGAGCGCAGGCATAATATTTTGTTCGCCAATGACTTCAGCAATGCCTTTATGTGCAAATTGAATAGCTTGCTCGTTTTGAACAGCAGCAGGCATGGCTGTCACGATGTCATAATGAATGGTTGCACCCGTGGTTGTACGTACACCGTTTATGATTTGTTTAAATTTTTGTACCAGATCCTGCATAGCTTCATTCGTTTGTGCACGTAAATCTAGTCCAAATTGTCCATTCCCAGGGATGATATTACGACTGTCGCCTCCAGCTCGAATATAGGTCATTTTGATGGAATGTGGTATTTGTGGATCCATGCGAATTTGATTTAAATGTTCATTAATCATCGTCATAGCATCTATAGCATTGACTGTTAAATGAGGGCGTGCTCCATGACTATCGTCTCCTTTTACCTGTCCATCGATCATTTGCCCTGCGCCATGTATAATAACCGGTGACGCTACACCTAATGGGATCTCTTGGATTGGTCGCAAGTGGATGCCATATAGATATTCCACATCCCGTATAACACCTTTCTCAATCATTTTTAAAGCGCCATTGCCTTTTTCTTCTGCTGGTTGAAAAATGAGACGTAGCGTGCCTTTGAAATTTTCATGCTGCATACATTTTGCCACACCGATAACCATGCTCATATGGGCATCGTGACCACATGAGTGATTTGCTTTAAAACGGCCATCGACTTCCTGCCATAGTGCATCAATATCTGCACGGACCGCTACTATAGGCTGGCCTTGGCCAAGGTCTGCATAAAGCCCTGTACAATCATTAAAAGTAGTCACCTTATAGCCTAGCTCATTAAGAACGTCTTTCAAATATTGTGTTGTATTCACCTCTTGCCAGCTTACTTCTGCAATTTCATGTAAGTAACGAAAATGTTGTAATAGTTCTTGCTTAATTTTCATGATGTAATCCCTCATTCCAAAATAGGTCTTTATAAGTAGTCTCATATTGTTGCTTTTGTCTTTCATATTGCTCTGGATAGTCCTGAATCATTTGATTCAAGATTGTATTCAATAACGAGGAAATGACAGGACCAGAGTCAATGGTAGACATATGGGACATCTTAGTAACAAAGGTAGAATCAGCAATTTGAGTTATGGGAGCTATATCTGAATCTGTAATACCCACCACATAAACGCCACGTTCCTTTAATTCTTGCGTAATTTCAAGTGTATGTTTCATATAACGATTAAAAGAAAAGGTAACAACGACACTATTCTCATCTAAGTTATTAATGTAAGAAAAATCATCCATATATAAATTTAAAATCCGACTATTTCCTCTTATTGTATTTAATGTGAAGCTAAACCAATGTGCAAAACCATAAGAGGCTCCACTCCCTAATACAACAATCTCCCTTGCAAGAGCAATCCGCTTAACCACCGTTTTAAAAACTTCGGGGTCTATATTTTCAGCCGTTTTTTTTATATTGATTTGATCACGAATCATAACTTCTTCTATGCCTGTATGATTCGTTTGTTCTGTAAATGTTTGCGACAAGCTCATTAATGAATTTTTTAAATCAAAAATAGAATCCTGTACTTCATTTTGTAGGTCAGTAAAACTCCCATAATTGAGGGCATAAACAAATCGAATCACGCTCGTTTCACTGACTCCAATCATATTGGCGATTTTCGTCGCGGAATTTGAAGCAAAAAGTTTCGGGTTTTCTTTTAAAAATAATGCAACACGTTTTAATGTAGGGGATAAATCATCAAATTTTTCTTGGATTTTAGTTTCATATGCGTACAAGTTGATACCTCCGTTGAGTTTGAAGGAAACTCTTTTTTTTCTTAATAAAATAAGTGTTTACTTTATTATATCATATTCACAATAAATTTTATTTTCAATATTTTCTGAAAAAATAATTGAATTTTTAAAAAATATTTGTTAGCTTAATATATGTTGAAGTATTCGCTTTAAATTATTTGCAAATAAAGCAAATACTTTTAGATTGAAAATCACAAAGTTGTGGGGGGATCGACATGAAAAAAGCGAATTGGCTATTTTTAATGATTGTGGGTGTGCTTTTCGTCTTAGCAGCATGTTCTTCAGATGATAGTGCTGGTGGTAAAGGAGCAAAAAGTAATAAAGATTATTCAGAATTACAGATAGCTTATAATGCTCAGCCGCCAACATTAGATCCATTGATGACAACTGCGGTAGCTACACGTGATGTCGCTCGTAATATCTATGAATCGTTAGTGACACTAGATAAAGATTCGAAGGTTGTGCCAATGTTGGCGGAATCAGTGGAAGAAAGTGAAGATGGTAAAGTTATTACATTTAAATTGAGACAAGGTGTTAAATTCCATAATGATGATGATGTTACAGCCGAAGATGTTGTAGCATCTATGCACCGCTGGATGACAACAACAGGTTTGGGAAAAACTTATTTTGCGGATGCAACATTTGAAAAAGTGGATGATACTACCGTGCGATTAGTCACGCCTAAGCGACTATTTATTGCGCTCCATTTGTTGGCAGATCCAAGTCAAATCGCCATTATTACAACGGAAGAAGCAAATGCTTCAACGACAGCTGAGGGTTTAACAGAATTTATTGGGACAGGTCCATATAAATTCGTAGAGTGGAAAAATGACCAATATATTCATTTGGAAAAATTTAATGACTATGTAGCTGTGGATAGTCCTGCGAGTGGATTGTCAGGGAAAAAAGAGGCGCATTATGAAAATATTTATTTTAATATTGTAAGCGATGCTTCAACGCGCTTTGCTGGCATTCAAACAGGGGAATATCAAGTAGCCAATGCGATCCCATTCGATAATGTGGCGCAATTAAAAACGTCTGATACTGTTAAAACTTCTATCAATCATAATGGCTTTAATGCGGTTGTATTTAACAAGCGAGCAGGATTATTTGCCAAAAAGGAAGCGCGTCAAGCTGTAAATGCTGCGCTTGATCAAGAAGCAATTTTGAGGGCGGCGTTTTCGAGCCCAGAATTTTATGAATTAGAACATAATTTAATGATTAAAGATCAAACAGACTGGTATACAGATGCAGGTAGTGATCAATACAATCAAAAGGATACTGAAAAGGCAAAGGCTCTACTAAAACAAGCTGGCTATAATGGGGAAGAAATCGTTATTTTATCAACACGCGATTATGAAGACCATTACAATGCAGCCGTTGTAGTTCAACAACAATTAGAAAGTCTTGGCATGAAAGTGAAGCTTGATATTTATGATTGGCCAACTGTTCAGCAGCGACGTACAGATGAAAAGGCATATGATATTTTCATTACTGGTTTTCCAACAGAGCCTGTACCTAATAAATATGTGTTCTTGGATTCCAAAGGAGAATGGGCAGGTTGGACAAATAGCCCTAAAATTGATGATTTATTAGGTAAAATTGCAGGTGCTGCAACACAGGAAGAAGCGACAGGTTATTACAGTGACTTAATGGTTGAAGTATATGATTATGTACCAATTATTAAATTTGGGAACAAAACGACAGTAACAGCATACGATGCGTCCGTTGAGGGCGATGATTTCTTGCAAGGGATCATTTTATGGAATTTGAAGTAATTTCATTAGGGGGGAAGAGCTTGTGTTGAACTTTATATTGAAACGAATACTGTCACTTATACCTGTACTATTTGTTGTATCAGTTGTCGTCTTTTTATTAGTTCATATAACGCCTGGTGATCCAGCTTCAGTTATGCTAGGTCCTGAAGCCTCTCCTCAGGAGGTGGCTAAGCTTCAGGAGGAGCTTGGCCTCAACCGTCCTATTTTGGAACAATATGTGACTTGGGTAGGAGATATTTTTAAGGGCGATTTAGGAACATCACTGTTTATGAAACAACCCGTATTAACAGCTTTTTTGGAGCATTTAGGTCCAACGTTTTCATTGGCTATTATGGCTCAATTGTTTGCTATTGTACTAGCTATTCCACTTGGCGTGCTTTCAGCTAAGTTCAGAGGATCTTTATTAGATCAAACATTTATGGGCGTTTCACTTGTTGGAATATCAGTTCCAAGCTTTTTACTAGGATTATTTTTAATTTTATTATTTGGAGTGGAGTTACGCTGGTTGCCTGTTGCAGGCTATAAACCGGTAGCAGCGGGTTTAGATGTACATATCCGCTATTTAATTTTACCCGCCATTGCATTAGGTTCAATGCAGGCTGCGCTTATTGCCCGTATGACAAGATCTTCGATGCTAGATGTTTTATCAGCCAATTTCATTAAGACAGCACGTGCAAAAGGGGTAAAGGAATTTATCATTACAATAAAACATTCATTACGAAATGCATTTATTCCAATCTTAACGATTATCGGTCAAACTTTTGGAACTTTAGTAGCCGGTGCAGCTGTCGTTGAAACAGTATTCAATATTCCAGGTATTGGTCAATTGATTATTAACTCAGTGGAAAGACGTGACTTTGAAGTAATTCAAGGAGTTGTTTTGTTAATCGGCGTTAGCTATGTAACTATCAATTTAGTTATTGATCTACTATATGGGATTGTTGATCCACGCTTACGAGTTGGGAAGAGATAGGGGGGAGTAAATTGAGTCAAGAACATTTTATGAATGATCTGTCAATCATTAAGAAGCAGATGAAGCAAAGACAGCGAACGCTATTTAGGAAGAAGTTTTTTAGCAACAAATTGGCTTTGACAGGCACCATTATTATGTCCGTGATAATGATGTTCGCAATTTTGACCCCGTTTATCGTCTCGACTTCGCCATATACATTAGATACGGCGAATCGATTATTACCACCAAGTGCTGAACACTTTTTTGGCACAGATAACTACGGTCGGGATTTATTTAGTCGTGTTATGTATGGAGCGCGTGTTTCATTAGTCATTGGCTTTTCTGTCGCATTGTTAACTTCTATTTTCGGGACAATTATTGGATTATACGCAGCTTATTTTAAAAAGCTTGATAGTTTATTGATGCGAACTTCTGACGGTCTTATGGCATTTCCAGCCATCCTACTAGCGATTGCGATTATGGCATCACTTGGTGCAAATTTGATCAATGTAATTATTGCTTTAACGATTGTATTTACGCCACTCGTTGCAAGAACTATTCGCTCCTCTGCTTTAATCGTGAAGGAGCAAACATATGTGGAGGCATTGCGGGCACAGGGGGCAAATAGCACGCGTATCATCTGGTCGAATATTTTCCCGAATGTCATTTCACCATTAATTGTTCAAGCTACTTTTATTTTTGCAGATGCCATTATTGTAGAGGCTGCACTTAGCTTTTTAGGAGCCGGGATTCCTGCACCTGAACCGAGTTGGGGCAACTTATTATATGATGGCAAAACGGTTATTTTCAATGCATGGTGGATGACAATATTTCCAGGTATTGCAATTATGTTAACAGTTTTAGGACTAAATCTATTTGGTGATGGATTGCGAGACTTGCTAGATCCGCATAATAAATCGAAGAAGTAGTAAGGGGGTGTTAATACGATGACAGATACTTTACTTGAAATTGAGCATTTAAAAGTTCATTTTGATACAGAGGAAAAGAAAGTAACAGCGGTCGATGACGTTTCTTTCTCTGTTAAAAAAGGGCAAATCGTTGGTGTGGTGGGGGAATCTGGCTGTGGTAAAAGTGTTACAGCAGAGTCTATTTTACGACTTCTCGATGAAAAGCATACGAAGTATGAAGGTGAAATTCGTCTTGAAGGTCAAAATTTATTAGCGAAATCCGCAAAAGAGATGCGAGAAATTCGTGGTAATGATATTGCTATGATTTTTCAGGATCCAATGAGTTCATTAAATCCAGTTTACACGGTAGGAGATCAAATTATGGAGGCTCTCCTTCTTCATCAAAATGTTTCAAAAGAACAGGCGCGTGCGAAAGCGATTGACATGCTGAAATTGACTGGTATTCCAGCACCGGAGAAACGGGTTGATGAGTTTCCACATCAACTCTCAGGGGGAATGCGTCAACGGGTCATGATAGCGATGGCACTTAGCTGTCAGCCAGCACTTTTAATTGCTGATGAACCTACAACAGCTTTAGATGTGACAACGCAATCACAAATTTTAGACTTAATAAAAGACTTAAAAGAGCAATTTAATATGGGGACAATCATGATTACACATGATCTAGGAGTTGTGGCTGAAGTTTGTGAAAAAGTGGTTGTTATGTATTTAGGACAAGTCATTGAAGAAAGTGATGTATTATCGATTTTTGATCAGCCTCTTCATCCGTATACACAAGGCTTATTAAAATCAATTCCTACTATAGAAGGAAATCGTGAGGAAAAGCTATATGTGATTGAAGGAAAGGTGCCGACATTAAATCAAATTCCTGCAGGTTGTCGTTTTGCTCCACGCTGTGAATTCCAGACAGAAGAATGCCGCACATCTATACCAAAGCTTGAAAGCTACGGAGAGCGTAAAGTCCGGTGCTGGCACTTTGAAGAAATTCAAGGAAAGCGGGAGGCGACAATGTATGGATAACAAAGAAACGATTTTACAAATAAAGAACTTAAAAACCTACTTTCCTGTAAATGGTGGCGTTGGGCGAGAAAAAAGATATGTCAAAGCAGTAAATAATGTGTCCTTTGAGCTTACTAAAGGAGAGACATATAGCTTAGTTGGAGAATCTGGTTGCGGAAAAAGTACCACAGGGCGTTCTATTTTGCGACTCATTGAACCTACAGATGGCGAAATAATTTACCAAGGCCAGACAATTAATAAGCTAAACCAAAAAGAAATGCTGCAAATTCGACGTGGTTTACAAATGGTGTTTCAAGATCCTTATTCATCGTTAAATCCACGTAAACGTATCGGGACAATACTAGAAGAAACCTTGAAAATACACCATATTGGCACAAAGCAAGAGCGTACGCAAAGAGTGATGGATATTTTAAATAAAGTAGGGTTCCAAAATGAACATTATTTTCGATTTCCACATGAATTTTCAGGCGGGCAGCGTCAGCGTATAGGATTAGCACGTGCGCTCATCATGAATCCGGATATTATTATCTGTGATGAACCTGTATCAGCTTTAGATGTATCCATTCAATCACAAGTGCTGAATTTATTAGAGGATTTACAAAAAGAATTTAATTTAACATTATTGTTTATTTCACATGACTTAAGTGTTGTACGCCATATTTCCAACCGAATTGGCGTAATGTACTTAGGAAAGCTAGTAGAAGAAACAACGACAGATGAAATTTTTAGCAATCCGATGCATCCTTACACGAAAGCACTATTATCGGCAATTCCTGTACCTAATCCACGAATTAAACGTGAAAAGATTAAGTTGCAAGGTGAAATCCCTTCTCCTTTGAATCCACCGTCAGGCTGTGTTTTCCAGACGAGATGCCCTTTTGCAATGGAAAAATGCAGGACGGTGGAGCCAGAGTTGGTCGAACATTCACCCGACCATAAGACGGCCTGCCATTTATATTACAAATAGGGGAGTGTTGAGAAATGAAAATTGAAAAAATAATAGTCCGTAAAATGAAAATGACTATGAAATCACCATTTGAAACAAGTTTTATGACGCAGCAAGAACGTATTTTCTTAATTATTGAAGCGTATGGTGAGAAGCATGTTGGTTATGGAGAATGTGTAGTTAGTGCCTATCCTTATTATGGAGAAGAAACAGCTTCAACGGCATTCTCTATTATTGATGAATTTTTAATACCACTTGTTATTGGTCAGGAATTTAACCACCCAGATGAGGTAAATAAGAAATTTGCCCGTGTGCGACGTAATAATATGGCAAAATCTGCTGTGGAAGCGGCTATTTGGGATTTATATGCAAAAGAGCAGGGCATACCTTTAGCACAAGCACTTGGCGGAGAGAAAAAAGAAATTACAGTTGGCATTAGCATAGGCATTGAAGATGATACGAATTCGTTGCTGGAAAGCATTAAAGGTTATTTAAAACAAGGATTTAAAAAAATTAAAATTAAAATAAAGCCCGGAAAAGATATTGAAGTACTGCGAGTAATCCGTGAGCGCTTTGGTGATATTCCTTTAATGGCAGATGCCAATTCTGCCTACTCATTAGAAGATCTACCATTATTTAAAGAGATGGATCAATTAAACTTATTGATGATTGAGCAACCGCTTGAGCATGATGATATTGTCGATCATCGAAAATTACAAAGCGAACTCAATACACCGATTTGTTTAGATGAAAGTATTCATTCATATGATGATGCTAGACGTGCAATTGAACTTGGTAGCTGCAAAGTGATTAATATAAAGGTAGGGCGTGTTGGAGGCTTATCTGAGGCTAAAAAGATTCATGATTTATGTCAGCAGCATCAGATCCCGGTATGGTGTGGGGGGATGCTAGAATCAGGGATTGGTCGTGCTCATAATATTGCGATTACAACACTGCCGAACTTTATAATACCTGGTGATACAGCTCCTTCTGCCCGTTATTGGCATGAGGACATTGTCGAGCCAGAAATCGTCATGGATGACCAAGGACATATCCAAGTTTCCGACTTACCTGGTATTGGGTATAATGTAGTGCAAGATAAATTAGAAAAATACACGCTAGAAAAATTTATTTATGAAGCATAACAAAGGCCACCCAGCTATAAAGATGGGTGGCTTTAGTAGATCTAAAAATAGTAAGGGTTTTATGAGCAAAAGTTTTTGTTACAATCACTTCATTCTAATCGGAATCCAAACTTGTTATTAATAAAAGGTGCTAATCAGTGCCCCTATTAGTCTGTAGTAATAGAGGCGCTGTTTTTTATAATTTGAATTTTTTAAGTTCTACAGACAATGTGTTTGTCATGTCTTGAAGTTCTGAAACCTTTTCACTAATTTTTTCGAATGATCCTAGCTGTTCTTGTGTAGATGCGGATATTTCTTCTGTTCCTGCTGCGGTTTCTTCCGTAATAGCGGAGATGTTTTCAATGGCACTGTTCATCTGCTGGCTCATTGCGCTAGTTTGCTCCATATCCCTCGTAAGGTGCTGTAACTGATCATTAATGTCTAAAACATGTGTGGCAATCGCCTCAAATGACTTTTCTGTATCGGTCATCGATTGTAATTGTTCTTTTGAAAGCTGATGTCCACGGTCAGCGGTAGAAAGGATGAGCGTAATGCCATCATGTATATGCGTCACCATCGAGGAGATTAAAGTAGTAGCTTTTTCTGTTTCATGAGATAGTTTTTTGACTTCCTTTGCTACGATGGCAAATCCTTTTCCGGCTTCTCCTGCACGTGCCGCTTCGATGGCAGCATTTAATGCTAGGAGGTTTGTTTGATCCGCAATAGCGTGGACTGCATTCGCGGCACCTTCAATTTCTGTTGTGAATTGAGAGAATTGCGTAACAGCCTCTTTGATACTAATCGAAGTGGATGAAATATCATTCGCGATAGAGGATTGCTTTTCTAATGAGCTACGACCATTTTGAACTGCAGTAAGTGCCTGGTTGCCGTTTATGGCAGATTGTTCACTCGCCCGTTGAACAGTCGTAAATTGATCTGCCATGGTATTCATAAGGATAGCAGTTGACTGGATATCCTCTGAAATTGTTAGGCTTCCCTTTGCTAATTCATCCGTTGATGTAGCAATCTGTTTATTGCCGTCGTTTACCGTTTCAATATAACTTGTGACATCTCTTGTAAATAGACCAACATTTTTACCTACATGATCAATAGATTGTACGGTGCTTTTTAAGCTAACAATCATTTTGGAAAAGTTCTCAGTCAGTTGATCCACTTCATTTCTACTATTTTTCTTATAGGATAGGGAAGAGGTGTCAATTGTCAAAATCCCTGCAGCCACCGATTGTGCAAAATCCACGATTCGATTAATCGGGGTTGTAATTCTTTTCGTTGCGACATACGAAAAGATGATAGTAGCAATAATTAAAAGGATACTGCCTATGATTGTTGTCGTGGTAATAAAAGAAATCTTTTGCTCTGCCAAATCATTCGTTTCTTTATACCATTCATTTGTTTCTTTTTTTAGTAGATACATGTCGTTTAAGATTCCGGATATTCTGATTGCTTGTTTTTTTATCTCAGGTCGATTGTGGGCAAGAAACCCCGCTTCTGTAGCTTTTGCTAACTCATCGTATTTACCCTCGATTTTTTTGATGATTGCCTTATGATCAGCTACTGTTGCAATCGTTGAGAGTTTGTCTACATTTACTTTCGTTTCTTTTAAAGTGGAGAGAGCTTCATTTTTATTGGCCTCACTATTTAAATAAGTGTAATTATTTAGTGATTGGCTCGCAATAACTAAACTTTGCTCAAGTTCTTTTACTGCTAGTAATAGTTCTGTATCATCTTGTGCAGTTGTTTGAATATCCAATGTTTGAACGATAATAAAACCAATCATAGCCATTGCGAGGACAATAGGTATAAGTATGTTCATAAATAATTTTTTTCGTAGTGTCACTGGCTATTCCCCTTTTCTGCAGTAACTTTTATTTTACCTGAAACAATATCTTCTTTTGCTCGTTCAATGGCAGTCTGTTGCTCAGGTGTAAGTTTAATAACACGTATATCCGCAAGTCCTACCCCGTTATCAGCTAAACCGAATGAAAATGATTTGTCGGAAATTTTCCCGTCTTCAACTAATGTTTTAGCCAATGTAAAAACAGCTTGGTCGACATTCTTTAACATGGATGTTACGACAGTCTTTTCTGCTATGTAAAATTGATCTGTATCAACTCCGGCCGCATATTTGCCCATTTCCTCTGCTTTCTTTATGGCACCGAAGCCTGTGAATCCCGCTGCATGATAAATAAAATCTACGCCGTTCTTTATGTAACGTTCTGCGATGGCGGCACCTGCCTTGGCATCATCAAATGAGCCAGAGTATTCACTAACGATTTCAATATTTGGATTAAAATATTTAGCGCCTTCAATAAAGCCGTTTTCAAAATGATGGATAACCGGAATATTTACACCACCAATAAATCCTATTTTTCCAGTTTTACTCGTCATTGCAGCAACCATTCCAAGTAAAAAGCTCCCTTCCTGTTCTTTAAAGGTTATGGAAGTAATATTTGCAACATCTGATTGTCCATCAATAAGGACAAATTGCTGATCTGGATATTTCTTCGCCGTCTTTTCCAAAGCTTCCTGTGCAGAGAAGCCAAGACCAATAATGACGTTATACTTTTCTGTGACAAGTTCCTCTAGCTTCTGTTCGTAATTGCCATCAGGTGCCTCTTTATAATCAAACAAAATACCTAACTCATCTCGTGCTTTCTCAAGCCCTTTAAAAGCTGAGTCATTAAACGATTCATCACCAAGCCCTGCATCTGAGAGTAAGATGCCAATTTTATAGTCATCCTTCGCCTTTTCTTGCGGAGAAATTGTACAGCCTGCTAATAACAAAGCTATTAGACAAAAGCCAATCAAGAATTTTTTCAAAATGAGTACCTCCAATTATTATCGGTAAATAGTTATTATATGTCAGATGTCAGACGATATTTTTGTTTTACCATTAAATACTATCAGATTTTTTACAATTTACTACAGGGAAATCGGTTCAAATCATTCTCGATATTTTCTAAGCACTGAGTATTTAGTTTGTTTTGAAGTGGATTTTCTCTATGTATATAGTGAAAAAGGTAGGGGGATATTGTGAAAAACTTATATATTTTGCAAAATTAACCCTTTTCTTTGTCAATTAAAATAGCCCTACAAACATCTAAAGAGTTTGCGATGATTAAACTGCACCAAATAATTTTAAAATATTTTCGATTATATTTTACATAACCGCCTTTTAGCTAATGAATTTACGTAATTATCAGAATTAACACTGAGTTCTGATTTTGGTTATTATGAAAGTTAGCATAAAATGTTAATAACCATTAATCACTACGCTTGCAAGCAGTCTTGGAAATTACCCGCGGCAGGGTAATATCCGCGCGAAGAGGAAGAATACCCGCGGAAGTAAGGTGAATACCCGCGGAAGTAAGGTGAATACCCGCGGAAGTAAGGTGAATACCCGCGGAAGCGAAGTGAATACCCGCGGAAG